>NC_010602.1:1597500-1937500 GCF_000017685.1 Leptospira biflexa serovar Patoc strain 'Patoc 1 (Paris)'
GGAAATCAATCATGTCGCCAAAGAGATGTTTGGTTTAGAAAAAGTCCATTTGTCTTGTGTAGGAGATATGACAGAAAGCCAATTTGCCAAAATCCCGGTCCAATTTGGCGGTTGAGAAGGAAATATCGATTCGGCTTTAGCTCGTATGAATCGCATGTTAAGGAATTTATGTTAGAACCCGAGAACTACCTCCAAATCCAAATCTTAAAAGAGGGAGCCGTCCTCCCAGAATACAAAACACCAGGGGCTGCTGGGATGGATCTCTCTGCTTGCCTCAGTGAAAACCTCCTCCTACCCAAGGGAGAAGTGGTACTCGTTCCCACAGGTTTAGCCATGGCAATCCCCGAAGGGTACGAAGGGCAAATTCGGCCACGAAGTGGGTTTTCCACAAAACACAGAATCATCATGCCCAATAGCCCCGGGACCATCGACTCTGACTACCGGGGTGAGATCCTCATCCCACTCCTCAATCTGAGTGGCGAGGATTTCGTGTTAAAACCAGGGACTCGTGTGGCCCAATTGGTGATCCAAGCCGTATCACAACTTCCCATCCAAGTGGTCACAGGCCTTGACGCAACGCAGCGCGGAACAGGTGGATTTGGGAGCACTGGAAAATAAGACATAACGAAGAAAAAAGACACTTAGCTTTTTTGGGAGATGACCGATAGAAGCTGTAGAGGTGCCTTTTTATGATGCGATCCCTTTGGACCGGTGCTACCGGGATGATTGCCCAACAATTCCACATTGATACTGTGGCAAACAACCTTGCCAACGTGAACACCACTGGTTTTAAAAAGAACCGTGTGGACTTCGAAGATCTAGTGTACCAACACCAAGTGCTTGCGGGAACTCCAGCTACCTCTGTTTCCGAAATTCCAACAGGTGTGAATGTGGGTCATGGTGTGAAAGTGGCCGCCACACAGAAGTTATTCGAAATTGGATCCTTCCAAGCCACAGGGAACAAACTAGACCTAGCCCTCACAGGTGAGATGGCATTCTTTAAAATCCAAATGCCTGATGGAACTTTCTCTTACTCCAGAGATGGGTCCTTTAAAATTGACTCCAACCAACAAGTGGTCACTTCTAACGGGTATTTACTCGAACCTCCCATCATCTTACCAGAAAATGCGATTTTAAATACACTCATGGTTTCCGAAGAAGGAGAAGTCACCGTTAAAATCGGAAACGACATTCGTCCGACAACGATTGGCCAATTAGAACTCTACCGCTTTGTGAACCCAGCAGGTCTCCAGGCAGTGGGGAAAAACTTATTCCGTGAAACGGTTGCCTCAGGCCAAGAGATCCCTGGTATGCCATCCCAAGAAGGGTATGGAAGTGTCCTGCAAGGATTTTTAGAAATGAGTAACGTCAAAATCGTAGAGGAGATGGTGAATATGATTGTGGCGCAAAGGGCTTACGAATCCAATTCCAAAACCATCCAAACCTCGGATAACATGCTTTCGACGGCGATAGGACTGAAACGTTAATGAAACAGTGGATTTTTTTTCTTTTTAGTTTGGTACTTTGTTTACCAGTTTTGGCAAACAAAGAAGACAATCGATTGTATCTCAAACCCAAAACCATTGTGGGATCGGGAGAGATACGTTTGTCTGAATTTACCAATTGGAAAGGAAATTGGAATCCTGTTGTTTTTTTGAATCTAAAAGAGCCCATTGTCTTAGAACCGGAAGCCATTGCCGAAAGGATCACGTCATTGTATGCAAAAGAATGGGGCACCTCTCTTTCCTTTTCTGTGATGGGTAAAGAAGGAATTTTACTCCCAAAAACTGCCTTACTAACCAAAAAAGAATTAGAAGAATCTTTATGGAAAGATTTAGACAGCGCAAGTAAACATTCCTTAGGTGAGATTGGGGAAAGGTTTCGGATCAGTTCCGAAAAAGATTCTTTTCCAATCATTTCAGGAACCTCAGCTGTTTGGCGTTATTCGGGAAGATCCTTACATGCAGGAAAACGTCTTTTTCCCTTGGATTTTTATTTTGCTGGGAAATTGGTTCACTCGGAATCCGTTCCATTCCTCATCGAAGAAAAGAAACAAGCTTACTTCACCAAACGAGAGATCCCATCCAAAACAATCCTGACAGATGAAGATGTAGAAGTTAGGTCCTTTTTTTCGGCAGACTCACTTAGGGAATATACAGACGAAAATCCTGTGGGAAAAACAGCTCTGAATGGATTTTTACCAGACACTGCCATTGAAAAAAAACAAGTGCGAACCCTTCATACCATTGAACGTGGACAAGAAGTGGAACTTGTGTATACAGTTGGCAATTTACTTTTAAAGATCAAAACAAGGGCACTCGCTTCAGGAAATCGTGGCGAAGAGATCCCACTTCTCAATTTGGCTTCCCAAAAAACCATCAGAGCTCGCGTTCAAAATGAAGGTGTATGCCTTTTGGAAGAGAGATAATTGATGTTGTTCTCAAGAAAAAATGTAATCAAAACAATTCTGAAATTCATTAAGATGGACTTCCTCATTCATTCTTGCATTTCCATTCGTGCAAATTTGGTGTATCGTGTTTGTTTGGCATTCGTCCTTTGTTTTGTCTTCCTTGGATTCGTTGGTTCACCTTCTGGTATTCAATTCTTTTCTAATTTACATGCAGAATCCCTATGGAAAGACAAAGATCCTTATTCTTATCCCAAAACCATCCAACCAGGTACTGTGGTGAAAGTAGTGTTAAAGAATGGTCTCCGAGTCGAATATGAATCCGAATACAAAGCGACCTTCGATAATGATATCAAAACCGTTCCTGATAAAAAATTAGTCCCAGACCTCCCTAATTATACAGCAAACTCTACTTATATGAGATCGAAAGTGGGGAAATCCAAATCGCAAGGAAAAGTTGTGGGAGTCATGGCAGTTCTAGTGACGGGAGTTGATCCTGGAACAGGAAACTTGGAACTCGAAGGAAGCCGAGTGTTTAATTTGTCTGAAGAGAGAGTTAACATACGTTTGTCGGGAACCATATCTCCGGAAGATTTAGATAAAAATCGATTCATCGCAAGTGATCTCATTGCCAATTTGAGAGTGGAATACCAAGGCACTTTAAATCCCAAAGAATTAAACAATCCTGATATCCAAATGAAGCGGATCACAAATCCAGATGGATCTGTCACAGAAAAAGCAGAACTGTCAGACAAAGAAAAACAAGAAATCATTTTGAAAAATATCAAACGTCTCTTAGGGGAAAGTGAGTAATTTTATGAACCATTTACAAAGTTTGCCCACTCGGAAGGAAAACCTTTCTCTAGTTTCCCTTTTATCGAAACATAAACTTTCCTCCGCATTTCTTAAATCTTTCATGATCTTCCTACTTTTGATAGGGGGAAACACTCCCATCTTTTCAGTAGAAACTAGACTGAAAGACTTAGTGCGAATGGATGCGGTGCGAGAAAACCAACTCACAGGATTTGGTCTGGTGGTAGGACTGAATGGAACGGGGGATACCAAAAACCCTCTCACAGAAGAAGCCTTACAAAATTATCTCAGTGGTCTTGGCGTGAATACCAAGAAGAACCTAAGGGATGCGAAAAACACAGCATCTGTTCTTATCACCGCCAATGTTCCTGTCAATCTGAAGGAAGGAGATAAAATTGATATCGTCGTATCTTCCCTTGGTGATGCTCGGTCTCTTGAAGGTGGAGTTTTGTTACAATCCCCACTGAAAGCGGCAAACGGGGAAACCATTGCGGTTGCCTCCGGTATACTTGTGTTTGGTGGAAAAGAGAAAAAAAGAGGAGCAGATAAAAAATCGGGTTCCAATACGGCCCTTGTTCCCATGGGTGCGATCTTAGAAAAATCGATTCCCAATGCTCCGATCATGAAATCAGTCAAACTCACTTTACTCGAAAAAGATTATACCACTATGGGTGCAATCGTGGATGCCATCACTTCGGAACTTTCCGTTGTACCCGAAGTGGTTTCTCCCACTGAAGTCCTTGTCCCTTTGCCCACATCCCCAAACACAACAGGTCCCAATGGGGAACTCGTCTCAGGGGCACCAAAACTAGATCTCAATTTTTTATCCAAATTGGAAAACCTTACCATTAACTCCTCACCTGTGGCCCGGGTTGTCATCAATGAACGAACAGGGACCATCGTCATGGGAGCAAACATTGCCATCGATGAAGTTGCCATCTCCCAACAAGGTCTCACCATTCAGATTGCCAATCGGGACAAGGCCCGTTATTTTTTCCCCATCCAAGAGGAAGGCAAGGGGGAATCGGTGTTTGTTTTGAAAGAGAGCACACAGGTTTCCGATGTGGTGGGTGCCTTAAATAAAGTTGGGGCTTCCACAAAGGATATTATCTCCATTTTAGAAGCCTTAAAAAAACAGGGCGCGCTCAAAGCAGAACTTGTGATTCAGTAATTTCCAAAATTGCCGATAGGATAACTAGACATAATATGGACATTCACAAAATCCAAGACTATTCAGGTAGGCTTAGCCGTTCTCATGATGAATCCATTCTCCATCGAATGAAGACTCTCGGTGACCCGAAAAGGAATGAAATTCCAAAAGAGGGAGTTTCTGAGTTTCAGAATTTATTAGAAACCCATGAGGGACTTATGGGTAAGGTGAGTTCTTCTTCCTTACGAGTTCCACAAAACATTCGTGAGGAGATCTCAATCGATCCCTATCGTAAAAAACTATATGATGCATCCGTAGAATTTGAATCGGTGTTTGTGAAAATGATGTTAAAAGAAATGAAAAACACCATCCACAAAGAAAAACTCATCGATGGTGGGTATGCAGAAGAGATCTTTGAAGATCTGTTATACGATGAATATGCAAAAAATATCTCTCAAAATGAATCCATGGGCCTAGCAGAAGAGATTTACAAACAGATGTCACAATCCCTTCCGCCCGTGAAAAAAAATCCTTACCTTTAAACCCACTCAGAGAAAGAAGTACGTTTGAGTTCTTCTTTCCATTTATCTTCCAATTTAGAGAGACTTTCGTTAAGTTTTGGCGAGAGGCTTGCCCTTTCTTTCGGAGCACCAAGTTTGAAACTTGATGTACTTTCATAAACAGACACCAAATCCACTTGTTCTTTGAGTTTCATGGGAGTAAGACGTTTGTCTTCTGTGATTTGGATGAGTTTGGAATCGGTCAACTTATCTAAAATTTGAGATAATTCCTTTTCTGATAATAACAGTGATTTTCGAAGTTGCGTGAGTTTGATGAGTTCACCTTTGTTCTCTTGGTGGGTATAGGTGAGGGCTAATACTTGTAAGATTTTATAAAACTCGTAGGACAAAGTAGAATCGATGTCATCAAACGGATGTTTTGGAAGCAGATACCTGTCTGGGAATTGAAGGGTAGCTGTTACTTCCGCCCCATACAATATGATGAGCGCGATAGAATAAATCGCAAGTAAGGCAATAGGGATGGCAGCAAGTGCTTTGTAGACTAACATCGTTTTTTCGGTAAATGATGTTAGGTAGATGTTGATAAACCCCCAAAAGAATAAGATGAGGATCAGTCCAGTGACTGCCGCTCCTATCGAGGATGCTTTGATCGGTACCTTGGTATTTGGAATGATGTTAAAGATGAGTAAAAAGAACAACCACAGTGATAACAAAGGTAACAAAATCTGAAAGATCGAATACAAAGAAAAAAATCGTTTCCCACCTTGGTATTTTTTCCAAATGGTTTGGCCACTCCCATTGTCTTCGACTCGAATGATTTTATTAAATTCTCCCACACCAATGATGCCAAGCATCCCTTCATTGGGACTTTCTGCTTCGTTTTGGTTTTCAATTTCAATACTCTCCTCTCCTGTGATGGAAGAGAGGGAGGAGGTTTCTTTCGCAACTGTGTCTTTGGAGCTTTGGTCTACTTCCACTGAAGTTTTCTTTTTGGAAAGTAAGAGCATGTCGAGGATCATACCTGCTTTTCCTTTGTATGCCACAGACCAGTTTTCACCTTCATCTTCCGAAAGTAGAATGTCTCCCAATGATGTGAGAACAAAGATATCATAGTCTTGTTTCTTCGGTGAAACAAATACCCAGACCCGTTCATAAGAATACTTTCTATGGCTTAGGTCAGTCCAGGTATAACCTCCATCAGTGGTTTTGAAAATCGCACCACTATCTCCTACCAAAAATCCAATGCTTCGATTGAGAAATGAGATATCATTTAATGGCTTTTGGGAAATTTCCTGTGGGAAAAAACTAGTCCCTCCATCGCTTGTTTTCCATAACCTTCCTTCTCGGTCCAAAATGAATCCATCTTTCTCAGAAAAAAATCGAACGCGAATGGGTGTAATGCCTTCATCATGAAACCGTTTGATTTCTTTGAATGGTTTGCCTAAGTCATACCGAAGGGTTCGTGTGTCTTGTGTAAGAATGAAAAGTGTATCAAAGTCAATGGCTCCAAAATCAGAAACATTAATGCCTTTCAGAGAGTGAACCTTCCAATGGTTCCCTAAATCATTGGAATATAAAAACGTTCCTTCTTCTGAGATGGTAAAAAGATCATTTCCAACACTACGGATGCGAAAAAAGTTCTCTTTTCTGATATTAGGTTTTTTGCAAGTACCCGTTTCCACAGATTCAGTATCAATGCAGAGCATATTTTCAAAGTCGATACTGGCTTCGGGGATAAAGGAAATGGATTTGTTAAGTTCCCGCATCGCTCCAATATTTCCTTTTTCTCCTGCAACCCATATCTCTCCATGTTTTGTTGCCACAATGGATTTCAAATGTGGCGAACGCACAGAATCAGAAATTGTGTCTGTGATATTTTTCCCAACCACAAAGAGTAAAGGACCAAAGGAGATGAGAAAAAAATAAAATACAAATTTATTGATAAAATTACGGTGGAGGTCAATGTTCCAGATGATATGAAATGCCTTCTCTAACGAACGCAAGACGGCAGTTGCTGAAAAAATAAAAACAACAAATCCAACAGCTCCAATTTGAGTCGCAGTGGATATGATATCGGAAAGTGTTTCCAAATAAGGTGTGATATCAAATTGGATATTATTTCGTAAGAGATAAGAATTGATTTCATCCACCATCTCTGCCTGTCGAGTGTGGATTCCTGATGCAACCGTGATGAGAGCAAGTGCTACCGTAAGAGTTGGTATCAATGTCACAATGGTAGTATAAGCGAGACTAGAACCAATGATCAGGCAATCGTCTTTCATAAACCGATGTACAGAGACGAGCAAAACGCGAATGCCGATGATGAGCCTTCGTTTCCAACCAGGTCCTTCTGGTATGGTAGTCAAACGTACAAGTAGAGGGGGTTTCATCGATTCACTCATATTAGTTTCCTATTTTTTAAAAGCGTACAAAACGTAACTTGATGTGAGGGGGTATCCTTTCCGTTTCCATTTGGATCGAAAATGGTAAAAGGAAATCCGAAACCAGTGGAGGTAGTCTTTCCCATTCTGGAATGACCCACGTGCTTTTTTCAGTTTTGCCATCAAAGGAAAATCCACACCAAAGTAAGATACGAAACTGCCAAATCCAAGGCCAGTCAATATCTTTTTTAGAATGGTGTCGGAGTAATAATAGACATGGCCTGGCATATAATAATGGTAATGGCTTCCTTCTTCCTTGGCCTGCCAACCTTCAAAATTCGCAGTTTGTAAGAGGAGGAGTCCACCTGGTTTTAAGATTCGTGTGAGTTCCAAGAAAAACCGATTGGGATTTTCAATGTGTTCTATCACTTCCACGAGTGTGATCACGCTAAAATGTTCTGACGGGAATTGGGCTTCGTACAAACTTCCATTGAATGTGGGGATCTTATTGGCATTGGCAAAATTTGCCGCATATTCAGAAATTTCCACTCCCTGTATGGTATAACCTTCTTCTTTCGCCACTTCCAAAAACCCACCAAAAGAGGACCCAATGTCTAAAAAATGGCCAGCTTTCACGTAACGTTTGATGTTTTGGATCCGCGCTTTCCAGACGTACCGAAAGAATGGTTTTTGTTCCCTTTCATCAATGTAGGAATACTCTGCCTTGCCTTGGTAATAGTCTTGTGTGTACAGTTCTTCTTGATTTGGTCTTGGGTATAATGTTTGCAGTTTACAAGTTTGGCACTCGTATATGGACAATCCAGAATAGGTTCCTGTTGTATGATACAATGGTTTCCAATCACAGGTTTTTGTGAGTGGGCATTCTTCTCTTAA
The DNA here is from genome assembly GCF_000017685.1 of Leptospira biflexa serovar Patoc strain 'Patoc 1 (Paris)'. Classification (NCBI taxonomy): domain Bacteria; kingdom Pseudomonadati; phylum Spirochaetota; class Leptospiria; order Leptospirales; family Leptospiraceae; genus Leptospira; species Leptospira biflexa. Next base: position 1,605,667 of record NC_010602.1, read on the forward strand.
AGAATTCAGATGATCCATTATTTTTTAGCAAGGAAAAACCAATGGCAAATTCTTTCTTCTAACTTACCAAGCGGTGTACGTTCCGAATATCCGATGGAGACTTCCTGGAATAGGGAAAGGAAATGTTGAAGTTCTGAAAGTGAGTAAGTTTCCGCATAACCACCGCTAAGATCTTCAAGCTTCATCGTTCCATGTTTTAATCCTAAGTGAGTGTCTCCTTCTGCACGTATGGAACCAAGTAAATACCCTCCAGGTACAAGCGAATCAGACAAGGATTGGACTAACTGACTCGCATCTTCTCGTTTGTTATAATGGAATACACCCCAACTCACGATCACACCAAACGTATTAGGAGCAAAAGGTAAATGTAGATCGGGAGTATGGATCCAATCAATAGACGCTTCGACTTCTTTCAATTGGTCGATTGTGGTTTTTGCATTGTCACAGGCTATGACTTCATATCCGAAATTTTGTAAAAGGTAACTGTGCCTTCCGGAACCGCATCCAAAATCGAGAGCTGTTTTTTTTTGTGGTTCAATTTTTGAGAGCAAACGTACTAAATTTTCATCAGGAAAGGTCAGTTTGGATTTAGGCCTTTCGTAGTGTTTGTCCCAGACATTTTTCATAAGTCCAATCGATCCAATAAAGAAGAATACCAATCTTTTGCAGAGATGAATTGTTTTGTGGAAATTCCAGTCACTCCAGTTCGTTTGTGGTTTCCTTCAAATGATTCAAGTGGTGTTCCATTGGGAATCAATTGTTTTTGGAAAAAAACTGTTTCGTAAACATTGGGAACAAAGGGAGACAATTCTGCCATTTTTTTCTGTTTGGTGGTTGGCAGAGTGAAAAGGATTGCCGAATGAATTGTCCCTTTTTTAGAAGTTTTTAAGAACTCTGGTCTAGTTTTTTCTCCGATGGTTACGGATAAAAGATCTTTAAAATAATCATACCCGTAATGGGCGGGCAATAGTTGGTCGGCAATGAATTCACCACCTACTTCTGGAGCTGCTTCAATCAAAATACATTCTTTGTTTTTAGTGATCTTAAATTCGGCCACAAACGGACCTGTTTTTAATTTGGAAGCCGTCACAATGCTTTGGCAGATCATCTTCAACTCTCCTGCCATCGAAATATGTTCGGAAGGGGCAATGTGAGCCACTTCGATGAAATTAGGCAAACCTGTAGTGATTTTGTCTGTGAGAGAAATGATGTAAAAACGTTTGTTGATGACAAAACCAAGAACAGTGACTTCATCCCCAGGAGTGTAAGTCTCTAATAAAAAGGATTCGTGAATCCTTGATTTTGTGAATTTTTTATATTCGACTTCTGATTCTAAAACAGAAATTCCTTTTTTACCAGAACCTTCTTTTGGTTTGGCGATGATTGGGAAAAGAAGTTCAGGTTTTTTGTCCTTCGTTTTGTTTGTCCCTAAATTGGGAATACTCTTTGGCACAGGGATCCCATATTTGGATACTACCAGTTTGAATTTTTCTTTGTCTAAAAATAGATTTGTGCTGTCTCGTGGGTTTCCACGTAGTTTTAGTTTTTCTGCTAAATAGGAGACTGTATACACAGCTTTTCCATAAGACCGTGACCCAACTCCAAGCAGTTTGTAAGGAAGGGGAACCTTACTCATCGCATGCAAAATTTTGCGATATTCATGAGTAGATTCTAATATTTTAATATCACTTTCATTTAGGCCCGGTGCCATGGGGTTTGTATCCACGGCGATGACCTTAAGGCCTCTCCCTTTTGCTGCACGAATGAGAGGGATTTGGTTCTCTCCAGCTCCTATGGAGAGATAACTTCCATTCAATTGTTTCATCTACGACCCGCGTGAACCGCCTCGGCGTTGGACTCCTGTATTGCCACCGCCAGATGTTTGGTTTCGACCAAACGTGGGTTTTGCCACAGCAGGACTTCCTTTTTTCTTTTGGGCCTCATTTTGGGCTTTGGTCAGTTCTTCTTGGTTGACAACGACGATTTTTTTGCCTTCCAATTCCTTTCCGTTCAAACTCGCAATGGCTTTTTCCGCATCGGCATCCGCCATTTCGGCAGTTCCATACCCGAGTGAAACCTTGGTGAGTTTGTCTCGTTTGATTTGAAGGTGTGTCACCTTTCCATGAGCGGAAAGAAGTTTCTCGAGGGCTTCGTCCGTAAGGGTTTGGGGGAGGTTTCCAATGGATAACTTCATGTCCTTCTTTTTTCCTTAAAATTCCTTAAAACTTCAACTCTTTTTTGACTATGTCGCATTTTCTCTTGGGGAAATGGCGGTTCTGGTCGAAAGAAAAGATAGGAAGGAACGTTATGTTACGAGGACTCTATACTGGTGCGAATGGGATGATTTCCCAACAAGTGAGAATGGACGTGGTCGCAAACAATTTGGCCAATGTGGATAAAACGGGATTTAAAAAAGATACCACCGTCTTTAAAACCTTCCCCGAAATGTTATTGCACCGGTATTCAGAAGATGGAATTGGTAAAACCCCGATGGGATCGTTTGATACCTCACCAGTAGTCGGTAAACTAGGGTTTGGTGCCGAGGTGAACGAAGTGTACACTCGCTTCGAACAAGGGGCCGTGAAAAAAACCGACAATATCTTTGATCTTATGGTGCAAGACCAACCTGGGATGGAAAAACCTGCTTTTTTTACAGTACTAACGAACCAAGGGGAACGCCTCACACGAAGTGGGAGTTTTGTTTTAGATAAAAATGGATTTGTTGTGACTCCACAAGGGTTTCCACTTTTGGGTGAAAAAGGGCCCATCCAAGTGAACCAGGGGAATTTCCTTGTCAAAGAAAATGGTGAAATTTACATCAATGCAAAACTAGGAACCGCACCAAAAGACGGAACCAACTTTAGTGAAAACCGTTTCGAAGAACCAGTGTTACTTGATAAACTAAAAATTCGTACAGTCGAAAACCCGCGACACCTCGATAAAGTAGGGGATTCGTTTTACGCCGATACTCCTGAATCTGGAGAACCCACTGCTTTTCCAGAACTTCTGGCACCACAAGTATTACAAGGATACCTCGAAGCCTCCAATGTTTCGGTTGTTACGGAGATGGTGGATATGATTGAGGTCAATCGTGCCTATGAAGCCAATTCCAAAACCATGCAAACCCAAGATAGTTTACTTGGTCGTTTATTTGAAATTATGCGGTAGGGAATATCGCATCATTAAAATTCAAATATGATCATTTCAATTCAATCGAATTTGGATCTTAGAGAAATCATAGCGTAATTACATGTTCTTTTTTTAGTTTTTTACTGAAAAAAGCAAAGGATCATAGACATCCTTCTTATTTTTACTCTTCCATGAGAGTGCCATCTTCATTGTATTCTTTACCAGAGACAAATTGATCGTTTTTAAAGATTCCCTCCTTATGAATTTTGCCATTTTCATAAAAGATTTTTCCTTGTCCATTTAGTTGATTTCCGTTAAAGAATCCCTCTTGATGAACATTTCCATTGTCGTGGTAAATTTTCCCCTGACCTTCGAGTTCACCATTTTGAAGGTAACCTTCAAAGAAAACCTTTCCATTTTTATGGAAGGTTCTCGATTGCGCGATCAGATTGGAAACTCCAACGGAAAGGATCATTATTAAGAAAAAATGAAAGATAAAACTCATGAAAACAACCTTAGGATATTTTTCTCATCCTTATTCATTTCCATTCAATCACCTCTTCAATAAAAAATAATGTAAGTTCTATAGATATTTGTGAGATTTTTGAAATAAGCGTAAAATGTGTTCCGTTTGTTTGGATTCAAAATTCTAAGAAATTCCTTTCATGATGCAGTTCATCCTACAGCATTTTAACCACAACTTTCCCTTTGGCACGTCCACTTTCCACATAGGCCAAGGCATCGTTGAGTGCTTCAAACGGGTAAATTTTGTCGATCACCGGCTGAATCCTTCCTTCATTGATTAGGTTTGAGATTTGGTTCAATTGGCTTCCGTTAGCTTTCATAAAAAGGAAGGAATATTGAACATTCCGTTCCTTTGCTTTTTTGTTTGCTGAAAGGCTGAGCATTCGGATCACAAATTGTAAGAACCATGGAAATTTCATTTCCTTTGCAAAATTGATATCAGGAGGTCCTGAGATCGAAATGAGTTTCCCACCAGGTTTTAAGATTCGCAGTGATTTATGGAGAGTCTTTCCATCCTGGCTATGGATCACGACATCATAGTCCTTCAGAATGGATTCAAAATCAGTTGTTTTGTAATCAATGATGGTATCGGCGCCTAAACGTTTTACAAGTTCAAAATTAGAATGACTCGTTGTTGTGGCGACCTCTGCTCCTAAAACCTTTGCTAATTGGATGGCAAACGTTCCAACCCCACCAGAACCTGCTTGGATGAAAACCTTTTGCCCTTTTTGAATGTTTGCATTTTCTACCAATGCCTGCCAAGAAGTAAGACCAACAAGTGGAATGGAAGCAGCTTCTTCCATCGTCAAATGTTTTGGTTTTTTTGCGATATCATCTTCACTGACTGCAATTTGTTCTGCAAAAGTTCCAATTCTAAAGTCTCTCACTCGTCCAAACACTTCTTCTCCTATCTTAAATTTCTGAACTTTGGGACCGACTTTCAAAATGATTCCTGCAAAATCATGACCCAAAATGAGTGGCAATTGATAAGGTAAAATCAGCTTGAATTCGCCACTCTTTAGTTTGGAATCCAAAAGATTAATACCTGCCGCATGAATTTGTACAAGAACATCATGATCGTTTAAGATGGGATCAGATACTTCTGTGAGTTGCAGGTTTTGGTGTTTATTGTATCGGTTGATGGTGAATGCTTTCATTTAATTTACCTGATTGATTCCTTTTTAGAATGCCTTATGAACTTGTTTTAGAATTGAATTTTCAAAAACTTTATAAACATATTGTTGCATAAAAAGGATAAAGGATACTCCTTTTCCGACTGGATGATTGAATTTCGGATTCTTATCACTTACCACTTTTAGAATCATGTCCACAACAGGTTCTGGCGTTGGAGAATTCTCAAATTGTTGTTTTGAAAAATTGTCTGTTTGTTTTCGGAGTAAATCATAATCATCGATTTTTAAATCAGAACGAACTGAATTTTCTCCTATACTGGTTTTGAAATTCATCGGTTCTACCATACATACATCAATGTTAAAATCTTTTACTTCGAACCGTAATGCCTTAAAATAACCTTCCAACGCATGTTTAGAAGCCGAATAATAGCCGACAGTTGGTAATCCAATCAATCCTAAAAACGATCCAACTGTAATGATTTTTCCAGAACGTTGTTTGCGAAAATAGGGAAGAAATTGATTGGTGAGTTTGATTGTTCCCCAAAAATTTGTTTCAAATTGTTTTTTCCCTAATCCAATCGAAGTTTCTTCTGCAAGTCCCGATACCAAGTAACCAGCGTTATTGATAAGAACATCTAATTTTGGGATTTCACTGAATAACCTTTTTCCAAACGATTCTATGGATTGGTCTTCGTTCAGGTCTAATTCCACCAATGGAAACGGGAATTTGGAAGCGTGGGCTTTCGGATTGCGACTAGTACCAATCACAGTATGTCCCTCGTTATGGAGTTTGTTTGCGATTAAAAGTCCAATCCCTGAAGAAGCGCCTGTGATGAGAATTGTTTGTTTCATATAAATATCCTTGCTATTTTTACCGTAATTGGTTCTCTATGACTATATCACTTGCAATTTACAAGTATGCAGGACGAAAGATACTTTCAAAATGCAAGTGATATTTTAAAAAAATATGTCCGTACAAAAAAAAAGATCAGATTGTCCGATTAGTTCTTCCCTTGATATTTGGGGCGATAAATGGTCTCTTCTCATCATTAGAGACCTAATGCATCAAAAACAATGCACTTATGGGGATTTTTTAAAATCAAAAGAAGGCATTGCGACCAATATTCTTGCCACAAGGCTTCAGATGTTGGAAGAAAATGGATTGATTCAGAAAAAGGAACATCCAGAAAACAAAACGAAAGTTTTATACCAACTCACAGACAAAGGGATTGATTTGTTGCCTGTTCTCATTGAGATCCAAATTTGGGCCGAATCCTATTTTGAGATCCCAAAAGAAATCAAAGAACGAATCAAACCATTCAAAAAAGACAAAGAAACGGTGATTAAAAAAGCGATGAAAGAAATGAAACGGGAAGGTTCAACTTAGGTTTAAATGAATGTTGTCGGCGAACCTTAATGAGGGGAAAACCTTCGTTTTGTTACAACATACATCTAAAACTTGTTTCTATAAGTGAAAAGGGTCCTAGACTCGATCGCCTGCAATTTCAGGCGATCGAGTCTAGTATTGTTTTCAAATCCGCAATTACAATATTGATTGTATGCTTGGTTTCATATCTTAGAAAGAATTGAAACAACATTTGCGTATTCATATTTTTTCGCGATGACTAGGAAAGGAACTAACCTAACTCCTAGTTCCCCCATCCACACGATACACCGATCCTGTGATAAAACTCGAATCATCTGATGCCAAAAAAACAATAAGATTCGCCACTTCGAATGGTTTTCCGAGCCTTCCGATCGGGATGTTTTTTTCCATTGCCGATTTTCCCCGTTCGCCTGCCACATCAAGGATCGCAGTTTCTGTCCAACCCGGACAAACGGCATTGATCCTGACACCAAACTTGGCAACTTCTAAAGCGCCAGTTGTAGAAAGTTCAATCACACCTGCCTTTGCCACACAATAAGGTCCAAGGGAAGGGGAAGCACCAAGGCCGGCGATGGATGCTACATTGATGATAGAACCTCCTTTACGATCGGAAAGCATCTGTTTTGTAGCATACTTTTGAGACCAGAATACGCTCGTTAGGTCCATTAGGATGAGTTTGTTCCAAACTTCGGTTGATACTTTATGCATGAAGGTGGGTTTATTGGCTATCCCTGCGTTATTCACCATGATGTCTAGGCGTTTGTTTTGATTTTGCAAATGGTCTGTCAAACGTATGATGTCTTCTTCCTTACTCACATCACAAGTTACAAATTCGCAAGAACCACCAAAACTTTGGATTTCTTTGACTAATGAATTCCCTTCATCGACTTTAATATCGGAGACAACTACATGAGCCCCTTTTTTTGCAAGAAGGAGAGATGTTTCTTTTCCAATGCCTAAGGCACCACCTGTCACAATTGCGTTTTTCCCAAATAAACTTTGATCCATTCCATAATGATTTTTTAGAAAGTGATGGGATGGCAAGAAGATTTAAAATGGATGTTAGTTGATAAGTATACCGATCGGTTCACAAAAACATTCATTTCATTTTCGAGCGGAACTAAAATTGGGAAACAATTGCCTATCTCCATGGATCTACCAATGGGATTACATTTTTGTTGTTTCATTTCGGTAAGTTCAGAGCATCCAAAATCAATGGGAAGGTTTGGGCCATTTGCCTGTCCTAAATTCCATTACTTTTTTTGAATGCCAAGTCTTCTCAAATTGAGTATATCAGGGAAAGTACGAAAGGAATAGAGTTCGTTTTTGGTTCCGTTTCATTACTTCCTTTCCAAAAGTTTCGATCGTTTGAGTATAGGACAGGGTTTTTTGATTTTCCCGAAAATCATTCTCACACAAATATGATGGAATTATTAGAAAGTTTTTTTATCTTAGAACCTTCGGGCGTATATTTTGTTACTGGTACTTACAAAACTTCGTTTGTTGTTTTATCCATTTTTATCTCCATCCTTGCTTCCTGGATTTCATTGTATTTACTTTATCGATTTTCAGAAGTACAAAATCATCTCTCTCGTTTAGCCATTTTGTTTACAGCAAGTTTGTCCCTTGGGGGAGCTGTTTGGTCCATGCATTTTATAGGCATGATATCATTTGAACTCTGCACTTTTGTTTCTTATGATAAAACCATCACTTCGCTTTCCATCCTTCCCAGTTTCATCGCGTCTTTTTTTGCACTCAAAACATTGAGTAAAAAAAAGATCACCAAGTTTGAGTTAGTTTCTGTGGGAATCCTTGTAGGTGTAGGGATTGGAAGTATGCACTACATGGGAATGTCTGCAATGGTCATGAAGCCGAAACTCAAATATGATCCCTTTCTGTTTTTGATATCGCTTTTCGTTGCCATCACTTTATCCATCTTATCTTTGTATTTACAATTTCGTTTAAAAAATTCACAATTAAAACTACGAAGTATTTACTTAACCTTAATCAGTGGAATCGTGATGGGTTCGGCGATTTCCGGTATGTATTATACGGGAATGGCTGCAGCACGTTTTGTCATACCGATTGGAACAGAAATTGACAACACTACCAATGACCAAGTATTTTTAGCATTTTTCGTAGGCTTTGGTAGTCTTTTTGTCATAGGATCTGCTGTCGTTACCATCGCCTTTATTAGTTATAAGGATCTATTCCAAAATTTGCAAAAAAGTGAATCACGGTTACGCGCCATTATCGAAACCGCAGCAGATGCCATTGTCATGATTGATACTCGTGGGATCATCCAAGAGTTTAATGTTACCGCAGAACGAATGTTTGGATGGACCGCAAAGGAAATCATTGGAAAAAATGTTAAAATTCTTATGCCAAGTCCATTTCGGGAAGAACATGATGGTTATTTATCGAATTATCTGACTACTGGAGAAGCAAAAATCATAGGAATTGGTAGGGAAACCATTGCTCTTCGTAAAGACGGAACCACTTTCCCCATTCGACTTGCCATAGGACACACCAAACTACCTCAAAATGATATTTTTGTAGGACTCATTAGTGATATTTCTGAACGGATTCTCATAGAACATGCATTAAAGGATAATGAAGAACAACTTAGATCATTCATCCAAAATATTCCAGGCGTTGTGTATCGATGTTTGATTGATGAATATTGGTCTTCTGTATTTTTGAGCGATGCTATCTTTCAGATTTCAGGTTATCCATCAAAAGATTTTTTAGAACCAAATCGAATTCGAAATTTTTCGGATATCATTCACCCAGATGATCGGGAACACGTATCCAACATCATCCAAAATGCAATTGATACTTCCGATACATTTGTCCTGAATTATAGAATCGTTCATAAAAATGGTGAGATTCGTTGGGTTTTAGAGTATGGTGGACCAGTTTATGATGAAAATAACGAAGTTAAATTTTTGGATGGAGTGATTTTAGATAACACAGACCGACGAATGATTGAAGAAGCTCTGATTGAATCGAAAGAAAAAGCAGAGATGGCATCGATCACCAAATCCACTTTTTTAGCAAACATGAGTCATGAGATAAGGACTCCCATGAATGCCATCATTGGATTTACGGAAGTATTACTTTCTGACCCAAACCCCAATCAAAACAAAAAACACTTAGAAACCATTCGAAATTCTGCAAAATCACTTTTGCGATTGTTAAACGATGTATTGAATTCAGCAAAACTCGATCGGGGTGCATTAGAATTAGAATCTGTGGATTTTTCCCTTATCTCTCTCGTCGACCAAGTCAGTTCCACTTTTATTATGGAAGCAAAAAGGAAAGGATTGGAATTTTTGACCCATTATTCCAATGAATTGGAAGATTATTATCGAGGTGACAGTCTAAGGATCCGACAAATTCTAACAAATTTAATTGGGAATGCAATTAAGTTCACCAAACAAGGTAAAATTGAATTATTCATAACGCCACATAAAGGACAAGTATTGTTTCACATTCAAGATACAGGGATCGGAATTGCCGAAGATCGTATGGAAAAAATTTTTGAACCTTTCACACAAGCAGATGTATCGATGAGCCGAAAGTTTGGAGGTACCGGTTTAGGAACCACTATCTCCAAACAATTGGTGGAACTGATGGGTGGAAAAATTTGGCTCGAAAGTAAATTAGGAGTCGGGACAAATTTTTATTTTAGTCTTCCATTGCCTAAGGGCCATTTCGAAACTCTGATCCAAGAAAAAGTATTACTTCCACTACCTAAGCTAGAGATTCTCATTGTTGATGATGTAAAACAGAATGTCGAACTCATTCAGATTTTAATGGAATCTAACGGACATAAGGTGAATATCGCAAGAAATGGATTGGAAGCTTTCCATTTGTTCCAAGACAATCAATTCGATTTGGTACTGATGGACATCCAGATGCCAGAAATGGATGGCCTCGAGGCAACAAGGCAAATTCGTTCCTTCGAAATCCAAAATAATCGCACACAGACTCCAATCATCGCATTATCCGCCAGTGTGTTCGAGGAAGACAAACAACAGGCCAAATTAGCAGGTATGGATGGATTTTTATCAAAACCCATCGACGTAGATGAGTTAAATCAGGAAATTTCCAAATGGATCCAACAAACTAAAAACTCATCGGAAAAAGATTCCACACAATCCTTCGCTCCTAATTCCCATACCCCAGATTCCGTTTCCGATCCGGTGAAATTCTCTCCCCTTCCAATTGATTGGGAGAGAGGGGAAAAAATATATGGATCTCGGTTTCAGTATCAAAAGGTTTTAAAGGACTACTTAGAGGAACAAATTTCTACGATACGCAACTTACCTGATCTATTTTTATCCAAGGACCAAACAAAGGAATTCTTTCATAAATGGAAGGGAGTCGTGTCCAATTTGGGTTTGTATTCAGTGGTTCAAATTTTAAAAGATTGGGAACAAAATTCGACTGAATCATTGTTGGCTCGGCCCATGCTCACTCAGATCAGTGAAGAATTCCAATCTCTATTACTAACGATATCCAAAATAGAAACAATGGATTCTGAGAATTCGCATTCGATTGTATTACAACCAAACGAAATCAAAAGGGAACAATTTGAGTCCTCACAACAGTTTGAACCAAAACCACTCGATAAACAAGAGCAGACGATTGCAATTGAACTCGTCGATACTTTGGTGGAATCCTTTCAAAAAGGAAACCTCAACCAAAACGTTTGGAATCAATTGGAAAAACTTCTGTTTCAGACAGTCTATCAATTGGAATTAGATTCGGTATCCAAATCGATCGAACAATTTGATTTTGAAAATTCGATCCTACTTTTAGAGAATTTAGAACAAAAAATGAGAGAGCATTCAAATGATTCAAAACACAAAACCTAAAATTTTAGTCATTGATGATGAAGCGACGAACTTACAAATATTAAATGAAATTTTGAAGAACGATTATTCCTTAAGTTTTGCAAAAGATGCAAATAAAGGATGGGAACTGGCCTTTAGTGAATCTCCCGATTTGATTTTGCTTGATGTGATGATGCCTGAAAAAACAGGTTATGACCTCATCAAACAATTAAAGGAAAATAAAAAAACTCAGTTCATCCCAGTGATTTTTGTAACAGCACTTACAGATGTAGGTGATGAGGAAAAAGGATTTCATTTGGGCGCAGTGGATTATATTACAAAACCTGTAAGCCCCGCAATCGTCAAAGCGAGGGTGAAAACACATTTATCGCTTGTGGATAGTACGGAAGTCAAGATCACAAGATTACAGATCATCCAGAGATTAGGGATGGCTTCCGAATACAAAGATAATGAAACGGGAATGCATGTCATTCGGATGAGCCATTATAGCAAAACACTTGCTCTCGCCATTGGTTTTAGTGCAGAAGGTGCAGATGAAATTTTAAATGCAGCACCCATGCACGATGTAGGTAAAATTGGAATCCCAGATTCGATCATCCAAAAACCAGGTAAACTCACGGAAGAAGAATGGAATATCATGAAACGCCATCCTGAAATTGGAGCCGAAATCATCGGAGACCATCATTCCCGTTTGTTAAAATTAGCAAAGTCCATCGCTCTCACACATCATGAAAAATATGATGGATCTGGATATCCTTATCAGTTAAAAGGGGAAAACATTCCTTTGGAAGGAAGGATCATCTCCATTGCCGATGTATTTGATGCCCTAACAACCATAAGACCATATAAAAAAGCATGGGAAGTAGAAGACGCTTTAGGATATTTACAAAAAGAATCAGGTACACATTTTGATCCAAAATTGGTAAACGAGTTTTTGAAGGTTCTTCCGAAGATTCTTGAAATCAAAGCAGAATGGCCGGAAGAAATTCAAAAAAAATAAATTCAAATTCGATTTTGAATCCAAACGTTTTTTTTCGCATTGGAAATTGAAGGTTTACGTTAGTAAGCTTTGAATCCTGTTGGCCTTTCTCCTCGTTTGTAAAATTCCATTGCTTTTTTTTCGTCTTTTAATAAGCGACTTTTTGCAATGAAACGAACAAACCACGGAATCTTTCGAACGCTACCACCAGTGGCAATCGCTAAAAGATATGCCTTGGCACATTTTTCGATCAATTCACAATTATAAATGGCCTTTTCACGAGTGACACTTGTGATCACCACTTCTTCTCCTAAAAGAAAACCATTGGCACCTGAATGTAAGACTGGGCTTGGTAATAATTTCCCATTGGAATCGAGAGGTAATTGGTTCACACTCGCACCTAACTGCCTGCATTGTTCATCAAATACAAGTGGGAGAGGGTGGTCCAAGTAGGAAAGTTTGGAACTCCAAGGCGGTGAAAATCGTACGATGGCACCTACATCGGGGCGCTCCGAGTATAGGTCTGCATGAAAACGAATGAGAGAAGGAAGGAAGTGGATATCGTTTTTATCACCAACCATGGTGTTTGGATTCTGTATCGAATGGATCCAAACCATTGGTTTTGATTTTTTTCCTTCCCCTTTCACCATGATTATGAACTGACCCAAGCCAGGTAATAAAAAAGACAAACTGACTGCCTCATTTTGGAAGAGTCCTTTGGATTCCAATCGATTCCAAAGATCATGTATTTCCCATTCATCGGGAGTTTGGTTTTTTAGTTTGGCTTTTGTTTTTTTTGCTAAATGAATCATGATTGCAGATCTTCCTTTCCTCGGTTTTCTGAAAGTAACTTATGTGGTAAAAACAGAATTGATTTGTTTCACCAGTGGGGCAGGGTAGTTGGCCACAACGGGATTTTTTTGGATGGATGACTTTAAGAAATTGGTAGCTTCTTTTTCGATGAGGATCACCGAACGTATGGCAGATTTTAAATCTTTCGCACCGCAGACAATTCCATGGTTTTTGAGAAGATATCCATTCTGATTTAGAGTGATTTTTTTACGAAAGGCACTGACAAGAAAGGAAGTCCCTGACGGGGCATAAGAAACCATGATGAGTTTTGATCCAATGAGTTCTTTCGCTTCTTTTGATTCTAGGCTGATATCGTTTCCAAGGAGTGTGATGGCGCTTGCTAAAGGTTGGTGTGTGTGTAGGCTCACATTCACATCCAAACGTTTTTGAAAAAAACTCGCATGGATTCCACTTTCTGTTGTTGGTTGTTTGGTTCCTTCCACCATTTTTAGAGAGTTTATTTCTAAAACACAAAGGTCTTCTGGTTTCATTGTATAATAATCGCTTGCGGAAGGAGTCACTACCATCAGTTCCTCATCCACACGTACAGCCAAATTCCCACCAATTCCTGCTAAAAATCCAATGTCAGCTAACTGGATACAGGCGGTAATCATTTCTTTTTGAATGGTTTTGATCTTTTGGCTCTTGGTTGTCATATACCTACCTTACGTTCCTAGATTTTTCATTAGTCGACATGTGTCGACTAAATTTTTGGATCCATTGGTTCTGGAATCCCTTCCAAAAACCTGATCGATGGGATAAAATCAATCGACAAATGTCGGTAAAAAATTATATTACATCAGGTTTTCCCATATGAAACAAGCGAATTTCCACTCTCTATTTAGTTTTTGCAGACGCACCTTTTCCCTTTGGATTGTGAACCTATTAGGTCCTACCGATCAATTTGTGATGCGGCATCGGATCTTAAATGGAACCTTATTTGCAGGTCTCATCGCCATGGCGGTAGGACTTGGGTCCGAGTTTTTTCGAGAAGGATTTGAAATGGGGGGCTTACTGGCCCTTTGGGCGGCCTTTGTTTTTACAATTCTCTTTTATTATTTATCTCGTATCAAACGATACTTTCAAATTTTGATAGTTCCAACATTTATCATCAGCTCCCTCACTGCCTGTTTGCAAATCAAATACAGTGGTGGAATTGTAAGTGCCAATGTGATGTTACTTGCACCAATTCTTGTACTGAACATGTTGATCCTTGGAAAAAAATGGGATTCCTTTGCGATTGTATTTTTTGTTTCCATTTTGTTTGGGATCAGTGAAATCCAAAATACTTATCCCAATTGGTTTTCCGATTACTCCTCTGTGAAAGCAAGAAGCGAAGATTTCCTCATCACCGCAGTTTCTGTTTTATTACTACTTGGGTTAATGTTACGAACCTTAAATCGTTCCTATGAAGATGCAATCACAGAAGTGAGCCGATTGAAATACCAACAAGATGGAGATTATTATCTGACATCACTTCTCACAAGGCCACTCTCCGGGATTCGGAACCGTTCCGAAACCATCCAATTTTCTTCCTATATCAAACAAAAGAAGTCCTTCCAATTTAAAAATCGAGAATATGAACTCGGGGGAGACATTTGTGTCACAGACCAAATCATCTTGAAAGGTCGTAATTATTGTGTGTTTGCCAATGGTGATGCAATGGGAAAATCCATGCAAGGAGCAGGGGGAGTCCTTGTGTTTGGAACTGCATTTCGTGCTCTCATTGAACGAACCCATCGGGATGGAATTCTCTCTTCTTATTTTCCTGAACGATGGTTACATACGGCACTGAATGATTTGAACAATGTGTTTGAAGGTTTTGATGGATCGATGTCGATGTCTTTACTCTTAGGACTCGTAGATGAAAAAACAGGGTATATGTATTACATCAATGCAGAACACCCATTTCCCATTCGGTATCGCGATGGAAAGGCTCAATTCCTTTCCGAAGAGGCGACAAATTACAAATTGGGAATGCAAAAAGACAGAGCAAGGATCGAAACCTGTTGGATCCGACCAGGTGATACCATCATTTTAGGGAGTGATGGACGGGATGATTTGGAAATTGGGATCGATGCCATCAAAAACCGTGTTATCAATTTCGATCATACTTCGATTTTAAAACAAGTTGAGGAAACGAGGGGTGACATTACTGATTTAGGTAAACGATTACAAACCATTGGCGAATTGACCGACGATTTATCCTTACTTAGTATCAAATACTCTCCTTCACAATCCAATCCAAACAAAAGCATTTCACCTGAAATGAATCGAATCATCGCCATTCTGAAGGACAATCAAGTTTTGGAAGCTTTAGCCTTATTAGAAGAGGAAATGAACTCAGAAGTTGATAACCCAATCCTTTGGAAACTATTGTACCAAGTGTATCGTAAGTTGGATTCATTTGCCAAGGCCGGGCATGCTGCGGAAACTTTTTCGATCCTCCATCCTTCTGGGTTACAGATGATTTGGAATGGGGTCATCCAATACACAAAAGCTGGAAAAATCGAAGAAGCGATCGACATGGCAGAAAGGATCTATAGCCGTAAGCCAGATGTGATTCCCGTGTTGAAGCTCCTCATCAAATTGTACAAAAAATCAAAACGACCGGAACGAGTGAGCGAATATGAATCTGCATTGCTGAAATTAAAATCATAGTTGGTTTGATGATTTGTTAGCATACCAAGAGATCAAATGACGATTGATTGGAATGGAAATGGTATCATTGATGTGTTTCTTTCCGACTCTTTGGATTCATTTGTAAAGAAATTAGCCTGGTACTAGTTTAGAAAATAAAAATGAATTTACTTTTAAGAATCCAACCTTTGTTATCGTACCCAAAGACGGAAGATGGATATTATCTTCATAAGGTTACATGTATGGAAGAAAACGAAACAATAGAAATGCCAGTAGTGATGGAAGAACCTGCTCCTGAAGTAACAGTTGTTGCTAAGAAAGCGGCTCCTAAAAAGAAGAAAGCAGCGAAAAAGAAAGCAGCGAAAAAGAAAGCAGCGAAAAAGAAAGCAGCGAAAAAGAAAGCAGCGAAGAAAAAAAGAGCAAAAAAAGCAGCTCCTAAGAAGAAAAAGGCCGCAAAAAAGAAAAAAGCAGCTAAGAAAAAAGTTGCGAAGAAAAAAACAAAGAAAGTAGTTTCTAAAAAAAGACCTGCGAAAAAGAAAACGGCAAAGAAAAAAGCCGGCAAAAAAAAAGCAGCGAAGAAAAAGAGACGTTAATTCGTTCTCGGGATAGTAGAGTCGTTTCCAATTTGAGTGGAGGGAGATAGTTCTCCCACTCTATTATCCCAACATTCCCACCAAACACAAATTCAATCGTTACCGATCCTTTCTAAATTCATTAAATCTTTTGGTATTTTTTGGCCTGTTTTTTGTTTTCTGGATCTAACTCGATTGCTTCGGGATGGAAAACAATATTCCAATACCGAACCACATACGCAATCACTCCAGCAGTTAACACAAAAAGCAAAACATAGGCTGAAATCACTGGGTGCATCAAAAAAGGGTATGGTGCGCCGAATTGTAAAAAATAAGGCAATGACATATACCAAATCACTGAGATTGCCACTATCCCCACACCAAATTTCCCCCACCAATTGGGCCTCCCTTGTAACCCACGTTTGAGATACAAAAAGCCTCCAAGCCAAACGCCAAGTATTTCCCGAATGAAATACACAATAAGGATCCAACTAGGAAACTCAAAATGAATGGTCACAACAAAAAGGCCGCCGAGAGTCACGAGTTTATCACAAACCGGATCTAGATAACGACCGAGTGTTGTTTCTTGGTGTAAAATTCTTGCAAAGAGTCCATCTAAATAATCAGTGAAGACAGCTCCTATGGCATAACCAATGGAAGCAAAGAAAGCAGATAAGTTAGATGGGTCTTTTGCATAATCATATGTGCTATAGAAAAAAAATGGTAATAAGAATACCCGCAAGATTGATAAAAAATTGGAAAGTGTGAAGATACGATCCTGGAAAAGGTCTTTGGCTTTTTTTTCTTCGATTTGCATAGAACCAATGCCAGTTTCTAAAAATTTGAACCAAAGGCAAGAAAACAAATGAAAACGATGTTGACGTTTGGAGTCGAATCTATAGCTTGGTTTTTATTCCGATGGAGTTGTAGCTCAGTTGGTTAGAGTGCCTGCCTGTCACGCAGGATGTCGCGGGTTCGAGCCCCGTCAACTCCGCCATCGGATTTTTCCTCTTTAAATCAATTCCAAATCATTCAATGTATTCTTCTTTTTCCTTTTTGAAGAGAATTTGATTTTCCTCTTCTAAGACTCGAGCCACTTGTACAATTTTACTTCTTGCTTCGTTTATCTCTCGTAAGGTGACCCTAGGTTTCATATCCAAAAGATCTAAGATGTCTTCTGCCCTGTTTTGGCTCATATTGTTTAAGAATTTTTTGCGGATTTCATCCCCAGCACCTCGTATGGCAAGAGAGATTGCCGTATCATCTGCCAAACGATTGATGAGGATCCG
The DNA here is from genome assembly GCF_000017685.1 of Leptospira biflexa serovar Patoc strain 'Patoc 1 (Paris)'. Lineage (NCBI taxonomy): Bacteria > Pseudomonadati > Spirochaetota > Leptospiria > Leptospirales > Leptospiraceae > Leptospira > Leptospira biflexa. Next base: position 1,623,035 of record NC_010602.1, read on the forward strand.
CATCTCTTTGTTATCAAGAGAAAGGATGTCTTCAAAGGTATATAATTTTTCGCGGACTTGGTCAGCGACGTCTGGTGAGGACTCTTCCAATTCGGATAGGATGGTTTCTTCTGCCCCTTTTTCCATAAAGTTTAGGATGTTGGCAAGGACATGGGCACCACCTGCTTCCGAATATTCCTGTTTGTCGCGTTCTTCATACCGTTTCTTTAAGATGCGGGCAATGTTTTGGATCACATCAGGATGGGTCTTTGACGTTGTGGCCAATCGCACGGCAATTTTTGCTTGTTCGGGTTTGGGAAAGAGTTTCAAGACATCAGCTGCTTTTTTGGGATCTAGATGGGAAAGGGTGACCGCGATGATTTGGGGAGACTCTGTCCCAAGCATTCCCTGCAAAACACTTGGTTCCACTTGGTTTAAAAATTCAAAATCGTTTTTTGTTTCTTCTTTATTGATCTTTTTTAAGATCACATTTGCTTTTTCGGACCCAACCGTATGTTCGAGAAGTGACTTGGCCGCAGAAAGTCCACCTGAGGTGGATTCTGTAATGCCTTCAATGGTATGATGGAATTCTTTTAAGATCGTTTCTCGTTCTTCTTTCGAAACCGATCGGATTTTGGACATTTCCAAAATCACTGCCTCGAGCATGGCATCATCCAGGTGTCTCAGAACATCGGCAGCTCTATCTTTGCCAAGGGATAAGAGGAGGAGGGCAGCTTTTCGAACTCCTGGTGTGGCGGAGGTTTGGTTCTCAGACTTCATGTGACATAATTCTCCAGGATTCCCAAGGATGTCAAAAAAAACTTACGTAATGAGACAAAATTTTCTAAAGGTCTCATTAAGTTCGTACGATACCCTTTGTAAGTTACAAATAGAAAGGAAAGAAAAACCAGATGGACAAAGCTCACAAATTCAAAAACACACTCGAACGTTACATCCACTACCGAGGAATCGACATCGTTTTACACCTCAAAGACGGAAAGAGCATCGAACTTGATAAAAACCGACAAATGACAGACGATGTGGTCATCGGAAATTTGGCAACAGGTGTGGTTCGTATCCCCATTGCCGACATCCAAAGTGCAGATTTTTTTGCAGCTTAATCCATAAGAATCTTTAACCGACTGCAAGGAGTAGGTTTGGTTTTTCCAAAAAGCTCCTTAAGGTCTTTAGAAACTCTGCTCCCACAGCTCCATCGATCACACGATGATCGCAGGAGAGTGTGAGGGAAATTACCCTTCCCGCTACCACAACTCCGTTTTCCACAACCGGTTTGTCTTCTGCAGAACCTACAGCCAGGATGGCTCCTTCCGGTTCGTTGATGATCGCCGTAAACCGACTGATCCCATACATCCCTAAATTGGAAATGGTAAAGGTTCCATTGGTAAATTCTTCCGGTTTTAACTTTCGATCCCTTGCTTTTTTGGCGAGTTCCTTCACTTCTTTTGAAATTTCTAAGATGGACTTTCGATTCGCATCTCGAATGACAGGCGTTAATAGACCGCCATCAATGGAGACAGCAATCCCTACATCCACTCTCCCAAATTGTAAGATAGAATCTCCTTGGAAACTCGCATTGACTTTTGGGTGGAGTTTGAGTGCGGCCGCGGTTGCTTTGACAATGATGTCATTCAAACTCACCTTATTTGCCGAATCTGGATTTTGTGAGGTTTGGAAGTCGTTAATTTCCTTTCGGAAGGACTCCAGTGCTTTGGCATTTATATCCACATTCAAATAAAAATGGGGGAGGTTCTGTTTGGATTCTGTGAGTCGTTTGGCAATGGTTTTCCGCATTCCATTCAAACTGACCACTTCATCTTGGCTCATCTTGTCAGAATCAAAACTCGATGGACGAAAACCTTTGTTTAAGGAATCCAGAACATCTTTTTTGGTGATCCTACCTTCCGGGCCAGTTCCCAAAACTTGGTGCAAATCGATTCCATGTTCGATGGCGATGGATTTGGCAAGAGGAGAGGCAAGTACACGGAGGGATCCTCTTGGAATGTTGGAAAGAGGCAGAGGTTTTTGCGACGAACTTGAATTCTTTGTAGGAATGGCTGATCCTTGAGCCACTGGAAATTGGGCTTCGGTAGGTGTTTCTAGGGTTTGTTTTTCTTGTATGGCTTTTTCTTGGGTGATAGCTCGATCATTTCCATTAGCTCCCGATTCGGAACTTACTTCCCCGGATGGGGAGGGACTAGTGGGATTTGGGCCTTTTGCCTGCGTTTCTTTTTTCGGAAGATTGGAAAGGAGGGAGGAGATGTCTTCTCCAGGTTTTCCAATGATTGCCATGGCTTCACCAACTCTCAGTTTGGTGCCTTCCTGTTGGATGATTTTAAGGATCACACCTGCATCATAGGCTTCCATCTCCATCACAGCTTTATCGGTTTCGACTTCTGCTAGGATGTCACCTGGACTGATTGCGTCCCCTTCATTTTTCAACCACTTAACAATGGTTCCTTCTTCCATGGTAGGAGATAATTGGGTCATTTCTTGGATTTTTGCCATCATGGTCTCCTTAACGTAACATCTCGCGGATGGTATCAGCCACTCGATTGGCACTCGGCAAACTCATTTTTTCTAAGTTGGCAGCGTAAGACATAGGAACATCCATTTGTGTGACTCGTTCCACAGGATGGTCTAGATAGGAAAAAACATTTTTTTGGATGAGGTGCGAGATTTGAGCACCAAATCCAGCGACAGGCCATCCTTCTTCCACAACCACGGCCCGATTGGTTTTTTTTACAGATTCATAGATCAGATTTTCATCTAACGGGCGTAAACTGCGAAGGTCAACGATTTCCACAGATATCCCTTCCTTTTCTAAAATCAAAGCTGCTTCTTCAGCAAAACTAAGGGCTCTTGACCAAGTCACAAGGGTGATGTCCGTACCTTTTCGTTTGATTTCACCGAGGCCCAGTGGGATCGTAAATTCACCTTCCGGTACTTCTCCTTTCATCCCGTATAACACTTCTGATTCGATAAAAATAGTCGGGTTATTGTCTCGGATCGAAGATTTGAGAAGTCCATAAGCATCTTTCGGAGTCGCAGGGCAGACCACCTTGAGGCCAGGGCAATGGGCATACCAAGATTCAAATGCTTGTGAATGTTGTGCCGCAAGCCTTCCGCCCGCACCTCCCGCTCCGCGAAACACAATCGGCATCGGAAATTGTCCACCACTCATATAATTCATCTTCGCTGCGGAATTGATGATCTGGTCGATTGCCACAAGGGAAAAATTCCAAGTCATAAATTCAATGATGGGTCTAAGTCCCACCATCGCCGATCCAACACCAATCCCTGCAAATCCATTCTCAGATATCGGTGTATCAATCACTCGTCCTTCCCCAAATAAATCGAGCATACCTTGCGAAACTTTATACGCTCCTTGGTAATGACCCACTTCTTCTCCCATTAAATAGATAAGAGGGTCTTGCTTCATCTCTTCGATCATGGCTCTGTTCAGTGCCTCTCTGTAGGTTAAAATGGCCATTTATTTATCCTCCGCATACACATACTTGTGCAGTTGGGAGAGAGGGGGCTCTGGTGAGGTTTCCGCAAACTGGTAGGCCTCATCAATTTGTGTTTGGATATCAGTTTCGAGTTTGTCTAACTCATTTGGTTTTATCCCACCTAACTCAAGTTCGTGTCTTGCCCGCATCAGTGGATCCTTTTTTTTATAAGCTTCTAATTCTTCTTTGGTTCGATACTTGGCAGGGTCTGACATCGAATGCCCACGAAAGCGGTAAGTTGAGACTTCGATGAGAGTAGGTCCTTCGCCGCGCCGTGCACGTTCCACTGCCACTTTCACATGGTCTCGCACTTTTCGGACTTCATCCCCTTCAATATGGTCTCTTGCCATATCATAAGCGTGGGCTCTGATGGAGACATCCTTGACAGCAAGGGCACGGTATTCCGGGGTTCCCATCGCATAATGGTTGTTTTCGCAGATAAAAACGACGGGGAGTTTCCAAATGGCGGCGAGGTTTAGTCCTTCGTGAAAGGATCCGATATTGGCCGCACCTTCTCCAAAAAAACAAATGGTAACGGAATCTTCCTTTTTGTATTTGGAAGCAAAGGCGATGCCTGCCGCAAGTGAGATGTGCCCTCCCATAAAATGGGCATTTTTATCAAAAAAATGCATGGACCCACCGTTCCCTTTGGAGATTCCCGTTGCCTTTCCAAAAAGTTCTGCCATCAGAGGATTTGGATGTAAACCACGTGCCAATGCATGTCCGTGGTCACGGTAGGTAGATACGATATAGTCGTGAGGGGTGAGGGCAGCGATCGATCCAACACCCACAGCCTCTTGCCCGATGTATAAATGGAGGAATCCACCGATTTTTCCAACACTATAGGCTTTTGCGGCAGCTTCTTCAAACTTACGTATCAGTACCATCTGTCTGTAGAACTCTTTTAACTCGCTCACAGAGTGTGAGTCTTTGGGAATAGAAGAAACCAAATAGAACCTCCAAAACGACTAAAAAACTACACTATTTAGACAAAGAAAGAAAGCAAAAATCTTGCTCTTAAAAGAACATAAAAGACAGTTTCCCTAGGACCTTTATGAAAATTACGAGCGCTGGTATCGAATTCCTAGAATTCAATGAATTTAAAAATTTTGCTGTTGATTACGATCTGTTAGGTTCTGTCTCTTTAAGTGAACCTGTAGTTGATAAAAATGGAAACATTCTTATCAAAGAAAAAGTAGCCATTAAAGAAAATGTATTAAAAAAATTAGAAGGGTTAGAAGGAAATTATATCCCATCTTTCAAATTAGCGATGTCGAAGGATTTGATGAAGATGTTAAGGCAAGTTTTGTCAAAAGCCATCTTAAGTCGAATTGATGATCGTTCCAACGAATTTATTTTCCATCTCTATGAACAAAATGCAGAACGAATGGCAAGTCTCAAAGGAATCATTCAAAATGCATTTTATTCCAAAACGATCGCCTTATCTTTTTTTCGTATCTTACTCTCTCACAAAGAATTTTTTTACCATCTTGCTGACTTTGGTCTCTTGAGTTTGGGATCTGTCATCCAAAAACAATATGGATTTAAGATGGTGAACCGTTATAGTTTTCTTGCGGGCCTTTGTGCAGACATTGCTGTTTCCAAAGAAGGACTGTACAGACAAAGTTTTTTTGGTTCTTCGCTTACCACTGCGGTAAGCTTAAATATTGAGATCGCAAGAAAACTCAACCTACCAGAAGAAGTGATCAGTGCGATAAACAATCATTCCAATTCAAATTTTGATATCCCTGGTGTTAATCAAGCGACTGTGAATGTAGAAGACTTACGAAAACACCAATTGAACCAGGACCTGCTTTCTGGGAGTGGGATGGAAGACGATGCCAGTGATGATGAAGAAGAAGCTGGTGAATATGCTGATAATACCGCCGAAGTCACGTTAGATGCGTTGAAGATTGCACGTTATATCATGGAAAATTTAAAAACGACCACCGACAAGGAACATGTTTCTGAAAAACTTCTAGTGATGTTTACCTACAATGCAGAGAAGGGACTCTTCCGAAAAGACCTAGCGGATCCCATGATCGACCGATTCAAAGAATTTGACCATGCCATCAAACGCATCCGTACCATTGCCGAGATTGAAAACAAATGTAAGTTTCAAACTTCTGCGTGGGCTTATCCCAAACCAAAATCTTCCCAAATCCTTTGTAAGGATCGGAATTACGAATGCCCTTGGATAGTGAATGGTTGGGACCTACGGATCATTTCACCCCAAGATCCATTCGGATACATTGGAACCGCACTGGAAGTGGGAACCTATCCGAAATGTGCTCTCGAAGAAGAACTCCATGCCAAAATCAAATACACGGATTCTTAAGGTAAAAAAAAACCAACCGAAACTCGGTTGGTTTTTTGTTTCAAAAAGATGAAAAGAATTAGAAACCAGCAGGTTTTTTAATGTCTTTTGTTGCGTCGTTGATCGCACCAGTAGCTGCTTTTTTAGCTTCTGCTTCTGCAGTTTTCACAGCTGCATCTACTTTTTTCTCTACTTCAGTAGTTACTTTTTTTGCTGCATCTTCAACAGTTTCCATTTTTTCTTCTACAACTGGTTCTTCTTTTTTGCAGAAAGCAAGTCCAGAAGCCATAGTAACACCGAGAATTAAAACGAGTAGTTTTTTGTTCATCGAAAGTTTTCTCCTAAAAAAATCTTTTAATTCTGCCAAATCTAACCGAACTCAGTTTCTATTGAAAGAAATTTCTGTAGCAAAAGCGAAAAATCTGTGACGGTTATTTCGCAACAAATGTCAGAAATTCCTCTACTTCTTTTTTACTTCCAATGATGAGCGTTGTTCGTTCATGGAGGTCTTTCGGTGTTAGGTCCAAGATGCGTTCTCCTTTGACAGTGACTGCCATCCCACCCGCTTGTTCCGCAATGAAGGCCATGGGAGCTGCTTCATACAATAACCTTAGTTTTCCATTCGGGTATTTGCTTGATTTGGTGTCATTTGGATAGAGGAAAATCCCCCCTTTGAGTAGGTTCCGATGGAAGTCCGCGACAAGAGAACCGATGTAACGAGCTGTTTTTGGTTTTTTCCCTCCTTCTATGGATTTGATTTTTTGGAGGTAGGCTTGTACTTCCGGGGACCAATAGGAGGCATTCCCTTCATTGGCGGAGTAAATATCGCCTGATTCTGGCATTTGCATATTGGGATGAGAGAGTAAAAATTCACCCACACTTGGATCGAGGGTAAAACCTGAAACTCCCTTTCCTGTCGATAAAACGAGCATGGTTGAGGAACCATAAATGATGTACCCTGCACATCGTTGCAAATGCCCTTTTTGGAGGAGGTCACGTTCATTTCCTGGTTCTTTAGAGTTTGGTTCCAAACGTTGGTGGATGGAGAAAATGGTCCCGATGGAAACATTGGTGTCAATATTGGAGGATCCGTCCAAGGGATCGATCGCCATCGTGTACTTACCAATATTGTAACCACCAGGAATGGGGATGATGTCTTCGTGTTCTTCGCTGGCAAGGACACAGAGATGGCCACAAATTTTTAAGGATTGGTTGAAAGCGTTATCGGCGTATTGGTCCAATTTCATTTGGGTTTCCCCTTGGACATTCGTGTCTTCTGTGGCTCCGAGGATGTCATCCAAAAGGCCCGCTTTTCTCACTTCCCGACCAACAATTTTTGCGGCATAAACCAAATGGCTGAGAAGGGCAGAAAATTCTCCAGATGCATGAGGGATTTTGAGTTGCTCTTCTAGGATGAATTGCGATAGAGAGATGAGTTTTTTTTGTTTCGGTGTTGCGTTCACAGTATCCCCGAGGTTGTTTTTACTCCATTTTTGTGGTTGTGGGTAGGGAGCAAATCCTTTCTCCTTTTGAAACGAAGGGCAAAAACCGATACTATCACGTAAGAGCCATGACAGAACCAATGCACCTCAGTCCTTCTCCTTCCATGCAAATGACAGATTACCATTCCCGACGTTTGGGACTCAGTTTTGCGAGTGTCGGAGCTCGATTGGGATGGGTGTTTCTCGGCAAAGAATTGGTGTATGAATTTGGCCGGACAAGAGAAGAAGATTCGATTCGCCAATTGGTCACAAATGCCCTACCTGATTGGACCCGCACCATGGCCTTTTTAGCACCTGAGTCCCTCCATTCCTTCCAAGAAGAAGGACGGGAAATGGAAGCGTTTGTGGTCCGTTTGCCCGAGGGTGAAGTCCCTGTGTTTGTCATTCTACTATTAGAAAAGGGCCTCAGTCTTTTCCCAAGAGTTTGGGAAGATCTCTCAAACCAAGTGCTCACGTTTTGTGCGACGGGGATCTCTCTTCGGGAGAAGAACCTACTTGATTTTGAAACCATCACGGAACCCATCCGAAAACGAATGGGGAAAGCGTTCCAAGGGGATACCAAGTCAGGGGTCATCGCATTTTTCCATCTGCAAGACCTAAGTCCCTTTTTTAAACCCATGGGAGTCATCAAAAGCCAGGAAATTTTACGGGAAGTGACGGCAACCCTCCACAAAGAAACGAGGGAAAATGAATTCAATTTCCAAATGAACCCAAGGTCCTATTTTTTATTTTGCCCAGGGGAAACCTTAGATGGAGCGAACCACAGGTTTGGATCCTTGTATTTCCCTTCAAAACACTTGATTTTAGATTACAAATTGAAGATCTTCCCCATAGACAGTGAGATTTTGGCAGATGACGCCAAGTTTTCGTCGATTTTTCTTGAAAATTTCTAAAAGCATTTTTACGCCGAATTGACAAAATAGGGCGGTTCACGATACCGTCAAAACTAGACCATTTTTACAAAAGGACAGTTGTTTGTCTATGACCCCACAAGTAGGGATTTATTTAAAAGAAGGGGAATCAATCGAGGCGGCGCTTCGTAGATTCAAAAGAGATTGTGCAAATGCTGGTATCATGAGCGAAATCAAACGCCGTGAATACTTTGAAAAACCTAGCGTGATTAAGAAAAAAGCAGTCGAAGCTGCCAAACGCAAAAGAGACAAAAAGAAAAGATTATTCGCTAAAAAAGATAAACTTTAATTTTTAAGCCGGTTTTCCAATGACCCTGCAAGAGACGATTAGTAGCGATCTAAAAACGGCCTTAAAAGCCAAGGATGAAATAGTCCTTGGTACTTTGCGCCTTATCAAAGCAGAAATTCAATATGAATTAACGAAAACCGGTGCTTCTGAACTCACAGATACTGCCGTGATGCAGATTTTAAAAATCAATTACAAACGCAGAAAGGATACCGCTTTGGAGTATGACAAAGCGAATCGTCCTGATCTGTCGAGTAAGGAACTGGAAGAAGCAGAAATCATCGTTCGTTATATTCCGAAAGAAGTCTCCGAAGAGGAAATAGGAAAGGCAACAGAAGAGGCCATCCTAGAACTCAATGCAGCGGGACCTCAGGATATGGGAAAGGTGATGGGTAAAGTAATGGCAAAATTTAAAGGACAAAATATAGACGGCTCCAAGGTATCCTCCCTCGTTAAACAAGCACTTAGCGCCCGTTAAAATAACCAAACTGTGAATCCTTACCAAAGTTTTAAAGAAAGAGTTCGCAGAGAAGTCTCCATTGACTCCTACATCAACCGATTTGTTCCGTTACGCCGAATGGGTAGAAATCTCGTTGGCATATGCCCTTTTCATAATGAAAAAACCCCATCATTCAATGTAAACCCAGAAGGTGGATTTTACCACTGTTTTGGATGTAAGGCATCGGGTGATTTATTCCGCTTTGTGATGGATTACCAAAAAGTGGATTTTTTAAAATCTCTGGAAGTCCTCTCTGAATATTCAGGCATTCCACTCGTGGAAAGAACCAAAGAAGAAGAAGAGTCGGAACGAAAAAAAGAAGCACTTTATCAAATTTCACAAAAAGCACTCGAATACTTTCAAAAAAATCTAAATACAACTGCCGGTGAACTTGCGTTAAAGTATTTAGAATCACGTGGTATGTATGCCGAAGACCTAAAGGTTTTTAAGATTGGATTTGGACTTCCTGGATTTGGAAATTTACGAAGCGAGTTGTTCAAAACAGATGCGGAAGTGAAGTTAGGAGAACAGTTGGGTCTACTCAAACGACAGGACCAAAACAAAGATCCTTATGATTTTTTTCGCAACCGGATCATGTTCCCTGTGATTGATCCAAGAGGAAGAGTGGTTGCCTTTTCGGGACGTATCTTAGGTGAATCGGAAGAAGCCAAATACATCAATAGCCCAAACTCACTCATTTACGACAAAAGCCGTACGTTTTATAATTTAAATTTAGCCCAAGACAGCATACGCAAAACACGAGAAGCTGTCATCGTGGAAGGTGTTTTCGACGCCATTGGTCTCTTTCGCAAAGGAATTGAATTTGTCGTCGCACCTCTTGGTACTGGCTTCACAGAAGGCCATGTTCGGATTTTAAAAAACATGGCAGACAAAGTGTATCTGATGATGGATTCCGATAAAGCTGGAACCAAAGGTGCCTTTCGTGCCGTAAACCTTCTCTCCAAGGAAGGAGTTGTGGTAAAAGTTTGCCATATCCCCGAAGGCAAAGACCCATTTGATTATTCCCTCCATCATAACAAACAGGAAATCCGAGAATTACTGGAAGGTGCCTCTCCCGCTTCTCAATTTATGATCCGAGAGATCCTCGCTGGGGCAGGTCCGACTTCCCTTGCAGAAGAAAAACAAGCAGGAGTGAAAAAACTCTTTGAATTCTTAAAACCAATGGAGAAGGAAACGGACAAACAGGTCTATTTAGAAGAGGGAGCTCGCCAACTGGGACTCTCATTTTCTTCTCTTTTTCAGGACTTTCGTGGGAAACCAGGTGTAACTTCGACCCCTTCCGTTGTCGATACTAAGAAAGACCGCACGCCACAGAAACCGGGGAAACCATCTCCTGTTCTTGTCTGTGAGCGGAAGATGATAGCCATGCTCATTCAAAACTTAGAACTTTTTAGTTTTGCTGATGACTTACTTTCACTTGAGTTTCGTGATGAGGTGTCTGCCTTTTTTTGGGACTATTTATATACAAAGTATTTGCAGAATGAGAACCTAACAGCTGCAGAAATTCTTTCGAGGGAAGAAATTCCTTCGGAATACCTGGGAATGATTGCTGAACATTTTTCGGCCGATGTATCAGTGACCCCAGCTACATTTAGAGCGATGTTTCTTTACCATGCGGATTTGTTGGATGACGCACGGATGGAAGAACTTGTGAAAGAAATGGCGAAACCTGACTTAACGATTGAAGAGAAGAACAATCTTTTGTCAGAACTTTCACTTTTAAAAAGTGAAAAAAATAAGAGATCCGTGTATCTCCGAACGATCCAAACGTTAGAAGTCTAAAGAGGATATAGGTAGAATGGAAAATCTAGCAAGCCTACCAGAAGTACAAAAGATCATCTCGATCGGAAAAGCGAATCGAGAAGTATCTTATGATGAGATCAATGAAATACTACCGGATAAAATTCTAAATTCCGAAAAGATTGATGATGTCTTCACCTTGTTACACGAGATGGGGATTGAAATTGTCGAAGAATATTCTAAAAAATCTTTAGAAGAATCAAGTAGCCTCACGACTACCAAAGAAGAAACGACAAAAGAAACAAAAGAAAAACCGGCACGTAAAAAAAGAGAGTCCAGTGTTTCTTCTAGTTCTGAAGATCCCATTCGTCTTTATTTAAAAGAGATTGGTAAAGTTTCCCTTATCTCTGGTGAAACAGAGGTATTCCTTGCCAAACGGATTGAGAAGGGTGAAAAGATCATTGAAGAAACGATCTTAAGTTCCTCCATCCTTCGTCAAAACTTTGCCAAACTGATTCCAAAAATTAAGTCCAAAAAAATCAAAGTTTATGACTTGGTGAAAGTGGACAAAATGTACGCACTCAACCAAGAGCAAGCGGACAAATTGGAAAAAGTATTTTTTGAGAATATGGAACTCATCCAACAAGATGAGAAGGTCCTAAACGAATCCACAAACCGCATTCGTAAGTATTCGGAAAATTCTAAGAAGTTCAAAGAACTCAAAGAAAAAATCGATTTATCCACTGGAAAAATTGATGAAGCCATTCGTAAAATTGGTGTTTCCCAAAAAGAAATCCAAAAGATCTCTCAAAAGATCAAATCAATGGTTTTCCGTGTTAAGGAAATCGAAAAACACTTCTTAAAAATCAAAGCCAAATACGGCCACGATGTTCGTGAAATCAAAGCTCTCAACCGTTTCATCGAAAAGAATGAAAACCTAGATGAAATCGAAAAGATGATGGGTTGTGACATTGATGAAGTGAGAGAAGTCATCAAAGACATCCGCAATAATGAAAGAAAACTCCGACGTATGGAGCAGGAAGCGGGTTCTCCTGTTGGGGAGATCAAAGATTGGGGTGAAAAGATCATCAAAGGGGAAAGGGAAATTGCACAAGCCAAAAGAGAACTTGTACGAGCTAACCTTCGTTTGGTGGTATCGATTGCGAAACGATACGCTAACCGCGGTATGCATTTCTTTGACTTAATCCAAGAAGGAAACATCGGTCTCATTCGTGCGGTCGATAAATTCGAATACAAAAAAGGGTATAAGTTTTCCACTTACGCCACTTGGTGGATCAGACAAGCCATCACTCGTGCGATCTCTGACCAAGCAAGGACCATTCGTGTACCGGTTCACATGATCGAACAAGTGAACAAAGTGATCCGGGAAACACGTCTCTTTGTCCAAGAGTTTGGCCGTGACCCATCCAATGATGAAATTGCCGAACGACTCGGTTGGCCAGTGCAGAAAGTAAAGGCTGTGAAAAACGTGGCCCGCGAACCAATTTCACTCGAGATCCCTGTGGGTTCGGAAGAAGATTCGGAACTCGGAGATTTTATTGAAGACAAAGAAGTGATCTCGCCACTCAACTCTGCCGCATCCTCGATCCTCTCTGAACAGATACGCCAAGTGTTACAAACACTGCCTGCTCGGGAACAAAAAGTGATTCGGATGCGATTTGGCTTGGATGATGGGTATGCACAAACACTTGAAGAAGTAGGTTACCAATTTAAGGTAACTCGTGAGAGGATTCGTCAGATCGAAGCAAAAGCACTTCGTAGACTCCGACACCCAAGTCGTTCCAAAAAATTGAAAGACTATATCGACTAAAACAAATTTGTTTTTTACTTGATTGGACTTTCGAAGAGATTCATGGTTTGGAAAATCCATGGATCTCTTTTTATTTTGCCATCATACCTCTATTCCTTTGAAATCGTATCAAATTCTTTCCCGTTACCCAAAGGTTCGTTTCCCTTTGAAAGGTTCTTTTCGATTCTCTCCAATCAAACATTTCCTTTGTTTCTGTATCCTCTTGGTTTCAGTCTCCTTTACTTTTCATTGCAAACGATCAGAAACACAATTGGATTATGAACGAACACAAAGTGTGGGCCAAGTGAGTCCAGAAGAACCTTGGCGCTTCAGTCCAGAATTTGCTTTGGATGATAAGTATGGGACAGCATTTTGCGCGAATGCAAAAGAAGTGGGCTCTGGTTTTACCATTTTTTTATCAAACAATACTCAATTCACAGCATTGCAACTGTTAAATGGCTTTCATCGTGGCGTGAATGATCTAAAAAATAATGATTCTATCAAAAAACTTCGGGTCTCGTCCTTTTGGATGGAGAAAAACGATTCCAAAAGTAAACTAAAAGAAGACCGCACCAAGGATTTTACACTTTCAAAAGCAAAATTTGGAAAACAAGGGTTACAAGTCATTGATTTGGATGCCACATTTGAAGGCAATGTCATCCGTTTTGAAATATTAGAAACCTATGGACTTGGAAATACGGGTCGCGTTTGTTTATCAGAAGTCCGTTTGGGGGAAGTGAAAAAAGAAGGATTTGTCCCAAACCCTTGGGTATCCTTTGATAAAATCAAACGTACGATTGCAGACTTTGGAAAGGCAGAACGCCATGCTTATGGTTTTAAACAATTGGTATTGGCAAATGAAAAAGGGAATATTTTATTTTATGACCAAGGGACCGTGCTTCCTGTATTTTTTAAACCGGACCAAACCTTTAGTTTTTCCGAAATGTATGGAGAGGGTGATCCTACTAGTTTTTTACCATCCATCATCGGAACATACACCATCTTACAGTCAACAGACGAGGGTTTGGAATTAAACCTCAGTTATTTTGATTTAGGTGGGATCGAACGGAATATTTCTTGGGTCTTCAAACGTGCTGAGGTCGGCGATGAAGATTACGAAAATTTCAAAACCAAGCTGGGTACTAAATTTTCGGAAGTCTACCAACCCAAAACCCATTTCCTGTTTGTTTTGAAGGAAAAAGAAACGGGTCGGACATTTTACCATTACGAACTAGCAATTCCGAAATAGGTTTGGTGCAGAATAAAAAATATCTACACCTTGCATTTTTCGCAGAATCAACGTTAAGCGATTGTTTTCTTTAAATCCTTAATGTGTTTTAGAAGTTCGTTTAGAGACGATTTTTTCTCTGTTTCCTTCCAGCCAAGTTCTTTGGCAAGGATGTTGTTTGTTTGCATTGCAAGTGATTCTGCTAAGTTTAAATCCAAAAAGAGGATCCTCCACCGTCTCGCCATTACATCGGAAAGGGAAAGTGCAAATTCCTTTTTCACAAAATGTTTGATCTCTTCTGCAAAGTAACCACTGCCTTTTTTGATTTCCTTTGGTTTTTTGCCAAGGATGAGTGGAACTTCTCCGCCATAAGCATCGCTCAAACGAACCGCTGTTTCATATGGGAGGTCATACATAGTTTGGATTTTGGCTACTAAGTGTTTGCTATAACCGTCAGCTCCCGGGAAGGCAAAACTTGCCGTAAAACATTTCATTTTAGAAGTTAGGTTACCAACAGAGATCAATTTGTCGGTTAGGTCTTCTGCCATCTTCCGAAATGTAGACCATTTCCCACCAGACATCGTCACAAGTCCTGAGTCGGAGACAAGGATGGCTTCTTCTCTTGAGATGGATTTTGTATCTTTTTTGTCACCTGTCGAGATGAGTGGTCGTAACCCGCTAAACACAGATTCGATGTCTGCTTTGGTTAATTTGGTATCCAAATATTCATTTCCAGTTTTTAACAAAAATTCCACTTCCGATTGTAAGGGAAGGGGTTCATCATCGATTTTTTGGATGGGAGTATCGGTAGTTCCCAGTAATACTTTTCCTTCCCAAGGGATGACAAACACCACTCGGCCATCAGCCGTTTTGGGAATGATCATCGCCGTGCGGCATGGTAATTTTTCTTTGTCAAAGACTAAGTGGATGCCTTGGCTTGGAGCAAGGACATTTTCTGCTTTGGGATCATCCAATTTGCGTAGGGAATCAATCCAAACCCCCGTTGTGTTTGCGACTACTTTGGCTTTGATGGAAACTACTTTTTTGGTGATGGCATCTTTAGCCGTCACACCAATGATCTTACCGTTGGCATCTTTTAAAAAGTTTGTCACTTCGATCCTCGAGACCACATCCGCACCATTTTCTTTTGCGGCACGAACGGTTGTTACATTGAGCCTTGCGTCATTGAACTGGGCATCATAATAGGATATCCCACCCTTTAGGTTTTGTTTTTTTAAAGAGGCAAAATAATCAAGGGCAGTTGCTTTCGAGATTCTTTCATGGCCAGGGACGATGGACTTTCCTGCGAGTAGGTCATACATCGTGAGACCAATGGAATAAAATGGTTTTTCCCACCAAACATAGGTAGGTAGTACAAATTGGAGAGGTTTGACGAGGTGGGGAGCATTGATGAGAAGGCGCTTTCTTTCGGATAAAGCTTCATAAATCAATTTGAAATGGAACTGGGCAAGGTAACGAACCCCACCATGGATGAGTTTTGTGGAACGTGAACTAGTCCCTTGCGAGAAGTCCGCTTTTTCGAGAAGGGCTACTTTGTACCCGCGTAGGCTCGCATCGAGGGCCGTGCCGGAACCTGTGGCACCACCACCCAAAATCAAAATATCATATTGGGTAGATTCTAACTGTTTCAGTGTTTGTTTTCTTTCATCTAAATGGTTCATAAGGGTTTTTACGTACTTTGGTGGTTGCCTATAGAGATTCTAAGGTTAGTGTTGTCAAAAGTCACCTTTTCTACCATCGAAAATTTTTGAAATTGTTATGAAAACTGAAATAGAATTGAACCAAGAATTAGAAACCATCCGCCGTGGCACAGTCGAGATCATCAGTGAAGCGGAACTGTTAGAAAAAATCAAATCCAAACCTTCCCTTACCATCAAGGCTGGTTTTGATCCCACAGCACCTGATTTGCACTTGGGCCATTTTGTCCTGCTTCGAAAATTAAAACACTTCCAAGACCTGGGGCATGAAGTCTGTTTTATGCTTGGTGATTTTACTGCCATGATCGGGGATCCAACGGGAAAGTCCGAAACAAGAAAACGTTTGTCCAAAGAAGAAGTTTTGGAAAATTCCAAAACCTACCAATCCCAAGTATTTAAAATCTTAGATCCTCAAAAAATCAAAATCCTCTATAACTCTCATTGGTGTTCCGAACTCAAATTTGAAGACGTCCTTGTCCTTACCTCCAAGTACACGGTTTCAAGGATGCTCGAAAGAGATGACTTTACGAAACGTCACAAAGCGGGAACTCCCATTTCGATGATTGAATTTTTATACCCCCTTGTACAAGGGTATGATTCCGTTGCCATGAAATCGGATGTCGAACTCGGAGGAACGGATCAAAAATTCAATATGTTAGTTGGCCGCGACTTACAGAGAGAATACGGTCAAAAGCCACAGGCTGTCATCACCTTACCACTGCTCGTGGGTCTTGATGGTGTGAAAAAAATGTCCAAGTCACTTGGCAACTATGTAGGGATCATTGAAAAACCCATCGATATGTATGGGAAAATCATGTCGATCTCGGATGATTTGATGTGGAATTATTTTGAACTTCTCACAGACCTCCCTTTGGCGGAAGTAGAAACAAAAAAAGAGGGAATTCGCACGAAGGCCCTCCATCCAAAAGAGGTGAAAACGGAATTGGCACTTCTCATCATGGACCAACTCCATCCCAAGGAAGACAATCGAAAAGCAGTGGAAGAGTGGACGGCCATCCACAATACCAAAAACCGAGCCTTACCGGATGAAATTCCAACTGAAACCCTAGACCCGTCGTATTTTGCAGAAAAACCGCCACTCCTTGTCTATGTTTTGTCCCAACTCAAGTTCATCCCGAGTGTTTCGGAGGGGAGACGGCTCATCCAGGCAGGGGGATTGTATTTGGACGAGGAGAAAATTACGGACTCGAGCCTCGCTCTGGAACCAGGGAAAGAATACCTCATCCGCCAAGGGAAGAAAGGTAAATTTTTAAAGATCAAATCCTAAAGGATGAGAGAGACGAGTGTAGAACCTTAAGTCCCTTTCCGATAATCGATACTAAGGAAACCCATACCTAAATGTCACTCGATCCGACAAACGAAGAGAAAGAAATCCAGGACATTGTCCATGAACTTTCGAAAGACATTGAAAAGGATCGGTTGTTTGCCAAAAAACTCCGAAGGTTTGCCTTTATATCCGCCTTAGCATTTGTCGGAGCTACAGTCCTAGTTTTGACTGGGTATTTGCTCTACCTAAGCCTAAGTGTGACCAAACTTGAAACAGAGGTCAAAGAAAAAGAACGTAGCCTTCGCGAACTCGAACAATCCCTTTTTTCCCTCATGTACCAGGAGCAACTCCGAGAAGAAAATGCATTGGCTGGGGAGACAGAACCAGATACCGAACTTGCCAAGCAGGTAGAAGAAAATATTGAATTTCTCAAAGAGGTAAGTGCCAACACAAAGGGACGTAACATCCTCCGTGGCAATGAAGCTCACAAAGAAATCGCATTGACCTTTGATTTGGCAACAGGGGAAGAACTTCCCGTTTTATACAATTATATCAAAGAACATAAAATCAAGGTGACTTTATTTTTATCAAACGAAAGGCCTTCCGATACCAATGGATCATTTTTTGTCAGACAAAACTTGGATTACATCAAACGAATGGCTAAAACGGGCTCTGTGGAATTTGGAAACCATACTTGGTCTCATTTTAATTACCAACGGTCGGTTACAGAGACATCCTTAAAAAAACGGATGGTACTCGACTATCTTTCCAAATCAGTCCTTGACTTACCTCGAATGGCAGAAGAATTAAAACGTGTGGAAGATACCTTTCAATCTCTCACCAAACAAGAATTAAAGAAATATTACCGATTGCCATATGGAGCGCTTAGCCAGTTGATTTTGGATGCCCACGCAAGTCTTGGGTATACCGATCATATCATGTGGTCAAACAATCCAAAAGGATCTCTTGACCTTCCTGATTACATTAGCAAACAGTTCCTCTACAAAAAGACTTCAAAGGGAAAAAAGGAAGTGGTGAAAAACCCTCATTACAAAACAGGTGAGGAAACCTTAACCTTTCTCGACAATTGGGAAAAAGCGGATCCCCATGGAATGAATGGAGCCATCATCCTCATGCACCTCGGTGGCCCACGTAAATTTGACAAACTGATTTATATTTTACCTACCTTCATTGAACGGATGAAGGAAAAAGGGTATCATTTCGTTACTCTTTCAGAAGTATTAAACAATCAAAAAGACTAACAACACAAACCGACAGTATCCTTTTATACAAAAGGATACTCGCTTACAAATGTAATTTGTCATTAAACGAATTGTTTTTTTCTGTTTTTCAAATGCTGAGAGACACGGTCTCGGAACATATACAAATTCAGATAAAACACGGGCACCATAATGAGTGTGATGAAGGTTGCAAAGGCAAGTCCCCAACCAAACGCTAAGGCCATAGGCACAAGGAATGGATCCTTTCCCCCAATCCCGTAAGCAGTCGGTAGTAAACCAAGCACAGTCGTGACTGTAGTGAGCATTACGGCTCTTAGGCGGATACTTCCTGCTTCCATTAATAATTCAAAAGTCGATTTGGAAGGGTCTTCGATTCGAAGTTGGTTTGCACAATCCACAAGCACAATGGAGTCGTTCACGACCACCCCCGCAAGTCCGATGATTCCAAGGAAGGCCAAAAACGAAAAGGGTTGTCCATGCAAAAGGAACGCAAAAATCACACCAATCACAGCAAAGGGAATGGCACTCATTACGATGAGAGGTTGCGCAAGGGATCGGAAAAGGGAAGCAAGGATCATATAAATGATGAGAAGTCCCACAAGGAAGGCACGACCAAGGGAGGCCATCGATTCTTCTGTGTCTTTGTTTTCCCCAGAAAATCGCACCGAATACCCAGGGTATTTGGCAATGATCCCTTCTGTGAGTTGTTTGGCTTCCAAATTGACTTGCCTAGAAGTAGAAACTGTTTCATCAATATTGGATGTAACTGTCAAAAGCCGTTTCCCATCCAAGTGGTTGATCGATGCCCGACCAGGATTACGATCATAACTTGTGAGTCGTGATACGGGGATTAGGTTTCCTGTAAGGTTATTCACATACACTTTGTTTAGGTGGGTGAGTGAGGATCTATATTCTTCAGGGAAACGCACTCGCACATCTACTTCTTCATCAGCACGTTTGATTTTGGTAGAAACTGTTCCTTGTAAGGCGGTATTGATGGCAAGAGAAACCGACTGCACACTCACGCCAGCAAATGAGGCAAGGGCTTCGTCAACAGAGACTCGGATTTCATCTTTCCCTTCGTTAAAATCGTCGCCGATATCGGTGACACCTTTGATTTTGGCAAGGGCGGCTTTATATTCGGCACCTATTTTTAGTAAGGTGGCAAAATCATCTCCTTTAATTTCGATGGCAACAGGTTTTCCGACAGGTGGCCCACCTGCGAGTTTTTCAAATTCTAAATTGACCAGTTTGCCTTTGAGTGGCAAAAATTCACTCGGAATCGAATCTATTTTGATTTGTTCTTTTTCCTTTTTTTCAAGGTTTTCCTTTGCTAGTTTTTCTTCGAGTAAGGTGAGGGCTTTTTCATTCAATAAATACTTTGTATTCTCACGGACCACTTCAATGATTTTTTCAGTGGAACGTTCCCTGTTGTCATCTGGTGTTAAATACACCATGACTTGCGCATAATTTTTCCCACGTTTGGTGAATGGATCATTTGGATCTTTTTGGATGATCCCAACTCGTGAGATAAAATTCTCTACTTCGCCTTCAGGAAGTTTAGCGATCGAATGTTCGATGGCACGGATAAACCTGTCGGTTTCTTCTAATTTTAGTCCTGTTTCTGCGGTGACTCTCACTTGGAAGGTTTCGATGGCACCAGGAAAGAGTTTGAACTTTCCAAATTTTGTTTGGATGGCAAGGGAAAACACAAAAAGACCTACAAGTAAACCCACCATCTTCCACCTGTTCAATAAGGCGAATCGTAAGAATGGTAGATACGTTCTTTCTTTGAATTTGACAAACCAATGGGATTCCTCTTTGACTTCTCCCTTCATATCTGTCGCCTTACTCACATCATATAAGTGTGAAGGTAACATAAAAAAGGCTTCAAAGAGAGAACTAAGGAGCGAGAGGATCACCACCAAGGGAATGGAATGGATGAATTTTCCAAAAATCCCAGTCATAAATAACATGGGACCAAAAGCCGCAATCGTTGTGGTCACTGTCGCAGTCACTGGAGCTAGGACTTCACTTGTTCCACGCATTGCCGCTTCAAATGGTTCTTCTCCCATCTCCAAATGTCGGTAAACATTTTCACAAATGATGATGGCATCATCCACTAAAATTCCCACAACGATGATAAGTCCCATCATGGAGATTAAGTTGAGTGTCAGGCCCATATAATTCATGGCAACGAATGTCATAGCAACTGAAATGGGAATTCCAAGTGCGGTCATAAGGGCCATGCGCCAACCAAGAAAAACGAATAAGGATGCTGTCACAAGGAAAAGTCCAGAAATTGCATTGGACGTGAGGACTCCAAGTCTTCTTCGGATGTATTTGGATAAATCATTTACAAACGCATGTTTAATGGTCCCGTTTGAAGATTTGATAAACTCTTCGACCACTTTTTTGGATTCATCCACGACTGAGATTGCATCTGCTTTTTCTCGTTTGATGACAGTGAGTGCGATGGCTATGTTTCCATTGGATTTGTCTAAGTATTCCGAATCCTCAAATCCCTCTGTGACTCGCGCCACATCACGAATGCGAACCGACCTTCCTGCATCGTTTGTGCGGATGAAAACATTTTCAATTTCTTCTGCAGAATCAAACTCACCGACAGTTCGGACAATGATCTCACGTGTTTTTTCGTTAATGTTCCCACCTGGGAAATTGATATTACGCAATCGTAATGCACTTATCACTTGTGTGGAGGAGAGGGACATACTTCGGAGTTTGTCTGGATCCAAATCCACTTTCATTTCTCGTTCGCGCCAACCACGTTTGGTGATCCTTGCCACAGCTGGAATGTCTTTTAGTTTTTCTTCCAGGATTTTTGCTCTGTCTCTGAGTTCCTTGGCATTGAGTAATGTCTTTCCATCGTTTATCGCGGATGATAAATGAATTTCGATTACAGGTTGTCTTGCTGTCGTAATCTCGGTGACAATCGGATCTTCCACTTCTGTTGGTAAATCTTGGATGCGATCGATTGCAGATTTTAAGTCATCGACCACTTTTTGAGTGTTTTTGGTATTGGGATCAATGGTGATGATGATCCCGGATCGGTTCTCTAACGATGCGGACCGAAATTCTTTGATCCCATCGACTTCTTTGATGGCATCTTCTAGTGGTTTTGTGACAAGTTTTTCCACATCTGCTGGTGCAGCACCTGCATAAATCGTTGTGACACTCACGATATCAAAATTGATATTTGGGAATGCCTCCCGGTTCATCGTGGCTGCTGTGAATCCCCCGACTAGGAGGATGAGGAATGTCAAAAGGTTTACGAATAAACTTTTAGAAAGAAAATATTGAACTATGGATGAACCCATGGAATCTCCTCGTGGGGGACTATTGCAACTTTAAACAAAACAAAAAATTAATCTAACAACTTTCCTGCGGTATCGATGTCTTCGTTATAACCAAATAACTTTGTACTTTTCAATCGATCCACATACAAAACTCCAAAAAGATGATCACATTCATGTTGTAAGACGATGGCTCTATACCCTTCAATGATCTCGTCATGTTCTACATAATTTTCATCTCGCCATTTCATGCGGATTTTGTTTGGTCTTTCCACATAGCCTCGCATTCCAGGTACAGAGAGACATCCTTCCCAAAACCCATCTCTTGGCGGGCTTAGAGGAGTGATTTCTGGATTTAAGATGATTTGGTTTGGAACTTCGGGTGTCCCTGGGTAACGTTCGTTGTCATCTTCTTGGCCAACAACGACTAGTTTCTTTAAAACACCGATTTGTGGTGCGGCAAGTCCCACTCCATCTGCGTGGCGCATGGTTTCAAACATGTCGCGGATCAATTTTTTGAAATCTTTGGTTTGGATTTCGGATTCGGAGACATCTTCGCTCGTTTGCCTAAGGATCGGATTACCAATTTTGAGAATTTTACGTACAGCCATAATCTAATATGGGATAGATTGAAAAAGGTCACTGAATGATCAAGTGAACTCCTAACCAAATGAAAAAGAATTTGACAGGGAAGCCTTGAAAAGCTGAAATCTCGGGAGGGATTTTGGAGACGAGGGGAATCGAACCCCCGACCTTTTGAATGCCATTCAAACGCTCTCCCAACTGAGCTACGTCCCCTTGTGCTATTCCAAGGTGAGAGACTGCGTTTGTCTGTCAACAGAATCCTAAAATGGCTAAGGAACCAAGAACTTTATGGGACAAGATACGGTAGAAGAACTCACTAAAAAATTGAAAATCCAATCGGATATCATCAAAGGGTATGAAAAAGTTCTAAGGCTCAATGAACAAGAATTAGCAAACGCAGACGAAATCATTCGTATGTACGAACAAATCATTGATTACTCTCGTGTGGAATTAAGAGAAGCGAAGGAAACTGTTCAGGCAAGTACAATGGTTTCCAATTTAAGTCGCGATGAACTGATGTCTGCCTTCGATAAAATCAAATCCCTCGAAGATGCCAATCGTAAACTGAGAGAAGAATCATTAAAGTTTAGCAAAGATTAAACCATTGAAACCAAATTCCCTTCCGCCAATTATCTTAAAAAATCAAGATGGCGGATTTTACCTTTCCTCCTCCTCTGAACTTGACGATTTATATCATTTTATCTTAGGCCAGGCAAAACGTTTTGTTTCGGCAAAGTCGGCGGCATTTTATTTACGAAATGAAAGGGGAAATTTAAGTCGGATTGGTTTGATTTCCGACAAAAACAATGCGGGCCTCATCGCCAAACATGTGTTCAAGTCAAAAAAGAGTATCCTTGTCAAAAAAGGAACTCATTTAAACCCAGAAAGTGCACCTGCTTCCGAGTCGTACATTGCCTGTTATCTGGGAGATGAAATTGGGGACATGTCCCTTGGAGTGCTTGTCCTCGAAGGGATCAAACATTTCCAAAATTTTTCAGAACAAGATTTAGATCTCATCAATTATTTTAGTGCCAATTTGAATGCTCTTTTTAAAGACACGGTTTTTTCGGACAAGGAACCACAGTTTTTTAATTCGCTTACCACGTCAGTATTACTTTTAATTGATAACGCCAACATTCATAATAACAACAACCGACTCCAATATTTTTTGGAAGAGATCATTCGAGTTGCGGTTCTCATCAATACCAGCGTGGATTTGGAACATGTATTGGTTATGGTAATGGAATCTGCCAAATCTGTCTTTCGAACAGAAGCTAGTTCCTTGTTATTGTTAGATGAAAAAAAAGAGTATTTGGTTTTTCATACAGTAACTGGCGAAAAAAGAGAAGAAGTATCCAAAATCAAAGTTCCCGTTGGGCAAGGGATTGCAGGTACGGTTGCTGTCACAAAACAACCAATGATCATTAACGATGCACAGAATGACGACAGAGTGTTTCGTGATGTTGACAAAGCATCCAATTTCATCACAAGAAATATTTTGGCAAGTCCGCTCATTGTAGGAGATGAAGTGATCGGTGTGATTGAAGCCATCAATACAATCGATCGGAATAATTTTAGCCAAGACGATATCGATACATTTTTATCCTTTTCTAGTGCTTGTGCAGTTGCCATCCAAAAGACAAGATTACTCGATAATTTGAATGTGACGAACTTAGAACTCAAACAGAAGTTGAGTACACTCGAATCCATTTTTGATTTAGGCCAGGCAGTCCTTGAGTCCCACGATGAACTAGGTCTCATGTCAAAAACCCTTAGCATTCTTACGAAAGAATTGTCATGCGAAGATGCTGGTATGGTCATCATTGAGGAAAAAAACAAAAACAGAATCCAAGTTTATGCAAGGCAACTTGGGATTGTTCGGGAATCTTTTTTTCCTATGTTTGAAAGCCGATTGTTTTTAAGCCTTATGGAATCGGGAAATCCAAGGATGGCAGTTGTCACTCCACAACTCGAAGAATCCTTTTTGGAGTTAGAGTTTTACACCTTAAAGAAAAATTTTCTCATTTTACCCATTGCCCCAAGGGGAGGGAACTTACGAGCGGCTCTTTACGTGAGTGGGAAACATTCCGCTCATTCCTTTAATGAAACTGACCTTCGGATGCTAAAAACTCTTTCCTCTCCACTCGCAAAAGCGTACGAAAATTTAAGGCTCAACCAAGAGATCATCACCAAAAAATCGATCGAAAAAGAAATTGAGATCACTCGTAAAATCCAAAACAATATTTTACCCAATGGACTCATTCAATCTCCCTTATTTGATTTAGGAGTGATGTCTGTTGCCGCCAAAGAAGTGTCAGGTGATTTTTATGATTTTCATGCATTTGGTGATGAACAATTTTCGTTTCTAGTCGCGGATGTATCGGGAAAAAGTTTACCAGCTGCCATTTTTATGGCGATGTCAAGTTCTATCATCCGCACACTTTCACGAACCACCGATTTATCTCCCTCTGAACTTTTGTTTCGCGCCAACCAATTGATCTATGAAGATAGCCAATCGGGTATGTTTGTGACTTTATTTCTTGTGAACTACCAAAGGAAAACTCGCACCTTAAAATTTGCTTCCGCCGGTCATAATGACCAAATTTGGATCCGTGGTGATGGAAGTTATGAACTCCTAAAGGGCAAAGGTGCACCACTGGGTGTAGTCCCACACACCAATTACCAGGGTGGGGAAATCCAATTGGAACCAGGTGATATTTTGGTATTTTATACGGACGGAGCCATCGAGGAAAAAAGCCCAGATGGGGAAGAATACGGGCTCGACCGTTTCATTGAATTCATCATCCAAAGAAGGGATGCGGCCTCCCAAGACATCGTGGAAGCAGTGTACGATGACATTCGATCGTTCTCTAACTCGGAAGAACAATACGATGATTTTACAGTGATGGTTCTCAAATTTGCGGAGGTGACAAGTTTCGAAATGGTAAAATCCTTTGATGCAAGCCCCAATGAAATTCCGAAACTCCGAGATTTTATTTCGGAACATTTAGAGTCAAAAATCACAAAACCTTTTGCATTTGATGACATCTTAATATCTTTGGATGAAGCAGCGACCAATATTGTCATGCACAGTTACAAAGACACAGAGATTTTGAATCCAAAGTTTGAATGTAAATTCGAACTCATTGGAGATAAGTTAAAAATTGTACTCGTTGACGAGGGAAAACCCTTCGACAGAAAAAAAGTTCCGAAACCATCCGTTGAAGCCAATTTGAAAGGCGAACGGAAGGGGGGATTTGGAGTTTATCTCATGGAAACCCTGATGGACAAGGTTTCCTATGAATACAATGGGAAACAAAACATAACATATTTGGAGAAAACAATCGTATGAACGAAGATAAAATCGGAATCCGTTCGGAAGAAATCGGAAACAAAATGATTGTACATGTCCAAGGCAATTTGGATGTTCACAACACACACAAAATCGAAAAAGATTTACTCACTCTTGTTAGCTCATCTGGAAAATCAGTGATTTTTAATTTGAGTGAAGTGCCTTTTATTTCTTCAGCGGGGTTACGCCTTCTTGTGACGACACTTAGGCATTGCCAAGAACAGAAAATTAGCATTGCGATCTGTGGATTACAACCAGCTGTCGAGAAAGTCTTCGATATCATTGGGATGCAGCAGTTATTCACGATTTATCCTGATTTAGATGCAGCTTTAAAGTAAAAATCACTTTTCTAAGTGATCCTAACCAAAACATTGGAAAAAAACTTATGGAAACCATGCAGTATTCCCTAAACAACCCGTTCAAAGAATCCAAAGCGCCGGAGACACAAACCGGCATTTATGACGATGCTCTCAAACTCGGAAAGGAATTGATTGAAAAACCATTCCTTGGTGGTGGTGAAGATCGTATCCGTGTCCAACATTCCAAAAACAGGATGACTGTTTGGGAAAGGATCAAAGTCCTCACAGACGAAGAACCAAACATCACCTACCAAAACTGGGGACCGAATTTAGATGGTGCCTCGATTGTTACAGGAATTTTAAATATCAAAGGCCGTGATGTGGCGGTGTATGGGCATGATTTTACCCTACGTGCCGGTTCCATGGATGCAACAAACGGTAGCAAACTCGCTCGCCTCATCCAAATGGCAGGAACTCATGGAATCCCTCTCATTGGGATGAACGATTCCGCAGGTGCTTATGTGCCAGCGGGTGTGGGTGGCCTTGACGGATATTCGGAGGCATTCACAGCCCTTCGTAAAATCAGTGGGGTGGTTCCGTCAGTCATGCTCATGTTTGGGTTTAACGCTGGTGGTGGGGCTTACCTCCCTCGCCAAGGATCCTTTATGATCCAATGTGATGGAACCTTCTTTGGTCTCACGGGACCAGGTGTTGTGAAATCGGTACTTGGGGAAGATATCTCTGCCGAAGACTTAGGTGGCCCAAAAGTCCACGGACAATCTGGTGTGGTGGACCTTGTTACAGGTGACGAGTTAGGATCCCTTAGAACCGCAATTCGATTGTTATCGTATCTTCCAGACAATAACCATAGTTTTGCGCCTTTTTACCCTACCTCTGACCCAGTGGACAGATTCATTTACGAAGAGGACATCCTTTTCCGTAAAACTTTTAACTCCCCAACCGGGATGAACACTCCTTTTGACATCACACTCTACTTACAACAAATCTGTGACCATGGTGAGTTTTTTGAACTCCAACCACAAAGAGCCCGGAACATAGTCACGGCGTTTGGAAGGATTGGTGGCCATGTGGTGGGTTTTCTTGCAAATAACTCTGCCGTATCTTCTGGCCAGATTGATATTGGAGCATCTCGAAAGGGAACTCGTTTTGTCAGGTTTTGTAACCTATACAATATCCCTATGGTGTTTGTAGAAGATACCACTGGATTTTTACCAGGCCGCGACCAAGAACATAATGGAATTGTACTCGAAGGAAGAAAACTCCTCGATTCCATCATTGACCTTCGCACTCCAAGACTCACCCTCATCATCCGTAACGCGTTTGGTGGTGCTTACGCTACATTTAACTCGTATTTTACGGGAGCATCGATGGTATTTGCCCTTCCAACTGCAAGGATTGCCGTGATGGGTCCTGCTGGAAAAGAGTATGTTTACAAAGATGAGATCACTAGTGTTCAAAAGGAATTTTTGGCAAATGTCAAAAAAGGTATGAGTGACAAAGAAGCTGCTGCCACTCGCGATGCAAAACTCTTTGAGATTGGCCAACGTTATGAAAAAGAACTCATGAATCCAAAAGAAGCACTTTCTCTTGGTTCTGTTTCCTCCATCATTCTACCAGGTTTCACTCGTAACGTGCTTTCCAAAAACTTGAGTTTTCTCATGTCCAAATACAAACCGGCGGAAATGTCCGGTCCTCAAAGGGAGTTTGAATAATTTCCATGTTAGATAAGAATTTAAAACGCATTCAATTCCAAGAATCCGAGTCTGCATGGATTCGTTCCTTTACAGTGGAATCCATCAAATGCCTCATTGTTTGCCGTGGTCCTGTTCGTAAGGAAACCATGGATGTCTTTGATGCCATTGGTGTGAAAGAATATGGAATTTTACTTTCTGAAAAAGATTCCATTGTTTATCCAAAGGCACTCGCACCAGAACTTCGTAACTTTCGATTTCCAGAAAACATCCACCGAGTTCCTGATTATATGGGAGCAGGGAAGGAAGAAAAAGAACTACGCATCCACCAAATCATTGGAATCGCAAAAGACAATGGATACACCCATATCTTTGCTGGTTACGGATTTATGGCAGAAGATGCCGAATTCATCGAAGCCATTGAAAGAGCAGGAATCACGTTTATGGGACCCAGCTCCCATGTTGCCAAAGGTGCCGGTGCCAAGGACGAAGCAAAAAAACTTGCAAGAAGTCTGAATGTTTCGGTCACCCCAGGTGTGGACAATATCACAGCCCTTGCCTTACTTCGTAAAACTGGCAATTCAAAAGACGGTCTTCAAAAAGTTGCCAAGGAAAATAACTTAAACTTCTCGTTCGATGAGAAAAAGTCGTTAGAAGACAATGCTGAAATCCTATTGCAACTCTCTTACGAAAAAACCATCGACATCACATCGATCCCTGACTTGCAAAAAGAATCAGAAATCCTTTGTGAAGACATTTGGAAAAAATACCCAGGCAAACGCATTCGATTCAAATACATCGGCGGTGGTGGTGGAAAAGGCCAACGTGTCATCTCTTCGAAAGGAGAAATTGAATCTGCTGTGATGGAAATTTTAGCAGAATCAAAAGTAACAGCCGTTGGTTCCAACAGAAACTTCCTCATCGAACTCAATATTGAAAACACTCGTCACAATGAAATCCAGTTGATTGGAAATGGAGAGTGGTCCTTGTCGTTAGGTGGTCGTGACTGTTCCCTACAGATGCACGAACAAAAACTCCTAGAGATTTCCCAAACTGTTGAACTTTTGCAAAAAGAAGCTGACCTTGTTCGTTCCTCCAATTCTAAAAAAGCGGCCATCCTTGACAACGATGTACAAACTTTAAAGGATATGGAACACCAAGCAGAAGTGTTTGGAAAGGCAATCAAACTCAATTCTGTTTCTACATTTGAATGTATCGTCGAAGGCAATAGTTTCTTCTTTATGGAAGTGAACACTCGGATTCAGGTAGAACATCGTGTGACCGAGATGGTGTACAAGATGAAGTTCACCAATCCAAACGATCCAAATGACTTCTTCTATATTGATTCCCTTGTGGAAGCAATGGCTGTGTTATCCATCCATGGACCACGAGTTCCCAAACCAGAACGGATTGTTCGTAATGTATCTGGTGCTGAAGTTCGAATCAATGCCACAAACCGTGCCCTCCAACCTCATGCTGGTGGGATCATCCAAAACTGGTCGAATGCATTGCCAGAAGAAATCCGTGATGACCAAGGGATTTGTACGCGTAACCCAGACACAGGTGCCTTCGTGCATTATAACTTAGCGGGAGCATATGATTCCAACGTGGCCCTCATTGTCTCTTATGGCAATAGTAGAACAGAAAACCTTGAGATTTTAGGAAACATCCTTCGCAAAACAGAACTTAGGGGACAAAACCTAGAAACAAACTTACTCGTTCACTACGGTCTCATTCAGTGGATTTTAGGTAAGGATGCGATGTTCAAACCATCCACTGCCTTTATGATTTCGTATTTGGCAGGAATTGGTGCCTTACAATCCATCATCAATGATTTGGATTTGGAATACCTTTGGTCTGAAAAAACTAAGGCATCCGATGCTGATTTAAAGAAAATCCTTAGCAAAAAAATGACACTTGTGGTCCGCCCGATGGAGCGTCTCTTAGCGAACCCACACCTTCTCGGTGGTTTCCTCGGATACTTTGATGGAAAACTTTGGACACGCAGTGGAAACAATGTGAGTTTCAATGAAAACCCAATTCAATTTTTGGATTCGTTGTATTATTATTTGAATTTAGATACAACCGCTCAGAAAGCAAGTTCTGAAAAAATTTGGGATCATGATGAGAAGTTACTCATTGAAGCAAAAGAGTTTTATTCTGAACTTTCCAAACGCACTGGATTAAAAACTTGGAAAGAAATTTCTGATGTATTGGCGAAAGGAAAAAATCCTTCAAAAGAAATCTCGGATGAACTTTGGGAAAAAGTAAAAGCAAGTCATAATGGATTCCAAGCAGGTTTAGAAACCTTACTTCTGCTTCCAAAAATTGGAATCAAATCCAACTTTTTTGGCCTCGATGTGAATGTAGATTTGGATGGCGTTGTTCCTGATGAATTCAAAAACAAAGACACAAGGGATGCTTTCATCAAAACCTTAAACCCTCCACCAAAGATGTCTGGTGATGAAATTGTGGCTCCTATGGGTGGAATGTTCTATTCTAAGGAAGCTCCAAACCTTCCACCACTCGTGAATGAAGGGGACCACTTCCAAGCAGGACAACCACTCTTTATCATTGAAGTGATGAAGATGTTTAATAAGATCTTAGCTCCTGTGAGTGGAACGATGGTCAAAAATTTAATGGTAGATTCCGATGGAAAGATTGTGACAAAAGCGCAACCCATCTTTAAAATCAAACCAGATGAAATTTTGAAGGAAGAATCTCCTGAGGACATTCGCGCAAGAAAAGTGAAAGTAACAAAAGAATTGGGGCTCGGTTAATTAACCGAAGCCTACGATCGTTTTATAAATTTCACCTAACGGGAGGATGTGGTCAACACATCCTCTTTTGATCGCTTCTTTCGGCATTCCAAAGACAACTGAAGTTTCTTCGTTTTGGGCTATGGTTTCTGCCCCAGCTTCTTTCATTTCCAGTAAACCCAAAGCTCCATCATCTCCCATTCCCGTCATGATGATCCCTCTCGCATTTTTACCGGCATGTTTTGCAACGGAACGAAATAATACATCCACCGACGGTTTGTGACGATTCACAAGTGGCCCATCCATCACTTCTACGTAGTACTGCGCACCGGATCGTTTTAGTGTCATATGTTTGTTGCCGGGAGCGATGAGCGCAAGTCCTCTCACCACTCGGTCTCCATCTTTTGCTTCTTTCACACGAATTTCACAAATGGAATCCAATCGTTTGGCAAAGGCTTCTGTGAATTTTTCTGGCATATGTTGGACAATCACGATTCCTGGGGTTTTATCCCTCGGTAATTTGGTTAACACCTGTTCGAGGGCTATGGTACCACCAGTGGATGTTCCAATCGCGATGATTTTTTCTGTGGCTTGTAAGGAGGAAAGTTCTTGTTTTTTCTCCAGTTGTATTTTGAATTCTGTTGTTTTGGTGGGATTGGGAAGGTGTTTCATCGAAGCTGATGCAGCAGCGATCACCGCATCCGTCAGTGCCATGGTACTTTCATTTAAAAAATCTTTTAATCCAATTTTTGGTTTGGTGATGATGTCACAGGCACCAAGGTTCATGGCAAGTATAGCAGTTTCTGAACCTTCTGTAGTGAGGGTAGAACAAATCACAACTGGTGTTGGTCTTTCTGTCATAATTTTTTTTAAGAAAGAAAGTCCATCCATTCTAGGCATTTCGATATCAAGTACGATCACATCGGGCCAATCATTGTTCATTTTCTCCATGGCAAAGATGGGATCGGATGCACTTCCTAAGAATAAAAAATGTGAATCTTGTTTAAAAATTTCAGTAAGCACTTGCCGGACCACAGCAGAGTCATCGATCACAAAAACCTTAATTCGATTCATGGCTTATTTTTTTTCGACCCACACTTCGCCGTCCCAAACAGAAAAATATATTTTTCTCGATTGGTTTCCACCAAGGTCTTCAGAAATAATTTTGATTTGATTTTCCTGAAGGATTTTTTTTGCAAATTCGGCGTTCTTCGTTCCAATGAGGCTTGAGGCATCATTTCTTAAAATTTCTCGTTCTTCATTTAAAAACATATTCGATCCACCAAAAATTTTGGCAGAGTATTCCGTGGGTTTTGTGCGTTTTTTTTTGATTTCATTTAAAAAATATTGGAAGGCATCGATTCCATATTTATGCGTTTTTTCCAGTTTGATATCAGAGGGATAGGGGAGTAAAAAATGACACATTCCACCTAACTGAAGGATCGGGTGCCATAAGACAATTGATACACATGATCCTAGAAGGGTTCGTACTCGGTAATGACCATCTCCAAAGAAAATTTCCCCTGGATTTAAAAATCGATCGATGACTTCAATCGGTGTTTCCATTCAATTCACTTGAGACGATGTTTCTTGGATGGTTTGGATTTCGGATAAATCCAAGATTTGATTCATTTTTAAAATGATCACAAATTGGTTTTCTAACTTTCCGATTCCTTGGATGAAGTCCAAACGTATTTTGGATCCAAAACTAGGTGCTTCTTCGATTTGGTTTTCTGGAATGTCGACGACTTCATTCACGGCATCAACGAGAAGGCCTACATCAATGGTTTCCTTTTCTAATTTGATCTCAGTGATGATGATACAAGTTTTACGATTGGTTTCCGTTTTCTTTTTATAGAACCTTGTGTTTAAGTCGATCACTGGGACCACATTTCCACGCAAATTGATCACACCGGGGATGTATTCAGGCATCATGGGAACGTGTGTTACCGATTCAAATTCAATGATTTCTTTGATGTACAAAATCCCAAGTCCAAACAATTCATTGGAGAGTAAAAACGTTAGATATTGAATCTCTTGCATGTTTTGCCCCTTCCTTAGTATTTCTGGAATTTTCCATGATCATCCAAACCTTCTTTTTTACTAGCAATGACTTCTTTTTTTGCGATTGGTTGTTTTGAAGGCGAAGTCCTTGATGATTTTTGATCCGAATGGCTCGTTACCGTAGACAATTTCCCTAATTTGAAAAAACTAATGGAAGACATGAGTCTTTCCGCTTGGGCTTGTAATTCTTCCGCAATAGCCGCCAGTTCTTCTGAGGCACTCGCTGATTGTTGGGATACTTGGTCGAGTTGTCCCATAGCTTTATTCACTTCATTCACACCAGAGGATTGTTCTTGGCTTGCCGCCGTGATTTCCTGCACCAAATCAGCTGTTTTGTTGATTGCTGGAACAATGTCTTCAATGAGTTTTCCAGCAGATTCCGCTATTTGAACGGAACTCCCCGCTAAAGTACCAATTTCATTTGCTGATTTTTGTGAACGTTCTGCTAATTTTCGCACTTCAGAGGCAACGACTGCAAATCCTTTTCCATGTTCTCCTGCACGAGCAGCTTCGATTGCCGCATTTAACGCCAGTAAGTTGGTTTGGTAAGCAATGTCTTCAATGATCGAGATTTTATCAGCGATTTCTTTCATGGCTGTGACTGTATTTTTCACAGCTTCACCACCTTGTTTGGCATCTTTTGCGGACTTTGTTGCAATGGTATCTGTTTGTTTTGCATTTTCAGCATTTTGATCAATGGAGGCTCCCATTTCCTCCAAAGAAGCGGAAGTTTCTTCAACCGAAGCTGCTTGTTCACTAGCACCTTGTGAAAGTGTGCTTGCGGTTGATGCCACTTCATCGGCAGCCGTCACAAGAGCATCCGTGTTTGTGCGGACATCATTGATGATATCCACTAGTTTTTTGGAAGTGTTATTGAATGAATCACGTAATTTTGCAAATCCACCTTCGTAATGGTTGGTGATCAGCTGAGTGAGATCACCATTTTCTAGAGCCGCCAGTCCAACAACTAAATCGTCTACAATCCTTGTTGTTTCGATTGCTAATTTTTTTTGTTCAGTGATATCGGATGCAAATTTGATCACTTTATACGGTTTGCCATTTAGGTCTAGGATTGGATTATAAGTGGCTTGTAGCCAAACTTCTTTTCCTCCCTTACCAAGTCGTTTGTATTCTGCCGTTTGGAATTCTCCTCTTCCGAGGGAAGCCCAAAATTGTTTATAGTCTTCTGTATTTGCATAGTTTGGTTCCACAAACATTCTATGGTGTTTTCCAGCGATTTCGGTTAACGAATATCCCATTGTATTCAGAAAGATTTCATTCGCCGTTTTGATGGTTCCATCCAAATGAAATTCAATGGTCGCCTGCGCTTTGTTAATGGCTTCGATTTGGCTCACAAATTCTCTGGTTTGGATTTTGTTTTCGGTGATATCGGAGGCAAATTTGATTACTTTTGTCGGGACACCGCTAGCATCAAGGATTGGTGTATAGGTTGCTTGTAACCAAACCTCTTTTCCGTTTTTACCGAGACGTTTGTATTCTGCTGTTTGGTAATCACCCCGATTCAATGCCATCCAAAATTGTTTGTATTCGTCGGAGTTGGATTCTTTGGACTCTACAAACATACGGTGGTGTTGGCCTTTAATTTCAGCTAAACTATATCCCATTAAATTTAAAAAATTTTCATTCGCCGTGATGACTGTTCCATCCATACTGAATTCAATCATTGCTTGGGAACGATCGACTGCACGAGAATGCGCATTTGTTTCCGTTACATCAGCCCATTCCACAACACTTCCTAACCTTTCTCCTTTTTCCGTTAGAATGGGATTGGCGATGAGGTTAAATTCACGATTTCCAATTCTAATGCTCGATCTATGTTCAGAAGTAAACGTTCCGAGTAGTTTTCTTTGGTGGCTTGGGTCTTTGTGGTAACCATCAATATTACTTCCCATGAGATTTTTGAGTGAAAAATTGCGAATTTGTTTTTGGATGTCTGATTCTGAATTGGCAAACATTTTATGAATCGATTTGTTCATATACACAACATCTAAATTCAAATCGGAAATCATTACATTTGTAGAAACACTATCCAAAGCAGTTTTGATTTGGATTGCTTCCTTTAATGGATTGTTAACTTGTTTCATGAGAAACAAAAGTAATACAAAAGAGGTGACGATAAAGATGGCACTTGCTATGTAGATTGTAAAATCATCTTTCGTATTTGTCTCAATTTTTGATTTAATTTCATTTAGGTTGGAAACCAAAAAGATTTTTTGTAATTCCTGAAGGTGAGAAGAATAATTTTTCCAATGAGTTGATACTTCCGGATTTAGATTTGGTTTCTGTTTTTTGTTTCCGGCAACTCCCAATTGGTTTAAACTGATAGAAACAGATTCGAGGTATTTATTTTTTTCGTTTATGACCGTTTGAAATTTGGTTTTTTCATCTTCATTGACAAATACACTGGAAACTTGGTCGAAGGATTGATTTAACTTTTCAATATCATACTTTGTTTTTGCGACGAGTGTTTCCTGCAATTCGACAGAAACCAAAAGGTTGGTTACATCTTCATGGATTGATAAACTAAGTCGTAACAGATGTGAGATTGAATCTGATTTTTGAATCCTCTCTTCTGTGTTTAAATTCACCGTTTCTTTATTAGAAAAAATTCCGGAACTATACAAACTGATCCATATGGTAAATATGATTCCAATTAAAAAATATCCGATCAACTTTGTGTTTGTACTGACTGACTTCATATCAACCTCTGTGATTCAATAATTTTTGATTTTCAACTGTGATCGTTCTTTCAAATAAAGAAGGAACATCTATGATAAGTGCTACATTTCCATCACCCAAGATGCTAGACCCACTGACACCTTTTACATGACGAAAGACGGAACCCATAGGTTTGATGACTGTTTGGTATTCACCTAAGAGTTTTTCTACAACGATCCCTGCTTTTTTTTCACCATTGCGAACAATGACAATATTTTCCCGAAAGGCCTCTTCTTCAGACTCGCAAGGGTAATAATCTTTAAGTCGAAGGAAGGGGATGAGATTCCCTCGGAGAGCAAAGAATTGATTCGATTCTGTTTTATGATCATCAGAAAAATGTAAACACTCAAGAACCATTTCCATAGGAATGATAAAGTGACTTTTTCCTACTGCGACTAAAAATCCTTCAATGATCGCAAGTGTGAGAGGTAATCTCAGAATAAAACGACTGCCTTGACTAGGAGTTGATTTTACTGTGATTGTCCCTCGCAATGCTTCTATGTTTTTAGAAACTACATCAAGTCCGACACCTCTCCCTGAAACATTGGTAATTTGGGAAGCTGTCGAAAAACCTGGATGGAATAAAAGTTTGTAAACTTCCTCATCAGAGTCAGGTATTTCGCCAGTAACAAGGCCTTTCTCAATTCCTTTTTTCCAAACCTTCTCTTTGGAAATTCCATTGCCATCATCAGAAACTTCAATGATCACGTTCCCAGCTTCATGGTAGGCATTGAGTCGAATCGTTCCTTGTTTTGGTTTTCCAACGTTTAGGCGATCTTCAGGGAGTTCCAAACCATGGTCACATGCGTTCCGAACGAGATGGGTGAGGGGATCGCTAAGTTTTTCCACGATATTACGATCAAGTTCCGTTTCATCACCTTCTGTGATCAGTCGAATGTCTTTTTGTAGATCCTTTCCTAAGTCGCGGACAATTCTTGAATACTTCTGAAAACTTTCACCTATGGGAACCATTCTTAATTTGAGAGAAATTTCGCGAACTTCGTTTAACAGGCGTATTACCATTTGAGATGACTCTTGTAAATTTGAATCATCTGAATCGCCTATTAGTTGGTTCATATTGGCACAAGAGACCACAAGTTCCCCTACACGATTGATTAAATTATCAATACGTTTTGAATCCACTTTGATCGTCATGGACTTTTGCGTTTCTTTCGATTGTTCAGGAATTTCGGGAGTGATTTTGGTTTTTAAATTTGTATGGGAGTCAGTATGAGCGAGAGCAGTGGATGGAATGCCAGTCTTTCTTATTTTGATTTCTTCTAAATAAAGAAGAAACGTTTCATCATTTAGGATTTGAATCTCTTTCCATATGTTCCCCAGAAAAATTTCTTCTTCTGGGAGTTGGTTTGATAGATCAACAAGATCTAACACATTAAAACCGGGTGGGTAAATATGCAAAAAACAATCTTGTTCGATGAAATTAAAAACCTTTTGAACTGTCTCTAAATCCTTATCAGTTTTAAAATTGATCTCAAATCCCAAATAACAATTTTCAGGATCGTATTCGTTTCCTTCTGGTAGGAATTGTTCTATCGTTTTTAACGAAAGTATCGTTCCAATTTTTTTCAAATAACCAATGAATGAAATGGGATCAAGACCATGTGAAAAAACATTTTGATTGGGTCGAAAAGAAATCAAATAAGATGAAATACTGTTTTTTGAATCGTTCTCGGATTTTTGTTCCAAGTTTGATTGATGGTGAATTGTTGTATTTGATTCTGCAACAGATTCATTGGAACTTTGGTTCTGTATCGGATTTGGAGCGACACTTGCGAGTAAGAATGGTTTCATCTCGTCTAAGATGTTTTGACCAAATGATAATTTGTCAGAAGAAATTTTGCCTCTTGTTTCTTCTGAAACTAAATAAGACAAATGGTCTTTTGCTTTGAGTAAAATTTCGGTGAGTGGAATTTGGAAAGGGATGGTTTTGGAACGTAATTCATCTAAGAGATTTTCCACGACATGAGCGAAGGAAACAGTAGAATCAAATCCAAACATGCCAGCTGTACCTTTGATCGTATGCACAGCCCGAAAAATAGCATTCATATCGTCTTCGGTTGGAAGAGAGGATTCCGTACGAAGTAAAATGACCTCCATCTCTCTTAGGAGTTCATCAGATTCGACTAAATAGGCATCGATGACTTCCGTTAAATCCATTAAGATACTTTCCTTGTCCCGTAACGAAATTCGACTTCATTCGAATGTTCTTTTTTGACTTTGATCCGATCTCCGAAAAAAGAGACAAGACCAAGTAAATCGAGTACCTTTAAAACAGGTAAAGAGTGATTGGTGAGTTCCAACACTTGGTGTTTGGAGTGGCTTCTTTTTTTGATAAAAATTAAGAACTGAATTCCTGCGGAATCGATTCTTTCAATTCCATTTAAATCAAGTTTGGTTCTTTTGCCTTTTGGAAAATCCCAATGATTAGCCAAATCATACCATTCTTTGATAAAAGGCACAGTGAGGTATCCTGTCCACTGGATACTCGTTCCTTCGTTGGATGATACAATCGTTTGATTCGGTTCCATCTCTATGGTAATAATTTTGTAATCGTATCCAAAAGTTCTTCGGGAGAAAACGGTTTGGTAAGCCAAGCCTTTGCACCAGCATCCATTCCTTGTTGTTTTTTTTCCGGTTGCGATTCTGTCGTTAACATGATGATTGGAGTGAATTTAAACTTTGCATTTTCCTTCACTTTTTTGATGAAACTAATTCCATCCATATTGGGCATATTCATATCAGAAACAATCAAATCCACAGCATTTGCTTCGAGTTGTTTTAAACCTTCTAAGCCATCACCAGCTTCAATGAGATCAAAGTTTGCATTTTTTAGATGGACAGAAATGATTTTACGAAACACTGCCGAGTCATCGATAATTAAGATTTTTCTATTCATTTGGTTTTCCTTTAATTTTGGATTGGGAGAAAAATTTCAGCGATCACGCACGATGCTTTGATTTCTGTGGTATGATCGATTGCATTTCTGATAAAAAACATTCCGTTATGTTTGTGTAATAAAAAATCAACCATTGTTAATCCTAGTCCAAGGCTAAATTTTTCTTTCTTATAAAAACTTTCAACAGGTGGGTGTATTCGATAGAATGGTTCCACTAATTTTTTTTCAGAATGGAGAAGGTGTTTCGCATAATCATCTTCAATGATATTGTTTTTCGCAGATAAACAAAAATACCCATCCACAAATGTGACAAAAATATCAAAATTGGATTTGGTTTTTGAATACTTTAATCCATTTGTAAAAATTTCATGTAGGATGGTTTTCAATGAATTCAAATCTAGTTCTAAGTTAACCGTTTGTTTGACAACCGGTAGGTTCACTTTGATTTCCTTTTCCTCCATCTCCAATTGAAATTCTTTTACGATTTCAGGTAAAATTGAAAGTAAGTTATCACTTGAGATTTTATTTAGCTTTAGATTCGATTGTATAGTTTCAACAGCCAAATCCAGACCTTTTAACAATGATTTGTTGTGTTCTTGATTCTCTGAAATAATATCCCAATACTCTTTTGGAATGAGATAATTTCCGTTTTCAGCTTTTTTGATTGTCTCAATAGAGTCAATGATAGTAGTCATTGCTCCTATGCCAGACCCTTGCATCAAGGTTGTTTTTAAGTTTAGAATGGAATTCAGTTCTGCGTTGACTTCATTTGTTTTACGATGGGATTCTTTATAATTGAGCCATTCAAGTTGGCTTTTTAATTCTTTCGATTCTTCGTCGATGAGAACTGCTTCCATTCTTTTTAAATAGACGTATTCTAATGTTTTTTCCAGACGGTCTGCTACAATTTCTACGTGGAGGGGTTTGATTAAATAATCATAAACTCCCATTTTCATGATTTCGATGATTTCTTCTGTTTGATCAATGGCTGTCTGGACGATAAATACAGCGCGTGGTTCGATTTTCCTTTGTTCAGTGATGAAAGTTTTGCCATCCATGATAGGCATCATCAGATCCACCAAATAGAGGCTAAACGACTTCATTTTAGCCATTTCTAGAGCGATTTTTCCATTTTCAGCAACTTCGTAAGTTGCTCCAATTCGCTTACAGATTCCTTCTAAAAGAACTTGATTTTCTCGTTTATCTTCGATGATTAAAATCGGTTCCTTCGGTCTACGTAAGTGTTCTGTTTTTGAAACAGTCGGATTTGTTGGTTCGATTGGTTCCACCATATAGAATATCGGAAATTCTATTCGATATTTCTAATCCATTCAATACCTTTATTTAATATTTTCAGGGATCTTGAGTATAAATGTGGAACCTTCCCCCCATAACGATGTGAGTTCGATATTTCCACCAAGTTTTTCAGCCAATCCCTGTGAAATTGACAAACCAAGACCCGATCCTTCAATCTTTCCATCATCGTTTAATCTTGTGAAACTATGAAAGATTCGACTTTGGTCTTCTTCTGTGATGCCTGGTCCAAAATCTCGCACAGAAAAGGTAACTCTACCCTCTATCCACTCGCAATGGAATTCGACATAAGAATGGTCTCCGTATTTAATCGCATTAGAAAGTAAATTGAGTAGGATTTGTTGGATTTTCCCAGCATCGGATCGAATGTTTTTAGACTGGATGGGAGGAAAGAACCGGATTTCCATCCCTTTTGCATCAGCTTGAGGTTGGATTAATTCTAAAGATTGCCGAGCGATTTCTTCTGGTTTGAATTCGGAAATTTGAAGGTTGAGTTGGCCTGATTCAATTTTCATTAAACTCAGAATTTCATTGATCATTTTGAGAAGTCTTGTTCCACCAGAATAGATGTATTGTAAGTATTCTTTTCCTGTGATATCGTTTTCAGGCAATTGGATGAGTTTCGAAAATCCAATGATGGAGTTGAGTGGAGTGCGAAGTTCGTGGCTGACATGGGCCAAAAATTCTGTTTTGGCTTTATAAGCACGTTCTAATTCTTCTTTGGTGCGGCTAAGGTCTAACGTTCGTTCTAAGATCAGTGATTCTAAGGTAGATTTATATCGATTGAGTTCAGTTAAGTCTAAATCTCTTTGTACAAATAATCCCATCCATCGACTGACTGTTTGGTAAATCAGTAAATTTTCATGATGGATGACAAAATTGGGAGTATACTTTTGAAAACCCATAATGCCTAAAAAATGATTTTCAAACTTGACTGGAATAAAAAGAATCGTTTCTGCTTTTGATTCTTCAAAGTACCATAATTCTTTTGGTAAGGCTTTCTCTTTTTTTAGGTATATGACTTTTCCATTTTTTAACTTATGGATCCAACGATTCAAACCTTGTGATTTCCAATCCAATGATTTGAATTTGTCAGATAACAGTGGGTAATCAGTTGATTTCCTTTCGTTCACCCAAATTTCGAATAGGTCTTTATCTCCACTTGAAATGTTTTTTAAGAAAAAAATGGAATCCATTTCTGTAAAATACAATAATTGATACAGAGCCTGTGGCAAACTTTCCCGAATGGATGGTTTTTGTATGAGGATTTGAATGGAAGAAGCAACACCTAATTCAAAACGAAGTCTCCAGGCGATTTCTTCTTCTTGTTTTTGTTTGATCGTGATATCGCGGATAAAAAATTTGGAATATTGTTTTCCTTCTGAATCTCCATGAAAAGCAAAGTGACCAAAAGATGTTTCTAAGATTTTACCATCTGTTTTATAAATGATTTCCGTTTGAAAATCATTCCGTTCAATTTTATTTTTTAGAAAAAAAGAAAATTCAAATTCAGTTTCTAATGAGGTAAATATGGAGTTTTTGAGAAGGATTTCATACTTTTTTTGAGAAACGTCAATGACTAAGATGGCGATTCCCGAGTCATTTCCCTCAAGCGAGGCCTGAAATAATGACATCGGGTCTTCTATCATATTAATATTGTTTTAGTAGTTCTTTGGGAAGTTTGAAACTCATGGTATCTTCCCTGCTTTCCGGAAATAGGGATACTTTTGCATTTGGAAAATGTTTTAGGATCTCTTCCACAATTTCGTCCACGAGAACTTGTGGGCTAGATGCCCCTGCCGTGATCCCCAAAATTTTAATCCCCGATTCGATGATATGTTTGGGGTTTACATCATCCTTTTTTGAAATTTGAAAACTAGCGGGTCTTGTTTTTTTCGCTAGTTGACAGAGTCTTACGGAGTTGGAAGAATTTTCCGCACCAATGACGAGCATGGCATCAACGGATCCTAACATTTTCTGAACAGCATCTTGGCGTTCTGTTGTCGCATAACAGATGTCATCTTTTTGGGGGTGCTCGACAAAAGGGAAAACTTCCTCAATTTTTTTGACAATGTTTTTTGTATCTTCAACAGAGAGAGTGGTCTGCATCAAATAGGTGAGTGCTTTTTCAGTTGAGATTTTCCCTTTCAGATTCTCAACATCTTCTGGTGATTCTACGAGAAACATCTCTGCTTCCCCCATGGTACCAATCGCTTCATCATGGCCTCTATGACCAATGTAAATGATTTGATGCGTATCACGAATGTTACGTGCCTTTTTATGGACTCGAGTCACAAGGGGGCAGGTGGCATCACCGATTTTCATCTTTCGTTCGGTTGCTTCCTTGACGACTTCGGGTGAAACCCCGTGTGCAGAAAAAACGACTGTGGCACCATCGGGAACTTCAGAGAGTTCGCTTATGAAGCGAATTCCCTTTTTTTTCATTTCTTCCACAACTCTTTGGTTATGGACAATTTCTTTTCGTACATAAAGTGGCGTGTCTGGATTTTCTTGGAAGGCTTGTTCCACATACGAAATTGCATATTTGACACCTGCACAAAAACCGCGTGGGTTTGCTAAATAAATCGTTTCTAGCACGAAAAACCTTCCTTTTCACTAGGATCCATTTCCATAGAATTCCTAGGACATATTTTAGAAAAGGGGAAGTTCTATTTTTATTCAAATTTTATTTCATTTTCCCTATTATCCTCCCTACTAGAATGACCGATCCTTATCTTGAAAGGGCCAAGGATGGCCTCTTCGAAAATTCATCAATTTCTTGGGTTTTGGCGAAAGCCAGAGCGGTGAGAGAACGGATTCAAGGAGGAACCCGGATGATTATCAACCACAACGTAAGTGCGATCTTTGCACACAGAACTTTGAAGTCTAACGACGCGAACCTGAGCAAAGATATCGAAAAGTTGTCTTCTGGTATGCGTATTAACAAAGCCGGAGATGACGCATCTGGACTTGCAGTGTCTGAGAAAATGAGAACTCAGATTGCTGGTCTTCGACGTGCAGAACAGAATACTGAAGATGGTATGTCCCTCATTCAAACGGCGGAAGGATATCTTCAAGAAACACACGAAATCGTTCAACGTGTTCGTGTACTCGCGGTGCAAGCTGCGAACGGTATCTACTCGGAAGAAGATAGACAACAGATCCAAGTCGAGGTTTCACAGCTAGTGGACGAGATCGATCGTATTGCTTCTCAAGCAGAATTCAATAAAATGAAACTGCTTACAGGAGCGTTTGCTCGACTCAACCCAACTGCTAGTATGTGGTTCCATATTGGAGCTAACATGCACCAAAGAGAGCGCGTGTACATTGAAACAATGAACACTGCGGCATTGGGATTAAGAAACCCTACGGTTCTTACTTTCATCTCTCTTTCGACTGCAGGAAAAGCAAACTCCGTGATCGGACTTTGTGATGATGCCCTAAGAGTGATCTCTAAACAAAGAGCTGACCTTGGTGCTTATTACAACCGTATGGAGCATGCTGCGAAAGGACTTATGAATGCTTATGAAAACACACAAGCTTCTGAGTCTCGTATCCGTGATACTGACATGGCTGAACAAATGACCAGCTTCACGAGATACCAAATCTTAACTCAGGCTGCTACATCAATGCTTGCGCAAGCAAACATGAAGTCTCAGTCAGTGATGAGATTGCTCCAGTAATAGGATAAGAGAAACTAAAGGCCAGGGCAGGGTGGTTGGGGCCCTTCCTTTGGTTTCTCGATTTTTCTTTCTTAGACCTTAATCCGATCCACAAATACTTTGTCTCTTTCTTCCAACGATTCCCATCATTCTACACCGATCCATTCCTCATCATGATTGCATTTAAAAATCGAAAATAGAAACCTGGTTTTAACTGAGAACATTTGAATTTTTAATTGTATGCTGATCGTAATTATCGGTTCTCTAGTGAATATATTTTTC
The DNA here is from genome assembly GCF_000017685.1 of Leptospira biflexa serovar Patoc strain 'Patoc 1 (Paris)'. Lineage (NCBI taxonomy): Bacteria > Pseudomonadati > Spirochaetota > Leptospiria > Leptospirales > Leptospiraceae > Leptospira > Leptospira biflexa. The sequence continues at coordinate 1,666,104 of NC_010602.1, forward strand.
ATTGGTAAAGAATGAGTTCCTTGGGAAACTTGAGACAAACTGGAACGTACCTCCCCATGAAATTAGATATCGATTCTGCTTATAAAATCTTAGAACCTATTGTGAAAAAAACTCCCTTAGAGTATCATTCTAGGTTATCCGACCTTTATGGTGCCAAGGTATTCATCAAACGTGAAGACCTCCAAGTGGTTCGATCTTACAAAATCCGCGGTGCGTATCATATGATCCAAAGTTTACCCATGGAAACAAGATCACATGGTGTTGTTTGTGCGAGTGCCGGAAACCATGCGCAAGGCGTCGCTTATTCCTGTAATCTTTTGAAACTATATGGTAAAATTTATATGCCAGAAGTGACACCAAAACAAAAAATCAACCAGGTACGTATGTTTGGTGGTGAATTCATCGAAATTAGATTAGTCGGTGATACATTTGATGAATGCCAAAAAGAAGCAATAGACTATGCGAATACAAACAAAATGTCATTTATCCCTCCCTTTGATCATAATAAGATTATGGAGGGTCAGGGGACGGTTGCAAAGGAAATTCTTTTCGAATTGGATCGTATCGACTACCTATTTTTGCCGATTGGAGGTGGTGGACTTTGTGCCGGAGTGGGAACCTATTTTAAAATTCATTCCCCACAAACAAAAATCATTGGAGCTGAGCCGATGGGGGCTCCTTCCATGAAAGAAGCTTTCCACTCAGGCAAGCCAATTGTCTTGGAGAAAATTGATAAATTTGTCGATGGAGCTGCTGTAAAAAAAGTGGGTGAGTTTACGTTTCCAATTTGCCAATCAGTTTTGCATGACCTTTGCCTCGTGCCAGAAGGAAAGGTTTGTACCACCATATTAAATTTATATAATCTTGATGCGATCGTAAGTGAGCCAGCGGGAGCATTGAGTATCGCTGCCTTAGACGATTATAAAGAATCCATACGTGGCAAAACGGTTGTTTGTATTCTCAGTGGAGGGAATAACGATATTGATCGTATGCAAGAGATCAAGGAGAGATCGTTACTCTATGAAGGTCTTAAACAATACTTCATTGTTCGGTTTGCTCAGAAGCCAGGAGCCCTCAAACAATTTGTAAATGAAATATTAGGACCCAATGATGACATCGTGAGATTCGAATTCATTCAAAAAAATAATAAAGAATCTGGGCCAGCGCTCATTGGAATTGAACTCAAATCAAAAGATGATTTCCAAAATTTACTCATCCGTATGCAAGAATATCGATTGAATTTTACGTTGATCAACCAAGATGAAAATTTATTTGAATATCTCATTTGAGACTTAAGTTAAATTAAAAACTTGTTTTTGTTTTTCCTATCTTTTCGTTGAAATTCTTTGATTTGTCTAAAGGAAAATGAATTTTGATCGATATTGGTATTGATCCTATGATCGCCGTACAGCTAAAAACCCGGAGTGATTGCCGGGTTTTTGTATTAATATGAACTTTTCTACAAAAAATATTTTGAGCTTTCGAATGGAGATTTCTTCTTTTTGAGATCTGTGGTAAATAGGTCGTATTGGGTGGCGGGTGGATAACCCCACCCAGTTCGATACGGGCGGGGATAATATACCTACCGATCCCAAGCGAACTGTTTGCCTTTAAAAAAATCGTTATCTATATTACGCTCGAATCACAAACAAAGCAAGTGTCGCAAATAAATTGGGAAAAAGTTTGATTTGCCTTGTCCGATTAAAAAAAGCTCTGTGCAAAACTTTAATCCGTTCAAACTCACAAAAATCTTCGAAGTCCTTTCCTGAAAGGTAATGTAGGTTAGGTGTATCATACCAATGGAATGGCATGAGGTCAGTCACCGGTGTTTTCCCGCTCAGTAAAATTGAAGTACGTATTTGCCAATGGGAAAAATTAGGAAAAACAATGATGACTTGTTTTCCGATTCGCAAACATTCTTTAATGATATTTCCTGGGTTTAAAGTTTGTTGTATGGTTTGGTTTAAAATAACAAAATCAAAACTATGGTCCAAATGGTGTTTCAGTCCATCATCGATATCACCATGGTGTACATATAAACTTTTTTTTACACACTGGATGATACATTTATCATCCTTTTCAATTCCTTGGACACGGACTCCTTTGTTTTTTAAAATTAACATCAGTTCGCCGTAACCGCAACCCAAATCTAAAACTCTTTCGCCTGGTTTGATTAAATTGGCAATATACGAAATGTCTGGTCTATTTTTTAAGTCCAAACCGAGTGTTTCATTTGTATGGATGTTCAAAAGAAACCTCCCTCATCGGTTGCACTTAAAAAATCGCGTAAAATTGAGTCTTGCTCTTCGCTTGGTAAAAGGAAACTATCGTGACCTGCTGGGTTATTCAATTCAATGAAACTCACTGGAACCGCATTCACTTCCAAAGATTTTACAATTTCTTCAGATTGGTAGGGTGGATACAACCAATCAGATGTATAAGCAATCACGAGAAATCGGCACCTAACTTTGGATAATACTTTCGTAAGTTCCTTACCAGTTCCCAAACTAAAATGATCCAAAGCTTTGGTTACATAAATATAAGAATTGGCATCAAATCGGTCTACGAAAGATTCTCCTTGGTAAATCAAATAACTTCCAACGGCAAAATCTGTAGATTGTATATTTCCTTTAGGAGGTTTACGACCAAATTTTTCTCGCATCATTTCGTCACTAAGGTATGTTATGTGACCCATCATCCGAGCCAGTGCCAATCCTTTAGATGGTCGTTTTTCTTGAGTATATAATCCTTGGTTCCAATTTGGATCAGACAAAATTGCCTGTCTACCCACTTCATTGAATGCGATTTGTTGTGCTGAGTGTTCGGAGGAAGAGGCCATAACAATACAATTTTTCAGACGATCAGGATAAGCAACTGACCATTGTAAGGCTTGCATACCACCCATCGAACCGCCAGCAACGGCAAATAGTTTATGGATCCCGAAATGACGAATTAGTTTTTCCTGTGCATTGACCATATCTCCAATGGAAACAAAAGGAAACGTAGATTGGAATGGTTTGCCCGTATTCCCGTTTGTACTCAAAGGGCCACTGGAACCTTTACAACCCCCAATTACGTTTGAGGAAATGATAAAGTATCGATTGGTATCAAAGGCTTTCCCTGGACCGATGTAATAGTCCCACCAACCAGGTCGTTTGTCACCTTCATGGAAACCGGCGGCATGTGCATCCCCCGATAAAGCATGACATACTAAGATAGCATTGTCTTTTTTTTGATTGAGAGTGCCATAGGTTTCATAAGCAATCTCAAGAGGAGTGATGGTCTCACCCCCCTCAAGTGTTAATGAGTCAAACGTGGCTACCTGAGTCTGTACGATGCCTACGGATCCATGAAAAAAATCGTTTGGTTCTGAAGTAGGCATGTCTTTAATCAGATATTTTTTAATGCCTCTTCCAAGTCTACTAGAATGTCGTCTAGATTTTCTAAACCGACACTGAGTCTCACAAACCCAGGAGTGACACCAGCCGAGATTTGTTCCTCACTTGTTAATTGTTGGTGGGTGGTTGATGCCGGGTGGATGGCAAGTGATTTCGCATCACCGATGTTAGCAAGGAGACTAAATAGTTCCAAACCATCGATGAATTTTTTTGCCTTCTCAACACCACCTTTGATTTCGAAACCTACGATCGCACCGAATAGTCCACGTTCATGGTATTTTTTCGCAGTAGCGTAGTTTTTGTCAGTCGGTAGACCAGGGTAATTCACCCATTCGACCTTAGGATGTTTTTGTAGGAATTCTGCTACTTTCAATGCATTGTGGGAGTGGCGTTCCATTCTAAGGGGGAGTGTTTCCACACCTTGTAGAATTTGCCATGCGTTAAATGGAGAAATCGCTGGTCCTAAATCTCGTAATCCTTGCACTCTAGCCTTTAGAATGAACGCAATGTTCACTCCACCAAACGGTTCAAATTTCCCAAACACATCCCAAAATTTAAGTCCATGGTAGGAAGGATCTGGTTCCGTAAAATTTTTAAATTTGCCATTCCCCCAATTGAAACTACCACCATCGATGATGATGCCTCCAATCGATGTTCCATGGCCTCCTAAAAATTTCGTTAATGAGTGAACAACAATATCTGCTCCATGTTTGAGAGGATTCACTAAAAAAGGAGAAGGCATTGTGTTGTCGATCACAAGTGGTACACCAACTTCTTTTGCGACCTTACTAACGGCTGCTATGTCAAGTGTATCTAATTTTGGGTTTCCTAATGTCTCAGCATAAAAGGCACGTGTTTTATCATTCGATGCTTTTTTGAAATTTTCTGGGTTGGATGGGTCTACAAAATGAACCTTGATTCCTAATTTTGGAAATGTATAATGGAGTAAATTATAAGTTCCACCATATAACGAAGAAGAGGCGACAATTTCTTGACCTGCTTCTACAATATTCAACAGGGCAAGCATTTCAGCACTTTGGCCAGAAGCGGTCGCAAGTGCTGCCACCCCACCTTCTAAAGCTGCCACACGTTTTTCCAAAACATCCGTTGTTGGATTCATGAGTCTGGTATAAATATTTCCAAACTCTTGGAGCCCAAATAACCTGGCCGCATGGTCTGTATCTTTGAAAACATACGATGTCGTTTGGTAAAGTGGGACCGCTCTTGACGTAGTGGTTGGATCAGGCTCTTGGCCTCCGTGAAGTGCGATGGTTTCTGGTTTGTATTGGCGTGGCATAGATTCCCCCGATGGTATCGTCCACTATCCTTTCGCATTCTCATTTGTCAATAAAATCTCCAATAAAATAGAATAAATATCTGTTTTATTGGATTTGTCCCAAAGAGATTATTTCTTATTTTCTAGGGAAAACAATACGATAATGAACGTATCGTGGGCCACTATTCTCGTTACCTATGTCTTCTTTTGGTATTCCTTTGCCTGATTCCGTCTGTCCAGGGACAGGTTTGGGTTCCCACTGGCACTGAATCGAGAAGGGCTTCTGCATTACAGTTTGATGCAGGTGGTTCCAGTTTTCAGAAAGATTATTATGGGTATGTATCTCCCAATTTTACATTCAATCATGGTAGCCAATTTGGTTATTCTTTTTCACTTCCGATAAACGTCCTTGCCGTTGACAAGGAACCCCTTCAATTAGAAAGCAAAGCGGGTAAAATCCGTGAAATGGATTATAATAGTCGAAATGACTATTCCCGCGTATTAAATTATATATCATACGGAACCTATAACCAACAAGTTCCAGGAAAAGTGACGTATTCGGCTTACACAGGTAAGATGGTCGATGGATATATTGGTCACGGAACCATTGTTAATAAATACCAAAGTTCTTCTAGGTTTGATTCCTATAATCCTGGAGTTATGGCTGATTTGAATACCGATTATGGTGGAGTTCAATACTTTGCCAATTCTGTAGTAAACTTTGAAGTGAACGCGGCAAGGGTTTATATCAAACCTTTGGCCATTGGAAGATCACTTTATTCTTTATTTGATAAGTCCTCTGACTTAGTGTATTTAATGAACCTAAGAGGGAATGTACTTGATGAATCGGGGCGACTCAGTGTTGAGGAAGAAGCAGGTTCCGAAGAAATCCAAAAGAAAAAAGCCGAAGAACTTCGTAAAAAAGAAATTCGACCGATGAGCAAAGACTCAAGGATGGAACTTGTCGACAACGATCCATGGTACAATCGTTTAACGATTGGTTATACCCAAGCTTGGGATAGACAAGCTCCCGTACAAATGGCATACAATACCAATGGATCGCCGGTTACAGAAAAAAAATTAGACAATCCGAAAACTACAGAAGTGACTAGAGCATCGATTGAAGGTATGGACATAGAATACCGACTTCTCAACCTTCCATTTGTGGAATTTACACCCTACGTAGATTTTAATAAAATTAAGGGACTCGACGGCGCACAAGGGGCTCACTACGGAAGTATTTTTCGCTTAGGAACTAAGGATTTAAACATCATACTAAAACCGGAATTTCGTCAGATGACTGCAAATTATGCTCCAATGTATTTTGATAGTTTTTATGAAGTGGAACGGTTTCAAAAATTTCCCATTTCAGCTCCCATACGACCAAAATACGATTACTTAGATAACCAATCCAATGCCAAAGTGACTGGATATTATCATACGATTTATGTAAATTTTTACCATTTGGGTTTTGAGTTTGCCGTGGAAGATTACGGTCTCAAAGGAAACAAACGAGTATTTGCTGCGGCATATATTCCTCTTGGATCATCTTTTCTTATGTCATTTTATTATACCAAAAAAGGTTTTGATTCGCAAGGGAAGGCATTCGATATCGATAACAATACGCAAGCAGCAGCCGAAATCTCGAAAGCATTTGGACCTATCGTATTAAGAGTTCAGAATTATCGAAAGTATTACTTAGATTCCAGTGAAAAGTCTTTCCTCAGTATCGATGAAATTCGATTCCTTGTTTCTGGTGGAATTAGTTTTTAAAAAGTAGATATAAAAGCGAAGAGAAAGCAAATTCAGTTCGCAGGTTGATCCTGCCAAGTGTATGGAGTAAATATTTTCTCTTTGAAAAAAAATCCAAATCATCTGGTTTCCAACCGGATTCAGGTCCAAAGACAAATAGGGATTGTTTTTCGCTACCAATCGATTGAGCCATCGTTTTCGAATCCAGATCACCCATACGATCCAAAACAATTACCTCTCCTTGCCACGATTCTAAATACGGTTTCCAATTTTGATTTTGTCCAAAAATAATTTTTGGAGTTCGGTTGTTCCCTGTTTGGCTCATACCAGTCTCTATCCAATCAATCCATTCCTTTGTATAAACAGGCGAAGTCCAATATTCCTTATTTTTTGTTTCCGTGGCAAAAAAGGATAAACTCTGGATCCCGTAGGCACCTGCTAGGTGTAGGATTTTTTTGGCCGTTTGAGGTCTAGGAAGGGAAAAAAAACAATGGATAGGAAGGGGTTCTAATTCTGTTTGTAATGATTTTTCTCTCTCCAGCGTGGAATAGGATTCATGGATTTCGATGATGCGGAAAAAAAAATTTCCTAAATTAGGAATCACCACTTGCAGAGAATCACCAGGATTCTTTTTTAAAATGGATTTAATATGTTGGTGGCGTTTGTCTCGTAGGGATACAATCTTCTCTGTGTTCAATTCCTCTTCACGAACAATGATCCAATTCAAGTTTTAAATCTCAAAGTTTGGTTTTGGAATCGTTGGATTGGGTGTATCTTCGTTAGGTGATTGGATCTCGGGTTCTTGAAAGATTGGTGGTGGGATTTCCATTGGAGAGTTATCTTCGAATGTTGGTTCATTCGGTGGAATCACGATCCCGGTTTCAACATTGGAAAGAGACCATTTCCAAACATATAATAACAAAATGGAAAAAAGCAAAATAGGAATCCATGGAATCTCTTTTTTCCCTTTGGTTTGTTTTGATTTTAGATAATCTATAGGTGCATACAATAGATCCAAAATTAAATCTTTATAGTTTTGAAGGGATGGTTGGAACTGAAAGGAAGGGAGATCTTGTTCTCTGGAACTATTTTTTGTATCCAATTCTAAATCGGGATCAAACGTAAAACGGTGAGAGCATACGGGGCATTGGACCAAGATGGTTCCCTGAGTATCAGGGAACCGTAACATCGTGGAACAATTCGGACATTGTTTAACGCGATTCAATTAAGAACCTGTAATGTTCTTAGTATTTCAAAGAACCTTTCAATGCTTCTACGTTCTTTTTATAATGTTTGTTGGAATCACGGTCATTATAATCAAAGATTTTTGTGAACAATTTATCAAAATAATCTAAGTTTTTGAAATAGAATTGTTTTTTGAAATTGTTTCGAATTGGATTCGATTTTGTATTTTCAACATTTGATAAAATGTACTTTCCAACTCCTTTTTCAGAAGGTGTTTCTGGAGTTCCCCATACTGGGTAATCATCATGTTGGTAAAAGAGTTCAATTTTATCATTATGTGCTGGTTCTCCATTCGGAGCCACGTCAGCAATAACAGAAATCACTTTGTCTTCTAATAGAAAATTGTTTTGGTAAATGTAAGTTCTAATTTTTGTTAAGTTACGTGGTTGTTCTTTTCTTGGGTCTGGATCTGCGTTATTCGATCCTTCAAAAAAGAGTTCCATCTTTTTGAATTTTGCACCTAAGTTTTTAGAAGACTTTCCATCTTCACTTCCTACGAAATCAAACACTTCCAGGTGCAAACAAGTATTGTCTTGTGCTTCTTGTTTGTCTGCAGCTTCACAACGCTCCCCATCGGCACTTGGTTTTCCTTTGTAAAGGACAGTTTTGTGCGGAAGGGTTCTTACTTTCATTTTAAAAAGTACAGTATGTAAGCGAAGGCGTTTGTTCACTTCAGAGATATTGTCATCGAGTTCTTTTTCTGTATCTGCCATCGATTTCCCTGATTGAGAAGGATCGATTCCAGCAGAAGTAGAGCCAGTTTCCGAGCTACCAGTTTGAGCGAAAACCCCAATGCTAAGTAGTAAAATGGGGAGAATTAATTTTATTTTCATGTCCGAATCTTCCTAAAAGGTTAATTTGAGGATACCAAAGTACGACCCATGGGCGTAAACAAATATCCTGTAAAAAGTATCGGTAAAATCCTCGGGAAGATTGAAGCTGAATCACTCTCTTTTTAGTGTTTCCATCCAAAATCTGAAAAGGATTCCAAATAAAATGGAAGGGTGGGAGCTACGAGCTGTTCCAAACGGTTCCAATTCTGTGTGACCCAGCGCCTTTCCACATAATCGCAATAGTCCTTGAGATTCCTTCCAGAGGCTCCTTTTAACAAATCGGCAATTTGTTCCCGTTCTTTTTTGTCCAATTGTTTGGCATAACCCTCCAGAATCTTTGTCCTTTCGTCTCGGTTGGGGAGGGGAAAATGGATTTTTCGGTCAAATCGGGAGAGGAGGGCCGAATCTAGGTCCTCTTTCCGATTGGTGGCCCCAATGGTGATGGTTCCTGTTTTTTCAGCAAATCCATCCAGTTTGCGCAAAAGGACGCTTAGTAAGTTCCTAGTCGCTTCAAACAACCCGTCTTCTCGAGAGGTCGCAAGCGAATCAATCTCATCTAAAAACAACATACATTTGGGAAAGAGGGCCGCTGCATCAAAGACCATCGCCAGGTTTTGGGATGATTCTCCGTAATACTTACTCAAAATGGATTCAATGGGAACATAGACCATAGGAACGGAGCATAAATGAGAAACAATTTTTGCCATACTGGTTTTACCAACTCCCGGTTCCCCTTCAAAGAGGACGGCCCGAGGTAGGTTCCCTGTCGGTTTTTGCCTTGTGAGTTTAGTGATCTCTAGGAATGGTTCTGGTCTTTGCAGGGGAAAGACAAGACTTTCTAAAATTTGCTCCTTAACTCCATCGTACCCAAAAACGGAATCAAATCCGAGTTCATTCCCTTTTGCCCTTTCGAGAATGGGGTCATACACTTCCACACCCAGAGGTTCCAAAATGGACCGCGGATCTTTTGTGGATCCTCCTTCCAGTTTTAAGAATTGGAAGAGGTGGATGATGGTTTGGATTTCTTTTGTGGAAAAATCTCCCAATTTGGAACATTCCACTTTCAGATCGGATTTGAAGGAAAAACGAATCCGAAATCGAGAACTTAAGTTTTTCTGCGGTTCAAATAAATTTTCACCTAAAGTTTGTAAGCTTACATACCCTTCCTCAAAATTGTAAATTCGGAAATTTTCGATGTAATTCCGAACAATACCAAGACAATCGAAGATCTTTTCTTTCCCCACGGCTTCCTGGCGGAACCGAAAGACCGTTTCCTCTTTTTCTTGAATGAATTGGTAATTTGTCTGTTTGAGCTCTGTTGCAAACAAATCTTTTGCCTTAAAAAAATCCAGTGGGGTTGGGGAATTGGACATAAGGAACAAAATAGGGAAGATTGTCTTTTTTTTCAAGGAAGGATTTTGGTTTCCTCCGACGAATAGAATGTAGAGGTTGTAGGATTATGGGTGAAGGTTCACTATCACAAGAAGACATTGACGCACTACTCGGCGGATTTAGCGGCGGAAGCACACCTGCGGGTGGTGGTTCTGGCGGAGGTGGTGGCGGTTTGGACGACCTCGATGCGCTCGTTGGCGGTGGTGGTGGGGACGATAATGGTCCATCCTTTGCCGACATAGCAGCAGCCCTTGGCCCAAGCGCGACACCTGCCCCTTCCAGATCCCAATCCAAATCCCAATCTAGCTCTGGGAATAATACGGCAAATCTCAATCTTTTACTCGATGTTACCTTACAACTCACAATTGAACTTGGAAGGACTACGATGTTCATTAAAGACGTGTTACAACTCTCAGAAGGGACTGTTGTGGAACTCGATAAAAATATCGGAGAGGAATTAGACATTTTAGCCAATGGCAAACTCGTTGGTCGTGGGAAACTGATCGTCCTCGATGATTATTACGGGGTACAAATCACACAAATTGTAGATCCAATGGAACGATTGGGTGGGCCTGCGTTTTTATAAGGTGATCTCTTTTTTACCGGAAGAAGGATAGGAAACAATTGGAACCGATCGGACACGGATACACAATCGAGCGAATCACAAATCCAACTGACTCGTTACAAGAAGACCTATGGTTACGTTTACATGAATATAGTATTTCTAAGTTAGGTGACAAATCACTCGAATCCAAAGAATTTTTTGCCATCCTCGTAAAAGAAGGAGATACGCTCATTGCTGCCTCCCTTTGTTATTTGTTCTTTAAGGGACTAAACCTCCAACTGCTTTGGGTCGCTGAAGATAAACGAGGGCAAGATTTAGGGACAAAACTTTTGAAGGAGATTGAATCGGAAGCAATCAAATTAGGTGCCACTCTTATCTTTGGGTATTCCTTTGGATTCCAAGCTCCTAAGTTCTATTTAAAACTTGGATATGAAGAAGTGGGCCAAATTCCAAACTATCCGGAAGGCCAAAATTGTTACTTCCTTTGTAAAAAATTGACAAACAATTCTCCTTGACTCCATCCCTTCCAATTCACAATTTGTTTTATATGTTCATTCTAGCCATTGTGTAGACCGCCTAAACGGTGAACTTGTTTTGGATACCCCGCCTAAATTTTATTAGGAGGCGGCTATCTCTTCGCAGGCGGTCTATTCCCACTCATCCACTGTTTTGGTACCTCTTTTTGTTTTGCCGCAAAAACTGGATATGTCACGTAAACATGACCAAACAAATTTCCAAAAATTCTCCCAAAAAAGACGTTTTGAAGAGGAAGACGAGGAAATCCAATTCTCCTCGAATCAAAGTAAATCGCATCGTTACCGGTCCGATACGGAAGAGTTCCGTTGTGTGGAATGCAAACAGATGGTCTTCCCTCCAGGCTATGGAACAGACCAGAGGAACCATTGTCCCAATTGCCTGACAAGCCTCCACTTGGACAATACGCCAGGTGACCGAAAGGCAACCTGTGGCAGTAAAATGGAAGCCATTTCGATTTGGGTGAGAAAAGGGGAATGGGTGATTTTGCACCGTTGTAAGGGTTGCGGGGTCATCCATGCCAATCGGATTGGTCCGGATGATAATGAAGCATTACTTTTGTCACTCGCAGCCCAAGCCATGGCCAAACCAAGTTTTCGATTGTTTGTAGAAAGTCCGGTGGGAGATCCACCGGATTAGATTGGTTAGGCGAAAATTTATGCCTTCGGTTTTTTAGACTCTGTTAGGTTGGCAATGAGGGTTGGTAAATTCATAACATCCGCTGGGATGAGAATTTCTGTGCTCTCTTTAGCCACATGGAGGAAGTTTTGGATGAAGGCCTTTGTGATTTGTAATTTGATCGCAGACGCTCCGCCTTGGTCAGAGATGGCACCAGCGATGGCTTCAATCCCTTTGGCAGTCGCAACGGCCAGAGCTTCAATCTCTGTTGCCTTTCCTTCAGCAGAGTTGATCCTCCGTTGTTTTTCCCCTTCGGATTTGTTCACTGCTTCTTCTTTGAAACCGAGAGAACGGTTGATCCTTGAATCTCTTTCGCCTTCCGACAAAAGGACTTGGGAACGTTTTGCAATTTGAGCCTTTTTTTCCTTCTCCATAGCATCTAACACAGATTTGGGTGGTACAATGTTTAAAATTTCATAACGATTGACTTTGATCCCCCATGGTTCTGATGCTTGGTCGATGGCGGCGACAATCGTTGAGTTGATCAAATCTTTTTCACCAATCGTTTTGTCGAGTTCCATGGTTCCAATCACCGATCGCATTGTGGTTTGTGCTAGTTGGATGGCTGCGAATTGAAAGTCTTCGATACCATAAGAGGCCCGAACTGGATCGATGATCTTTAAGTAAATCACTCCATCCACTTTCACTTGTACGTTATCATGGGTGATACAAATTTGCGGTTGTACGTCGATGGATTGTTCTTTTAAAGTGTGGTAATACGCATCTCGATCGATAAACGGAATGAGGATATGAAATCCTGCTCGAAGGGAACGTGAATACTTTCCCAAACGTTCGACAATGAGAACATCTTGGGCAGGTATGATGCGAATGCATCGAAAGATTTTATAAATTACATAAATGGCAACAGCGGTCCAAAAACCTAAATAAACAAATTCCATATTATTCTCCTACCTGTGGGATTTTGGTTGTGATTTTGGAAAGTCCTTCAAACACCCCACCAATATTGGCTAACGTTTCTGGTACAACGGTTGTCTTGGATGTTTTTAAGATTTGGCCGAGGGCATCCAAGTATTCTTGTGTGATTTGTAAACTCACCGCTTCCTTTCCGCCTTTTTTGCTGATGGCTTCTGAAATCAGTTGTAAACCTTTCGCTGTAGCATTGGAGATGAGTGTGATTTCTTGGGCACGGCCGTCTGCCTCATTCACCAATCTGATTTTTTCCCCTTCGGAGATATTGATGGATTCTTGTCTTTCCCCAACGGAGTGATTCACTCGGGATTCCTTTTCTCCTTGGGAGATCGTGATCTCGGCACGGCGTTCTCGTTCCGATTTCATTTGGTTTTCCATTTCGATTAAGATTTGTTTGGGAGGGGTGATGTTACGAATTTCGTACCTAGTGACTTTGATCCCCCAAGGGTCTGTCGCACGATCAATATTGGAAACCACACGACCATTGATCTCATCACGTTCTGAAAGTAGGTTATCAAAGATGAGTTTACCAATCTCTGATCGAAGTGTGGTTTGGGCAAGTTGTGTGGTCGCCAACATAAAGTTATCAATCCCATAAGAAGCCTTTTCGCCATCGATGACTTTGAGATATAAAACTCCATCCACTTCCACAGAAACGTTGTCTTTTGTGATACAGACTTGTGGGTCGATGTCGATGGTTTGTTCTTTCAGGTTTTGTCTGTAACGGATTTGGTCGACAAAAGGGATCATAAAATAAAATCCCGATTTTAAAACTCCATTCAAAACCCCTAATCTTTCTTTGATAAAAACACTTTGTTCTGGTACGATGATGATTGTCTTTTTGATGATATAAACAATTGCCAAAAATACAATTATGACGATTTCGTTCATAAGTTTCCTCCTCTGTGACGATTGAAAGTACATGGACTTTCAAAAGAGAAAAGGGTTTTTTTATTGGATCTTAAAAAAAATGAAAGCTCCCATTTATGAATCTACTTTTTCTACTGTGAAGGTAAGATTTTCACGGGATAAGATTCGCACATATTCCCCTTTTGGAATTTTAGATTCTTTGGAAATGGCATCCCATAATGTCCCTTGGAATTTAATTTTTCCACCATGGCGACCCACCAAAACATCAATTTCGACCGGAACAATTTGATTCAAAAAATCATCTGTTACAAATGGATCCACACTCGATTCTGATTTAAAAAATTTTTTGATGAGGGAACCACCGAGTAAAATGGAAACAAAACTAGACACGACCCAGACGATGATTTCAGAATAAAAATCCATCGGAACCAAACGGGATACGATCCCAGTGAAAATGGCACCAACTCCTAAAAACATGACAAAGGTTCCAGGCAGAAGGAATTCAGAAAAAAGTAAGATGATTCCTACCAAAATCCAAAGGTAGGGAGTGTTTGCCAAAATCAAATCCAATGTGTGAACCTCTAAGTGAATAGACCTCTTGGATCGCTTCATGGCAAGAAAAATAATACTTTGATTCAAGGGATAGGAAAAAGAACCTGTCTTGTGTGAAACGAATTTTGTATTTGTTACTCTCTGTTTTCCTCTTCCTTCAAGTATTTCCTGTTCCTCGAGACAATCCTCCTGTCACCTCTGAGATTACCACTTCTGAAGATGTGAAACACATTCTCAAACGAAGTTGTTATGATTGCCATTCGAACGAAACTGTTTGGCCTTTTTACTCCTATGTTTTTCCTGTTTCTTACCTTGTCACAAACCATGTCCAAGAAGGTCGCGATGAACTGAATTTTTCCGAGTTTGGAAGTTTGGCCGAACGAAAACAAAAGAAAAAAATCTACGAAATATGGGAACAGGTGGACGAAGGCGAAATGCCACCCAAGGATTATCTCCTTTTACACCCTAGTGCCAATTTGTCTGAAAAGGACAAAGAAATCTTAAAAAACTGGGCAAACGCTTTCAGTGAGGATTCGGAATGAAAGAAAAAAAATTATGGGGTGGGCGTTTTGATGCAGCACCATCTTCGCTAATGATCCGCATTGGTGAATCAATCAGCTTTGATCAGGAACTCTATCGCCATGACATCGAAGGATCCATTTCTCATTCAAGAATGTTGAGGCGGATCGGAATCCTTTCGGAATCAGAACAACGTAAAATTGAAACGGGTCTTGGCCAAATCAAAAAAGAAATCGATTCTGGGAAATTTGAATTTAAAATTGAAAACGAAGACATTCATATGTCGATCGAATCTCGCCTAACGGAACTTTTAGGTGATTTAGGAAAAAAACTCCACACAGGTAGAAGTCGAAATGACCAAGTCTCACAAGACGTTCGATTGTACATCAAATCCGAAATGCATTCGATTTTAATATTGGTATATGATCTCCTAACGGTTTGGTTAAAAAAAGCAGAAGCCCATACAAAAACCATCATTCCTGGTTACACCCATTTACAAATTGCACAACCTATCCGTGCGTCTCATTATTTTTTGTCACATTTTTGGGCCAATGTGCGGGACTTTGAAGACTTTTATTCTGCCTTTGAAAGAGCCGATGAGCTCGTGTTAGGTTCTGGTGCACTCGCTGGAGTCAATTATGAAACCGATCGGGAGTATTTAAGAAAGGATTTGAATCTGGCAAGAATGTCTGAGAATTCAATGGATGCCGTAAGCCAAAGAGACCACATTTTTAAATTTTTATTTGCTTCTTCCCAGTTTATGGTCCATGCCTCAAGGTTTTGTGAAGAAATCATATTGTACACTTCCCAAGAATTCAGTTATTTTAAATTGCCTGACCATTTAACAACTGGTTCGTCGATCATGCCGCAGAAAAAAAATCCGGATGTGGCAGAACTGATTCGAGGGAAGGCCGGCCGAGTGATTGGAAACCTCACTCACCTTCTTGTGATGTTAAAGGGAACACCTCTTTCTTATAATCGAGACTTCCAAGAAGACAAAATCCCTCTCTTCGACACGGTGAAACAAATCAAAATTTGTACGGAAGGAATCCGTGATATGGTGGAAGGGATCCAAATTTTTCCAGAAAATGCAACACGAAGTTTACGCAATGGTTTTTCGACAGCGACTGATCTTGCAGACTGGCTTGTGAGTGCCAAAGGAATCCCTTTCCGATCGGCCCATGAAATTGTAGGCGAACTTGTGAAACATTGTTCTATGAAAGGTTATGATTTATTTACCATCCCGAGTGGGGAAAGAGGCCAAATCCATGCCGTATTAACTGACCCAGGATACGAAGCTGCCATTTCTCTAGAAACTTCCTGTGACAAAAAAGATGTGTTTGGCGGAACCGCACTCCCAAGACAAAAAGAACAAATCAAACGAGCGAAAGCCAAGTTAAACGAATTGACCAAAAAATTAAAACAAATAGAATCCAAAGGTAAAAAAACAATATGAAACAGTTTTTCTTTTCCCGTATCAAATCTCTGGCACTGGCACTTCTTTTGTTAAGCCAAACCGTTTTCTGTAGTGACCAAACTTTTAAAAAAATCACGTATGAACCAGTTACCTATGCACCTACAAAAGTATTGGTAAAACGTGCTGACCAAACAACAGTAAAACTACCGGAAAAACCTGCCATCTATGCTGTGATCCAAACCACACAAGGGGATCTAGTGGTTGAATTGTATGACACGGCAGCACCCAAAACCGTACAAAATTTTATCGATCTGGCACAAGGTGAGAAAGAGTTTCGAACAGAAAAAGGTTCCGAAAGACGACCATTTTATGATGGACTCAAATTCCACCGAGTGATTGAAAATTTTATGGCCCAAGGCGGATGCCCGAGAGGCGACGGTACAGGCGGGCCTGGGTTTCAATTCGAGGATGAAATCAATGGAAAGGCATTGGGACTTGATAAATTGAAGGTCAAAGATGCTCCCCAATACCAAGCACAATTACAAAGAGCCGTTTTATCTGAATTCAATATCAAGTCTCGCCAAGAGTTTGAGGAAAAAAGGACTGAAGTAGAAAAAGCATACCAGGAAGCAATGGAGTTACCAGTTTTGGAAGTCCTATACCGAGTGGGATATCGTTTTAACGAAGTTGTACCAAGTAAAAAAGCTACCCGTGGTGCTCTTGCGATGGCAAACGCCGGCCCGAATTCAAATGGTTCTCAATTTTTTATCAACCAAGTTGACACTCCTCATTTGGATGGACTTCATACAGTGTTTGGTTTTTTAATCACAGGGTATGATGTGCTTGACCGAATCATTGAAAAGGGGAATCTTCAAACAACCATTCGTAAGGTTCTCATTTTAGATAAAAGGCAATGAACTACTCAGAAGGCATAGAAGTCATTCAAAAATACACATCGGGTTCTTCCGTAGAACCTGTGTTAAAATTCATTATGACTGTCCCTCACAATGAAGAGGCCTTTGCCAATGCATTGGATGAAATTGGTGGGATCAATCGTTACCCAGATACCTTCGTAGGACTACTTAGTTTTATTAGCTTCAATTTAGGCCAAAAGGCAAAGATGAACCAATTGTATGAAACCGCATTGGATAAATATGAGGCCTTAAACCAAGTCACCGCCAAACGAAGGCCAACAGAAGAAGAAGCCAAAATCAAAAGGACCCTTACCGATTTTATCTTAAAAATTGAGAAAGTCTTTGAGATCCAAGATTTAACCGATGAAAGTTTAGTGAAAGAATTGAATCGATTTGTCTCGGAAGCGAACCTATATGGCGTGACGGAAAACGAAATCAAAAACCTGAAACTGGCATCCAAAACGGTGGCGCTCATAGAACCACATTTGGACAAACAAAGGGAAAACTATTACCAATACAAAAAATTGGGATCCGTGATGGAAAGACTCATTCGAATTGCCAATTACATCCTGGACGAAGCTAAATTAGGAACAGCCTAAGGGAAAAAGAAGGATCAAACCTTCGATTTCGCTAAAATTTCTGTCGGAAATTTGTCCCATTGCCGAAATTCTATAGTGAATGCGCTTCGTACCATTTTACATCATTTTGGGAATTTTGGTCTCCCATTCCTTATTTTCATTCCCTGACCGGGATGCGCGTGGGGAACGAGTTGAGAATTTTATTGCCCTACAATCAAAGATCAGTGTGAGCCTCACCAAACGCAGTTACGAAGCGGGGGAAAGGATCCCACTCACATTTTCCATCACCAATACAGGGAAAGAAGTGGTTCGTATTTTCCCTTCCTTTGATTTTCGTTATTCCTTTCAAATCATAGTCAAAGACGAGAACGATCGGATCCTCCCACCAATCGAAGACCCTGATTTTCCTGATCCCATTCTCAAACGAAGGACTACCATTGTCAATTTGGTGGGCGATGAAAACAAAGAGGTGAGCCTTCACCGAAATGAATCCTTTTCCAAGACCATTTACTTGGATGAACACTACCAGTTTTTGCCTGACCAAAAATTTTATATCACTGGTTATTTTTATCCCAATTACACAGAAGATAAATCAGCATTCCTTCGTTCCCAAAACACAGTGGGATTTTTATTCCAAAATCCGAAACTTCAACGCAAGGAATCGGTAAACCGCCAAATGACTGAAAGTGGCGGACTTTCCCCTGAAGAGGTTATCTTTTTATTCCTTGGCGCTGAGATGAAAAAAAGATGGGAATACCATTTTAAATGGATCGATTTTTCTGAATACATCTTGGCTTATGATCGTTATAGCAGTGCTTATGCAGAAGCAAATGTGGGTGAGCGGGAAACCATCATCGAAGATTTTAAAGAGTATTTGACGGAGTCCCCCTCAGGTGCATTAAAATACTTTAAGGTGATGAGTGTGGATTACCCCTCCAAACGAGATGCTCGTGTCCAAGTGTATGTAGAAAGAATGATGGGTCGGTTCAAAACAAGGTACGAATATATATACACCTTGCGACAAGAAGAAGGAAGCCGAGTTGGATTTTGGCAGATTAAAAACTTACTCGTAAAGGTAAAAAAATGACGGAAATCCTTTCCCAAGACGAAATTGATGCCCTGTTAAATGCCATCTCCTCTGGAGAAGTTTCGGAGGATGAATACTCGTCCGTTGGGGAACAAAAAAAAGTCAAAATTTACGACTTCAAACGTCCGGATAAATTTTCAAAAGACCAAATTCGTACACTCCAGATGATGCACGAGATCTTTGCTCGTTTGGCAACCACAGGACTTTCTGCACAGCTCCGAGCCCTCGTCGTAGTGCACGTAGCTTCGGTGGACCAGTTAACTTACGAAGAATTCATTCGTTCCATTCCAAATCCCACAACCCTTGCTGTGATCAATATGGACCCTCTCCGAGGATCCGCCATTTTAGAAATTGACCCTTCCATTTCCTTTACCATCATCGATCGTCTGTTTGGTGGTAAGGGTGAGTCTTCGAAAGTCAACCGTGAACTTTCCGATATTGAGTTATCGGTAATGGAAGGGATCATCGTCAGAATCCTTGGAAACTTACGCGAGTCTTGGTCAACGGTGATCGACTTACGTCCTAGGCTCGGAAACATCGAAACAAACCCGCAGTTCGCACAGGTTGTTCCTCCCAATGACATGGTGGTATTAATTACCTTGGAAACAAAAGTAGGGGAAGTGGAAAGGATGACAAACCTTTGTATTCCTTACATCACCATTGAACCTATCATCAATAAACTCTCTGCACAGTATTGGTATTCCTCGATTCGAAAAGGGGAAGTGGATGAAAACCGTGCCGTCATCCAAGAACGTCTCGACCAAGTGAAAATCCCTCTCATTTCTGAAGTGGGAAGCGTGGATATTTCTCTCAATGATCTCATGAACTTACATGTCGGAGATGTGATCAAATTGGAGAATACGCCCATCAAAACCGACCTGATGGTGAAAGTGGGGGACAGAAGTAAATTCAAAGCCACACCAGGACGCGTGGGAAACCGCCTAGCTATCCAAATTGGTGATAGCATTGAGGACATTCCTGACGAACTCCTCGGTTCCACCAGATCGGAACAAGAATACTGATTTGATTCGCTAAACAGGGTTTATGTGAAGATTAAACCAAATGAAATTCAACTTAGTATTGTTTTGTACAAATTTGAAGAACCTCCCGTTTAGAATTAAAAAAAATACAAAAAATTTGAAATCCCTTTTAACATTTATGTATGATGATAAGGTGATCTCCAAAAAAACCATTTCCTTGCCAAGTTGGAAACTTCCTCTTTTGGCGTTTGGATTTCTAATGATGGTATTTACATTTCCTTCCTTAGAAGGAAAATCCAAAATCCCTGACAAAAAAAAATCTCCTCATCTCACTTCAGTTCGGCAAACCATTGTTTTATCCATTGATGGATTCCCTGCCTATTACTGGACCGATCCAAAATACCATGCCTACTTTCCCCATTTAGCAGAGCTCTTCCGAACGTATGGAGTGAATGAAATTGAAACCGTCAATCCATCGGTAACCTACCCAGCACACACTTCAATGGTGACGGGTATGGATCCTGCGAAACATGGAATTTATAATAATACACTTTCGGATCCTTTTGAAAAGAATGATGGGGGTTGGATGTGGTATGCGGAAGACATTCGAACTCCTACAATTTGGGATTTGGCAAAAAAGAATCAGAAAACCACAGCCAATGTATTTTGGCCAGTGACGGTCGGTGCCGAAATGGATTGGAATCTTCCTCAGTATTGGCGAAAAAAAAATCCAGAAGATGACAAACTTCTCCGTGCCTTATCCACAAAAGGATTACACAAAGAAATCGAGAAGGCCGTAGGATCTCCGTTAAACGACGTTTCGAAAGATGAAGTGAAATTAAAAACCGCGACCTGGCTTTTTCAAAAGAAAAAACCAAATTTGATGTTTGTTTATACTACGGATTTAGACACAAACCACCATGGATATGGGCCAGGTTCGGAACGGGCACTCGTTCGGCTTTTGGAATTGGATCAGGCGATCTTAAATTTTTTAAAATCCGTTGGGGCGTTCTCTCCGAAGGGACCCGCCATTGTCATTGTATCAGATCATGGGTTTGATTCGGCGGATGCGGTTTGTGCTCCCAATGTCATCCTTAAACATCGTGGGTTTTTGAATGAGGAACAGGCTACCTACCAAATGACCTTTAAAAGTTCAGGTGGCACATCAATCCTCCTTCCCGCAACAAACGCGAAAATTTCCCCAAAAGACATTGATTCCGTTGTGAGTGATGTGTTACAATCCTGTCCAGGGGCAGAGTGGATCCCAAGAAATGAACTTTCTCTTCAAGATGGAAATCTTACGAGTTCAGAGACTTTACATGAGATCCAGACCAAAATCCATCCCGAAGCCTTGGGACTCTTTCGCACATCGCAATCTTTATTCTTTAGTGGAACTAGAAAGGGTGAAGTATGGAGTCAGTCCCAAACAAAAATTCATGGCCATGGTTATTGGAATGCTCATCCCAAAATGAAGACCATTGGTTTTGTTTATGACCCGAGAGGGAAACAACACAAATTCCAATCGGTCAAAGATGTATTTGTGATCGTTAAGGATTTGTTGGATTTAAAAGATTCCAAGAGATAACGTTCTCGTTTCACCGATAAAGCGACATTTCCTAATTCATTCCGATGTGCCCACCCGATGTTACTTTTGAATTTTAGAGGTTTAGTGTTTTTTCCAATGGATGCATTCACCAGGACACTCATCCATTTCCTTTTGCACCTTTTTTGTATCTTCTTCTGGGATCATTGCATCATTAATGTCAGATCCAGCTAAGTGAGTTTGGGATAAATCATCTTCATCCATCATAAAATACTTGGGCAAATTATCAGCGCATTGGTTGCAAGAAGTACAATTGTCTTTGTCTACATAAGCCTTTCTCATGTTTGATTCCCTTCTGTGAGTTTATAGTATAGAATGATCGTTACAAAAAATAATGTGACTACATTGGCAAGGATGATGGGTAAATCAGAACGGAGTATCCCATACACAAACCATAACACCACACCCAAAAAAAACATGATGTACATATTCCGGCTGATGTCCCTTGTTTGTTTTGTCATGACGACTCGTAAGACTTGGGGCAAAAAGGAAACCGTTGTTAAAAATGCTGCCACATACCCAATTAGGTTTTCCATTTATGCTTTGTACTCTCGTTTCACTACCGTTTTCACTCCACCGCGAACATTATAATCACCAATGACCTTGGCATAGAGAGGATCGATGGCTTTGACAAAGTCTTCCAAGATTTTATTGACTACATTTTCGTGGAAAATGCCTACATTTCGGTAGGCCATCATGTATTCTTTCAGAGATTTTAATTCAGCACATTTTTCCCTGGGAATGTATTCAATGTAGATGGTTCCAAAGTCAGGTAGACCCGTTTTGGGGCAAACGGCAGTGAATTCAGGGATGGTAAATTCGATATTGTATTCTTTACCGGCATAAACATTGGCAAACCATTCGATCGCAGGGGTGGTCCAAGCCGGGATATGGTCTTGTTTGTCCTCATAAGAAGATTCTGATTTTTTTTCCGACATTTGTTTACCCCGACATAAACAAAATTATTTTGGAACCATCCCATGACAAGTGATAAAAAAATCGCAGTCGTCGATTTCGGCGGCCAGTATGCTCATCTCATTGCTTCCCGTATCCGAAGGTTAGGAGCCTATACCGAAATCCTATCCAATGAAGAACCCTTGTCTCGCTACGAGTCCTATGCGGGTATCATCCTTTCAGGAGGACCAAGCAGCGTCTATGAAACGGGAGCACCGCTTTTGCCAGCTGGTTTTTTTGATACTTCCGTTCCTGTGCTAGGAATTTGTTACGGCCACCAGCTCATGATGAAGACACTCGGTGGCGAAGTGGTTTCAGCGAGCACAAAAGAATACGGACCGGCGATCCTTGAAATTGAAAATCCAAATTCACCCTTGTCCCAATCACTTTCTCTAAAAACAAAGGTTTGGATGAGTCATGGTGATGAGGTGGTTCGATTACCAAATGATTTCCAGGTGATTGCAAAGTCAGATCACTGCCGTTATGCGTTTGTCTCTCATCCTTCTAAAAACCTTTTTGGCATCCAATTCCACCCAGAGGTGACGCATTCCGAAGAAGGAGAAATTTTACTAAAAAACTTTGTGGAGTTATGTGGGGCTTCTGGTACTTGGAGCATCCAACATTTTTTGGACGAACAAATCCAAAGTTTACAGAAAAAAGTTCCAGAAGGGAAAAATGTATTTTTACTCGTTTCCGGTGGAGTGGACTCATCTGTCGCATACCTTTTACTGGCAAAGGCACTTGGAAAGGACCGGGTGAAGGGATTACTCGTTGATACAGGGTTTATGCGTAAAAATGAAGTGAAGGACCTAATGGATAATTTACACCATGTAGGATTTGACCTTACCATTTGGGATGAAAGTGAAGTATTTTACAAATCCCTACAAAATGAATTTGAACCCGAGAAAAAAAGAAGGATTGTTGGGGATTTATTTTTAGAGGCACAAGGAAAAGCCACCACATCTCTTGGACTTGACGCCGAACACTGGTTACTTGGCCAAGGAACGATTTACCCGGATACCATCGAATCAGGTGGAACCAAACATTCTCATAAAATCAAAACACACCACAATCGTGTCCCTCAAATTGAAGCCCTGATCCGCGAAGGCAAAATTGTGGAACCCATCGCCGATCTTTATAAAGACGAGGTGAGAGAACTTGGCCGAACACTAGGCCTTCCGGAAAGGTGGATTGAACGCCATCCCTTTCCAGGACCTGGACTTGTCGTGCGAATGATTGCCAGTCCCAGAACAAGTCCCCCCAATATTGATTTTAGCATTTGGAAAGAAAAAATCCCAAAGGCCGAAATCCAAATATTACCCATTCTTTCAGTGGGAGTCCAAGGAGACCAAAGGAGTTACGCACATTGTGCTGTACTCAGTGACTTCACATCAGATTGGAAGGAATTAGACAATTTGTCTGTTGAAATTACCAATACCAAAAAAGAGATCAATCGAGTGGTACTGGCACCAGGGATCACTCATTTTGAAAAAGATTTCTTTTATACAAAACTAACCTTAGACAAAACTCATGCTGATATTTTGCGAGATGCTGATGCGATCGTGAATCAGATTTTATATGATGAGTCCATTCATAATCAAATTTGGCAGATGCCAGTCGTACTTGTGCCTGTGGGATTACGAGAAAATTCCTACGGTGTGGTTTTACGTCCTGTAGAATCCACAGAAGCGATGACTGCTAATTTTTACCAAATGAATCGTAATATTTTAGCAAGGATCACAAAGGAACTCTTGGAACTTCCTCAGATTTCACTTGTGATGTATGATCTTACCCACAAACCCCCAGGAACCATTGAATGGGAATAGGGGTGGGGGTTTTAGATTAGGTTGATTCGGGCGCTTTTTTGATTCGAAACCGACTCTGATTAAGGGAGAAGGATCCAAAGTAAAGCCATTCCACCCATTGTGAGTTCAGGAAGGCGTTTTTCGAAAAAACCTTTGTTTTCGTCTTCGACTTTTGTTTGTCCGTTTTCACTTGGTTCTGTTGATTCCGGTGATTTAGTTTCTTCCGTTTTCGATTTGGAAGCAAACATACCTGCAAAGAACCCTTGTTTTTCTTCCTCTTTCGGCGCTTCCCATTCTACGGGGAGTGTTGTCACTTCAACTGCATTTTTCTTAAACGCTTGTTTGGTGCCGTCTTTCGATTCGACCAAAACATAATTGGCAGTAGGAGAAGAAGTTTTTACATTTTCGAATACTTCTTTTGTGGCTTTGACTTTCACCGTATCAGCGAGTAATGAGGGAAGGGAAAATGATAAAATGGTGACAATTACAATTCGTTGCAGGTTCATAATTGCAGTGCATCTTGAGAAAAAAAGGGGAGCAATTTGATTTTTGGAAGAATTGTTACAATCCGATGAAAAGTGAAATCAGTTTCCATTTGACACCAAGCCTTCCTATTTTAGCCTATCCAAAGTCACGATTGGCGTCGTGGCCAAGTGGTAAGGCATGGCTCTGCAAAAGCTTGACCGCCGGTTCGAATCCGGCCGACGCCTAGTCTTACAACATACGCCTGGATGGTGGAATTGGTAGACACACAGGACTTAAAATCCTGTGGGAGTAATCCCGTGCGGGTTCGATTCCCGCTCCAGGTATAAATCGAACGATTGCGAGTCAAAAAAAACGTAGCGACCCATAGGGAGCGTGAAGCGTTTTTTCCGAAGGCAGGAAGCCTTTCGGTGACGAGCAAGACGGGCTGAGATCGAAAGGCCAGGATGGCCGAAGATCGAAGCGATTCCCGCGGACCTTCTAATTCAAACAAAACTCGAATCAACATCTCGTAGCGCCCCCGCGAAGGCTTAGTAAAAGCCTGAGGCGAAGTTGGCTGTAAGGCCAAGGGTGGATGGAGCGTGAAGCGTTTTTTCCGAAGGCAGGAAGCCTTTCGGTGACGAGTAGGACGGGCTGAGATCGAAAGGCCAGGATGGCCGAAGATCGAAGCGATTCCCGCGGACTTTCCCAATCAAACAAAACTCAAATCAACATCTCGTAGCGACCCCGCGGACTCTCAATCGCAATTCCCAAGGATCCGAAGTCTTGGCAAATGGGGGCTTACCGAATCCCATTCATACCAAAACCCAAAATCCACAAATGCAGGAGTTTCCGTAACGAATTCCCTTGGATCCACAACGATCTGAACATCCTTACGATTCAATGGCACGGCGAAGGTTTTGACAACAGATTCCTTTTGTACTCGGTATTCTTTGTCTTGGTCAAAACTTTCTCGTTTGCGAATCTCGACTGTCAACCGATTCGGTAAGTTTGTTTCTACTTCCTTGTCCCAAAGAATTTCCAATTGTATTGGTTTCAGTCTAGGCGAGGGGTCCTTTCGAAAGTTCAGAACTTGGTCCAAACAACCCGATAGTTTGAAATACATTTGTTTTGTGGGAACGGGGAGAGGGATGGGGGATTTGGCATTGACGGACAATTGAGAGAGAGGACTAGGAAAGTTTTGATTTGTTCTTGTTCGATGCAAAACCAATTCCGCGTTTTCTGTGCGACTCCATAGATAGGTGACTGTAAGGGAGAAGAAGATCCAAAAAAGAATGAGTCCAAATGAGAAGGAAAGTGTTTCTATTTTTAGATTCTGGAAAAGAGTTTGGAAGAGACTCTCATTTGGTTTGGATTGGAATTCATTTTTTGGAGTGAATTTTAAAATGGGAAGTAAGGCCAAAAGACCCATAAAGGGAAGTAAAACTTCATCATCTAACAAATAACATTGAAAACTACCAGCAAAAAGAACTATCGGAATACCTAAATAAAAAACATACTTTCGATTGGTAGTATCAATTTGTTTCGTGATAGACCATAAAAATCCCAAATAGAATAAAAAGGCAAACAACCCACCCAGTATCAAATCATGTAATACATCAAAATGAGCATGGGATTTGGGAGTGATCGATAAATCATAATAGAGTGCGGGGATTTCATTTACGATGGGAATGGCAATGTCTATGAAACGATTCTCATAATTTCCTCCCCCAATTCCAAAAACCAAATTTT
Source organism: Leptospira biflexa serovar Patoc strain 'Patoc 1 (Paris)' (assembly GCF_000017685.1). Lineage (NCBI taxonomy): Bacteria > Pseudomonadati > Spirochaetota > Leptospiria > Leptospirales > Leptospiraceae > Leptospira > Leptospira biflexa. The sequence goes on from NC_010602.1 coordinate 1,692,200, forward strand.
CTTTTAGGATGGAATAATTCATTTTATGAATCCAGATCCTTTGGTTCTCTAACGAACGTTTAGCGAAAAGATCATCGATCGCTCTTTGGAATAACCAATTGGAATGATAAAAAAGTAAAAACGACATGAGTAAAAAAAATATTCCCGTTAACACCCACGGTAAAATCGATTTGATCGAACTTTTTGATTTTTGTAAGAGGAGAATGGTTCCTAAAAAGATTCCGATCCAAATGGATCGACTCTGGTTTAAAAGAAGTAATACCATCCCAAATCCGGAAACCGAAAGAGTTAGGAGAGAGGTTTTCCAAAATTGGATCATCCGCTTTTTTTTCGAAAGCAAACGATACGATTTTTCCCAAAGAGAAGGCAAATATACGGCTAAGAGTCCCCCGTAAGTTAAGTGTGTACTTTGGAAACCAATGGGTAAATAAACGGATATACCGTGGACATTTGCCAAAAGGTGGGGAAGCCGTTTCCCTTCTATATGACGTAAACCGTCCATAACAAATGGTGCGAGTCGGTAGGGGAAAAAAAGGGAAATAGTCCCGGAAAGGATAAGGATGATCGCACCTAAAAAAACAAAGTTTTGGATTCTTTTTTTTTCGCGATCCTTAAGATATGTTTGGTGGAGTAACAAAAATCCCATCCATAGATCACCAAACTCAGATTTCACGATATCTTTTTTCCATTGGATCGTCTGGTTCTCGATGAGTGGTGTGAGTAAAAAACTCAAATACAAACCCGTCCAAAAAATAAGTGCGATGGGAATCTGGGGGAGTTTTCTTTTCTTCATTTGGTCCAAAAAAAGAAAGAAGAGAGAAAGGCCTGCGAAGATTTGGCTTAGGCTGATGGATATAGGGGATAGGGCAAAAAAGAATGCCAGAAAAACAAAAGAAATCTTATGAAATGTTTCTTTCCCAATCATATTTGGTTCCAAGAATAGGTTTTAACTCCTATGGAAGGCAAGAGAAAAAGAAAATTGTCGGTGGCCATCATTACCTTCAATGAAGAAAAAAATATTGGGGATTGTATCCGATCGGTTGTATCCTTCGCCGATGAAATCATTGTATTGGATTCGTTGAGTACGGACAAAACCAAGGAAATTGCCACTTCCTTCCCCAAAGTCCGATTCTTGGAAGCACCCTTCCCGGGCCATGTCGAACAAAAAAACAAAGCCATTTCCTTTTGCCAAAATGAATGGATCTTTTCCCTTGATGCCGACGAAAGGGCCGACGAGGTATTACAAAATTCCATCCAAACATTTTTGGAAACCGATGAGGTCCATTGTGATGGATATAAAATCGCAAGGCTCACATTTCACTTAGGTCGGTGGATTCGTTATAGTGGATGGTACCCACAGCGACGTTATCGATTGTTCAAAAAGGCGAATGCCAGTTGGATTGGAGAGAACCCACATGACTTCATTGAACTAAAACCAGGATCTTTTGGTAAAGTGATGAAGGGAAATATTTTACATTATAGTTTTACAGATTTCAGTCACCAAATCACGACGATCAATCAATTTTCAAGCATTGTCGCCTACACTCGTTATGCGAAGGGTGAAAGGTTTTCATTGATGAAAACCATCATAAAACCACTCGGAAAGTTTTTTGAAATTTATCTTTTTAAATTTGGGTTTTTAGATGGAATCCCTGGACTGTGGATTGCCCTTGCTTCCTCTTTTTCGACTTATTTAAAATACGCGAAATTGTATGAATTGGACCAATTGAAAATTCAACGTCCTTCCAATATACGAAAAGACTATGGCAAAAAATAATCCCAAAACCAAACAAGGTTTTTGGAGGAAACTCCTTTCCTTCCTGTCCATTCGATCAAACCAAAAGGTATTGGATTCGGAAAAAAAGAAAAAAGAACCAAAATCATTTGCCATAGAATGGGCAACTGCCTTTGACACTTGGAAAAAGAAACTACCCACGAAACAAATAAACTCAGGAATTGTCCTGGAAACCAAAAAGATTCGCTTAACAAAAACAAACGAAAAAGTCTTCCGCATCGAAGGTGATGATTTTTCCATTGTTCTTGTCACCGATAACCATCTATATAAAAATAAAGATGGGAAATGGGCGGGAGTTCTTTTTGTAGATGAAGGTTTACTCAATCAAAACCTTTCGAAAGACATTCGTAATTTGGATGATTTTTTAAACTTACAAGCCATTCCAAGGTCGGATTTATTTTTAGAATCGGAAGCACCAAAAGATGATTGGCGGATCGTCTTCTGTTGGGAACGATTCTGGCAAGAACAGCTATTGTTACAAATGTCCCCGAATTCAATGACACTTGTGATGCTTGCCATCGGCGAAGAGTGTAAGGAATTTTTTGAAAAGATAGCGACAGAAAGGCAAAAACGGCTTGTACGGGACGAATTGTTTTATCTGAACTTAGGACAGTCCAATAGCTCAAACCCACATTCCAAAACCAAATCGATTTTTGGATTCGGATCTGCTTTGAAAGAATTTGGACAGAAAATAAATCTCATACGGGAAAGAAGAGAGAAGGAATTAGAACATGGAGCATGATACATTAATCCAATCGCAAATTGAAGATTCCATTCGGGTAAAAGCACAACTTTTGCCGTCACTTTTGCCAAATATCAAAGCCGCAGGAAAGGTACTTGTGGATTCCTTAAAGGGCGATGGAATTTTATATTTTGCAGGGAATGGTGGGTCTAGTTGTGATGCATCTCACATTGCGGCAGAGCTTGTCATTCGATACAAATCAGGAAATGAGCGAAAGGCAATTCCTGCGATAGCACTGAACAGTGACCAGGCGGTTCTCACTGCTTGTGCCAATGATTATGGATATGAATTCCTTTTCCAAAGACAACTCCAAGCTTTCGGAAAATCCAAAGATGTTTTCATCGGACTCACAACTTCAGGGAACTCCAAGAATATCATTTTAGCAGTAGAAGAAGCCAAAAAAAATGGGATGAAGGTTGTTTTACTCCTTGGTGGAGATGGTGGAAAATTAAAAGGAAAAGCGGATGTGGAAATCATCATTCCATCCAGTGTCACAGCAAGGATCCAAGAGTCCCATATTTTGATCGGTCATATCCTTTGTAGCATCATTGAAAAGGAATTGTTTGGACTCGATTGATCGGCCGATCATCCAAATTCAAAATGCCACACTCCAAACACGAGAAGGGCATTTCATTTGGAAATCCATTGGACTTCAAGTCAAAAAAGGTAGCATTCATGGTGTCATTGGGGAATCAGGGTCGGGGAAATCCACACTGGCGATGGCATTATTTTCCATCATCCCAGAAGGCGCAAGGTTGACTTATGATCAGTTTTTGGTTTTGGGTGATGATGTGTTTTCAAAGAACGTTCCGAATCAAAAGAATGTCTTCCTTGTCCCTCAAAATCCTAATTTAGCCTTTCATCCCTACCGAACCATAGAGAGCCAAATCAAAGATTTTTTAAGGCTGTCTTCTTTATCCCATATCACCTTGGAAACTGTTTTTTCTTACTTTGATCAATTGAAGATCCCGCGAGGGCATTGGAAACAATTTGCAAAGAACCTTTCGGGAGGGGAAAAGCAGAGAATTTTACTCACTCTTGCTTTCCTACGCCATCCAAAAATTTTGATTTTAGATGAGCCAACCACGGGACTCGATGCGTTTTCTGAAAAAATTGTCCTAGAAACGGTTCAAAAATTAGCAAAATCGGGGATGACAGTTGTTTTTATTACACACGAACTGAGGATCGTCGCAAGTCTGGCTTCCGAAGTTACGATAATGAAAGAAGGGGAAGTCGTAGAATCGCTTCCAATTCGAAACCACCAATTGGAGCCTATTTCAGGATATGGAAAACAACTTAAGGAAGCCTCTCTTTTATTTTCGTAATTGGTTTTTCCTTTGGATTTGTTTTTTCACGTTTCCCATTTTTTCAGAGTCCCCCATATCATTACGATCCATCGATGTAAGTTCCTATCCAGAAGTAAAACTGCGGTTACACCTCAAGGGGAATTTGGATCTGAATGGGTATACCCTCTCGGAACAATTAGGAAGTACCGCACGTTTTTCCGAAGGATTCGGATTCACACGACTTGAAAAAAAGAACCCGCTGTATTTAACCATTTCTGTTCCGAGTTATTCCAATGCCGAAGACCGACGTTGGTTATTACAACTTACAAGCCAACTTGTGAAGATCTCAGAACAAAGTGGCGGATTTTCAAAACTCCACATCCAATCCGATGATTCTTTTCATGTCTTCGAAAGGATTCGATCCCAAGTTTTGGATGTTTCCTTTCCTTATCCAAAAGAAAAAATCCCTCAGTTCCCGATTCGCAATTGGGAACAATTGTTACAATCAATTCCAGGAAATGAAACTAAGGAGGACCATATCTTACTCCTTGTTAGTTTTTCAAATGAATGGCCAGATCGTTTTGAGATCCCTGAGTTTGCCAAACGGATTCGGGAAAAAGGACTGAAACTCATTGTACTTTCTCCAAGTTCATTAGAAGCAAATAAACTCGTCAGTTATGCGAATGGAGATTTTTATCCCATATCCAAACAGGAAAGTTTTGAGTCCTTATTTATGGATCTGAAAGAAACCGTCAGTCCAGATTGGGAAATCAAGTACATCTCTCCTTGGCAACTATCTGTATGGAAAGAAAACGAAGTGATGGGATCGTTTACCTCGGTTTCTACTGGAGTGCAATTTGAATTTTTATACCAAATCACGCCGTACCAAACCCTATATTTAAAAGTCTCCGATCCATTTGTGTTTTTTCCCGTAAGTTTATTTTTTATTTTATTGTGTATTGCCTCTCTTTATTATTTGCGAGGATTTGAATCACCAAATCCAAGTCATGCGAAACAAAAAACCTTAACTCCAATCTCCAATGTGGAAAACTTGGAAAGACAGGATGAGTTGGAAGTGTATGACAGAATGTATGGGGAAACCTTAGAAAAGGCAGCTCGGGACCGAGAAATCGCACTTGTCACTAAGGAAAAGGAAAATTTACCAGGGACTTCCTATACCTATGCGGTAATCCAAGTGAGAGAAGGAAACCAATTATACGAACCAATTCCTTTGCAGTGGTCGGAAATGACCATTGGTAATTTTGAGTCCAACCACATAGTCCTCCACGATCCAAGTGTATCTGGTTTACATGCGAAGATAAAAAATCGCAAAGGGAAATTTATATTGTTTGATTGTGTTTCTGAGGCAGGTGTATACTTGAACGGCAGAAAATTATTACGCCCCAAAGTGTTACATAATTTAGACGAAATCCAATTAGGAAAAACCTTTCTTACGTTCCGAGGGAGATACTGACATGTTAGAAAAAAAGATTTTTTTAAAAGTAACGTCTCTCCTATTTGTCCTTCAAATTGGTCTCATCCTTTCATTTTGTTCAGGAGAAACTTCTAATAATGATGCTGCCACTTCCTTGTTTCTGGCGAAGGAAACGGGAGAAAACGGATGTACCGTGGCAGGCCTCGGGTCCCAACTCAAAGCCGGTTATACGGGAATCACGACGAGCTCACAATCAGTTTCCTTTTTACTTGCGGGAGATACGTATTATGCAGTGATGCAAATCAAAGGGGCACAAATTGCAACGAGAGTTGTACTCTCTCGAGTGGCAAAGGTTGCCGTTTACACATCAACAAGTTGTCCTTTGGAATTGAACATTGCACCACTGGCCAAAGAAGGAACTGAATACACAAAAACCGATTCTGGCCAAACCATCATTAGTTTTGCGAAAGCTGGTAGTTACTTACTTTATGTGCACCAAAAAGAAAGTGGGACAAGTAACCCACTTTCTGTCCTAACGGATGGGACAGCGGTCCAAACAGTGTCTGATTCAGATTTATCGGATTTGTTGAATGGTGGATCCACCAAAACCTTTAAGTTTGCCTGTGTTGTTGGGGGTGGAGTTTGTCAGAACTATTATGGTTATTTGACAAGTTGCCTTTCGGGAACCAAACAAACCGCAAAGTGTACAGAGACAAGTGTGGTCGGTTCCTGCAAGGTCACACAATCGAGTGTTGGTTATATCATAAGCGTTTATACCGCTCCACTCACGGGTGGAGGTGGGGGAACTGCGGCCGCACATTGTTCTGGGATTTCTGGCAGTTATGTTGACGGATCCACCGTCCAAACACCTTAAGAATCAATCTATTTTTCCAAATTCCCTGGACACAGACCCCCATGTCCGAGTTATGACTTGAAGTGAGGGAGTCTAGTTATGAAAACCATGTTTGAGAAGATTTGGAATGACCATTTGGTTCACGAGGATGATGGAACCTGCCTCATTTATATCGACAGACACCTAGTCCACGAAGTCACAAGCCCACAAGCCTTCGAAAGTTTGAAACTCACCAACCGAAAGGTGAGGCGACCCGATGCAACATTTGCTACCATGGACCATAACGTTTCCACAAGAACGAGAGATTGGAAATCTGTGGATCCGATCTCGGTTTTGCAAATGCAAACCTTAATGGACAATTGTAAAGAAAACGGAATTACATTATTTGATATCAATCACCCTGACAATGGAATTGTGCACGTTGTCGCGCCAGAGCTTGGACTCACTCACCCTGGTATGACGATTGTTTGTGGGGATTCTCACACAGCGACACATGGTGCCTTTGGTGCTCTCGCATTTGGAATTGGAACTTCCGAAGTGGAACATGTCTTAGCCACCCAAACCTTAGTCCAAAAGAAACCAAAAACTTTGGAAATCCGTGTGGATGGAACTCTCTCACCTCTGGTTTCTGCAAAAGACATCGTCCTTGCCATCATTGGAAAAATTGGAACTGATGGTGCTACTGGTTATGTGATTGAATTCACTGGGGAAGCCATCCGTGCGCTCAGTATGGAAGGAAGAATGACCATTTGTAATATGGCTATCGAAGCTGGTGCAAGAGCTGGACTCATTTCTCCAGACGATACGACGATCAATTACATCAAAGGTAGAGATTTTGCTCCGAAAGGAGATGCATTTGATATAGCAGCTGCTAAATGGATATCTTATGCAACAGACCCTGGTGCCAAATTTGATAAAACAGTAACACTCAATGCAAATGAAATTGCACCAATGGTTTCTTGGGGAACGTCTCCTGGACAAGTGATCCCAGTGACTGCAACTGTACCAAGTCCAAATGATTTCACAGATCCTGTACAAAAAAAATCTGCAGAATCTGCCTTAGCCTATATGGACTTGAAACCTGGACAAAAACTTTCGGATGTGAAAGTAAACAAAGTATTCATCGGTTCCTGTACCAATTCAAGGATCGAAGACCTTCGTGTTGTGGCAAACACCGTCAAAGGGAAAAAAGTCAGTAAGGAAGTAGAAGCCATCATTGTACCAGGTTCAGGCCGAGTGAAACGCCAAGCGGAGAGTGAAGGACTCGACAAAATTTTTATCGAAGCGGGATTCCAATGGCGAAACCCAGGTTGTTCGATGTGCCTTGCGATGAATGATGACGTGTTATCTCCAGGGGACCGTTGTGCTTCCACTTCCAATCGAAACTTTGAAGGAAGGCAAGGAAAGGGTGGAAGGACCCATTTAGTGGGGCCTGCTATGGCAGCAGCAGTCGCCGTGGAAGGACATTTTGTAGACATTCGGGAGTGGAAATAAGATGAAAGCATTTACAAAATTAAAAGGGATCGCAGCGCTTCTCGACAAAGCGAACGTAGACACAGACCAAATCATCCCAAAACAATTCCTACGGAAAATCGAAAGGTCTGGTTTTGGAAAACATTTGTTCCATGATTGGAGATTTCTCGACGATGCGGGCCAAACACCAAACCCAGACTTTGTTCTTAACGCCAAAAGATACCAAGGAGCCAATATCCTTGTCACTCGTGATAATTTTGGGTGTGGATCTTCCAGAGAACATGCTCCTTGGGCCTTAGAAGACTACGGCTTTCGTTCCATCCTTTCACCTTCTTATGCAGATATTTTTTATAATAACTGTTTTAAGAACGGGATGCTTCCAATTGTTTTACCGGAATCTCAAATCGAAGAAATTTTCCAGGCAATTGATAAAAAACCAGGTGCCAATTTAGAAATCGATTTGGAGAACCAGGTTGTCATCACAGAAGAAGGAAAAAAATACCCATTTGAAGTGGATGCATTTCGAAAACACTGCCTCCTCAATGGTTTGGATGACATTGGACTCACCCTACAAAAAGCCGATTTTATTCAAAAATTTGAAGAAAAGAACCAAAAAGAAGTTCCCTGGTTGTACAGAAAGAGTGTATAATGAAGCGCATGAAACAGTTATTTTTAACTCTTAGTTTTTTCTTCTTCGTAACGGGTCTTTCAGCAGAGGAACTGCTGATTCAGGACACCAAACAAGGATTAGGCAAAGAAGCCATCCGCGGGACAACCGTTGTGGTTCATTATACTGGTAAGTTGACCAATGGAAAGGTTTTTGATTCTTCTGTGGATCGAGGGGAACCATTTAGTTTCCAATTAGGGCAAGGCCAAGTGATCCAAGGTTGGGAACGTGGGATTATGGGCATGAAAGAAGGTGGAAAACGAAAATTGACCATTCCTCCCAAATATGGATATGGTGACAGAGCAGTTGGACCCATTCCTGCCAATTCGACTCTTGTGTTTGATGTTGAGTTAATTAAAGTTAAATAAATGATTGATCCGATTTCCAAAGGTATCGATGACTTTGGCAACAGTTTGTTGCAAGCACTGAATAATGTACAGGGTATCTTTGGAAAGGAACTTTCCGTTGCCAAACCAATCAAAGACAATGTTTTACAATTGATTGGCAATACACCTCTCATTCGTTTGAACCGGATTGGATCTGAATATTCTGGTGTACAGTTTTACCTAAAAGCTGAATTTTTAAATCCAACAGGTTCTGCGAAAGATCGTACTGCCATAGCGATGGTGTTAGATGCGGAAAAACGAGGGAAGTTAAAAAAAGGAATGCCTATCATTCTTTCTGGTGCCGGTTCCTCCTCTGTGAGTTTTACATGGATTGGAAAGGTCAAAGGTTACCCTGTGTATTGCCTAGTTCCCCTCACCACACCACCAGAACGTGTCCAACTCCTCAGAAGTTATGGAGCAGAAGTGACGGTTACGAATGAATCGGATATCGTAAAGCTCACGGAACTAGCAGAAGAAAAAGCCAAAAAAATGGGTGGGTATCTCCCTGATGAATTGGAAAATCCTGCCAACCCCAATTTCCATTTCAAAACCACAGGTCCTGAAATATGGAGAGATCTGCAAGGAAAAGTCGGAGCTGTGATTTCAGCACCAGGATCTGGTGGTGCCATTACTGGGATCGGTCGTTACCTGAAGTCACAAGACAGAAGGGTAAAAGTGATCATTGCAGGAAAACAAAACTCAGCCTTTATGGAATATGGAAAAACTGACAATCCCAAAGAAAGAGAAAGGATTCGCCTGCCTGCCGTTTATGATCCAAAACTCATTGACCATTACTTTCATGTCACAAAAGACGAAGCCTTACACCTGCAAGCCGATCTATATGAAAAAGAAGGTATTTTTGCTGGGCTTACAACTGGGACAGTGATCACAGGTGCTTTACGTTTTTCGGAAACTTTATCTGAGTCCGAAAAAAATGAAAGGAACCCGTTTAATATCGTGATCCTCTCCCCCGACAGAGATTAATTTTTTTCGCTAAACAGTTGTTTGATTTCCTGTAAGGAACTTTTGGCTACAGTTTCGCCGAGTTCAATGAATTCTTTACTCCGCCAAAACTCAAACCAATTGGAATTGGGAAGGATTGGATTTAAATATACATCTGCTTCTTGGGCACTATACTTCCCAATTCTATATTGAAGTGAATACAAACTATTCACAATGATATCGAGTACATTCAAATTTAAAAGTTTGTTTGTTTTCATTTCATCTTTGGAACTTGGCATGGAATTGATGGCGACGATCTTTTGAATGCCTTCTTGAGTGAGTGCTGAAACGGGCAGGGGATTGACAATCCCTCCATCCACATAGGTTTTTCCATTCTCTTGCGGTTGGGGGACAAAAACTCCTGGAATGGAGATACTTGCCATAACAGCATCCAATACCTTTCCTTCCGAAAGTACAATTTCTTGCCTTGTGGAAATGTCACAACTGATGAGCCGCAGTTTGATGGGAAGGTCTTCGAAGTATAAATCTCCTAAATACTTTTCCAGAAGAGTACGAACATGTTTCCCATGGAGTAAACCTTGTCCAGGAAAGGATAAATCCACCAGTTTGAACATTTTGAAAAGGCTATCAATTTCACCGAGTAAAGGTAGGATCCCTTTATAACCGAGTCCACTGGCCCAAAAGGCACCGATGATGGCACCAATGCTTGTTCCAGAGATCATATCGGGTATGATCCCTTCCTCGTCCAAAACTTTCATGATCCCCACTTGGGCAAGTCCAAGTGCTGCTCCGCCTCCGAGGGCCACACCCATTTCCACACCTGAAAGTTCTCTTGCCTTCCGCCTGATAAAAATATCCCATTTTCCATGGTCTAAAATCTCTCGGATATTGGTCTCGTGGTAGAGGATCTCGTTCTCTTTGGCATCTTTTGTGATCGAATCACAAAGATTGGTTTTATATTCCAAAGAAACCAAGTTTTCAATATGGTCAGATTCATCAATTAACAGATGTTTCAGTTCTTCCTCTGTTTCTGGGAATACTTCTAAAAAGATAAAAGAATGACTCGCATAATGTTTTCCTAAGGTTTCTTTGATACGGTCAGCATCTTTGAATTTATAAGTTTTGGTATGAGGGGAAGAAACATTTCCATTTTGCGAAAAATGGAGGATGACAGCTTTTTTACCTGATTCGGATTCTATTTTCTCAACGAGTTCCGAAGCAAATCGATCTTTTGTAATCGGATCAGAATGCACCAAACAGACAACGGAATTACGAAAGTATTCTTTTCCTCCGAGGAGTTCCCCTCGTAAGGATTTGGTGAGCATTTTCGAAAAGGTGATGGAAAGATATGGAATTTTTTGAATTAACTTCTGGAATTCCGATTGGGATAAAACCAGAAATCGAGACTCGCTTACGGTAACAGCTGTATGGTTGTGCTTTTCTCCTGTTAGTAATGCTTGGATGCCGAAGTACTCTCCTTTTTTTAGATACTGTACTTCTTCTTCCCGTTTTCCTTCCCCTTTCTTCGGAAGGAATAATTTGATCCCACCAGACAAAATTAGAAACAAACTTCTGTCGCTGTCTCCCGCCGTAAAAAGAAGTTCATCTCTTTCCCGTTCCACAATGTGAACAGACTCAGCGACCCAGGTTTTTTCTTTTTTGGAAAGACTACGGAAGAGGGGTAAACTCGATACGAGGTGGATTTTGCCTTCAAGATCTTTCATAAGTCACCTTTTCCACCAGAGTTTCAGAAAGGAAGGGAAGAGAAATTGCGATTTTTTAAGTTTTCTAAAAAATTTTATTGACTACTTGTATGTTAAGTAGTAACTGTATGTATAGCAAACAGGAGTCTATATGATCACACATTTGAAAATTAAGGATTTTGCTCTATTTGAATCCCTTGAACTTTCCCTATCGGATGGTCTCACCGTCTTCACCGGAGAATCTGGTGCTGGAAAATCTTTAATTTTCGATGCATTGGCTTCTTTATTTGGAGGTCGTTGTTCCACTGCGAACATTAGACAAGGTAAGGATCGGTATTCCTTACAGGCGGTCCTTTCCTTGACCGGGCAAAATTTGACAAAAGATTATTTGATGGAACAAGGCTTTCGTTATACGGGAGACGAAATCCTAATTACCAAAGAACTGATGAAAGATGGAAAAGCGCGTGTCAAAATTGGGGAGAGTCTAGCCTCCACCACTCATTTACGAGAGCTTGGAAAAACCATGGCAGAGATCCATTGCCAAAATGAACAACTTTTCCTTTTAGAAAAATCAAACCAATTGGAGTTCCTTGACCGTTTTGGGAATTTAGAATCCTTGAAGTTTAAGTTCAAATCGGCCCTCCAACAGTACAGGCATTGGAAACAAAAACTTTCTGATTTCGAAGAAACACGTAAAACCATGTTGAAGCGAAAGGAAATTTTAGAATATGAAGTGGAAGAAATTGAAGCGATTTCCCCAAAAGATGGGGAAGAAGAAAGCCTAAGTTCCGAAGAAAGTTTACTCGCCAACGGAGAAAAATTAGCGGAAAACTATCGTTTGGTTTTGGAAGAACTTTCGGAAAAAGAAAACTCCATTTTGAAAGTATTCCCAAGCCTCATCCATGCCATCCAAAAAGTGACCATCCTCATTCCTGAAAAAAGAGAGATGTTAGATGAATGGGAAGAAGTCTATGACAGACTCAAATCCTTGAAGTCTGTCATTCGAGAGGAAGAAGAGGAGCTCTTTTTTAGCCCCGAAAGATTGGATATGGTACAAGCAAGGCTCCAAGATCTGAAAAAACTCAAGAAAAAATACAATGTGAGCATCGGGGAAATTCACCAACTTTTAGAAGAGAAAAAGTCGGAATTAGAGCGTTGGAAGGAACAAGCAGGGGATGAAGATTTTTTGAGGATCAAAAAGGACCAGTGCCTTGTGGAACTCAAAGAACTCGGATTCCAACTTTCCAAGCTCCGAAGGAATGCCATCTCCCAATTTGAGGAAGAAGTGCAACGTGAAATGCTCGACCTCGGACTCGAAGGGGGAAAACTCCAGGTGGTCTTACGTTGGGAAGAAAACCCCGAGGGTGAGGTAGAGGAAGGATCAAAATCCTATTTCCTTTCAGACGCTGGTCTTGACCAAATTGAGTTCTATTTCAGCGCCAATCCTGGGGAAAAACCACGACCTCTCCGCAAAGTGGCATCTGGAGGGGAACTCTCGCGAGTGATGTTAGCACTCCGAAGTGTCCTTGGAAAACAAGCTCCCTCTCCTCAAATGTTGGTCCTAGATGAGGTGGATACAGGCCTTGGCGGAGAAGCTGCAGAAGCAATGGCAACCAAGCTGAAAAAACTAGCAAGGAACTCCCAAATTTTACTCATCACTCATACCCAACAAGTGGCGGCAGCGGGTGACCATCAAATTAAGATCGAAAAACGGCAAGAAGGTGGTCGGACTGTCTCGGAAGCCTCTGTTTTGGACTTCGAAGAGAGGAAACGGGAACTGGCGCGAATGATCGGAGGAAAACAACTCACCTCGGCGGTTCTCAAGGCGGCGACAGATCTTTTGATGAAAAAAGCGGGTTAGTCCTTTAAAAATAGTATTTGGCGAAAAAGGGAAGACTGAAAACTCTATTCGTAATCCTCAATGGGGTCTCATTCATGTCTTTTCCTTTCGCTAAATCAGATTCAATCATTTCATCGGTTCCACCACAAACCATTCCCATCCTAATCATACTTGTGTCCATCGTTGGTTTTACCATCATCGTGGAGAGGCTAGTATACTATTGGAGACTAAAGAGTATCCCTCAGGATCATTTTCGTAGAGTCCGTGAGTTGGCCCGAGAGGGGAAATGGGACGATGCAAAAGATGTCCTAAGCCAAGAGGTACAATCTCCGGCAGCTGTACTCTTAAGAATGGCCTTTGACCTCAAACGTCGCGGCGTTTCTTTCTGGGAAGAAGACATCAGACAAGAAGGTTTCCGTCAAATTTATTTGATGGAACGTTACCTCACAGGTCTTGGAACGATCGCCACCATAGCACCGTTACTTGGAGTTTTGGGAACGGTCATCGGAATTGTAAGATCATTTGCGGAAGGGGCTGGTACCCAAGGGGCAGAGGTCGGAATTTCGGAAGCACTCATTACCACTGCAATGGGACTTGCCATTGCTATCCCTGCTTATATTTTTTATAATGTGTTCACTCGAATGAAGGAAGAAAAAATTACGGAAATGGAAAACGTAACCGATTTGGTCCTCCCACATTTGAATCGATGATAATCAAAAAATGAAGTTTCGCAAAGCTAGAAAGTCTTTCAATAACATCGAGCTTGCTCCACTCATCGATGTCATTTCCTTTATCGTAATCTATTTTTTAATGAATGCGACATTGGAAAAAAATACCGCACTCAAAGTGGAGTTACCAAGATCCTCAAGTGTTGCCAAAGAAAAACAAAAAGATGAACTTGTTATCACAGTGGATAAACAAGGGAAAATTTATTTGGATCAAAATTCAGAACCAGTTGCATTAGAAGGTCTGACTGAAAAAATCAATGGATTTTTAGGACCTGAAAAAGAAAGAGATCCTAAAAAAAACAAAGTGATTATTCGTGGGGATGGTGGTGCGTCCTACCAAGTTGTCGTTAAAGTAATTGATGCTGTCAATGCAGCGGGCGTTAGTCGCTTTAACTTAGCAATGGTAAAAGGCACATCAAAGTAATTTTTGAAAATTCGTAATCATTTAAAGCTATTTAGTTTATTTATTCTCTCTTTGCTGTTTTTAGTTTCAGCAGAGTGGGTATCGTTATGGTCAAATCGTTCTGTTTATTTAGATAAAGTCATTACCAAAATAGAATTCAAAGGGAATATCAATACTTCTTCCGATGATATTTTGGAATTAATGGATATGCGCCCTGGTGTCCAATTGTCCCAAGGTTTACTCAATGCCGATATGCGAGCCTTGTTTGTTTCGGGCTTTTTTTATCATATCGATATCCAAGGAGAAGCTGATGGTGAAGGGGTTAAAATTTTAGTCATTGTCAAAGAAAGACCTAGAGTCAAAGACATTGATTTTATTGGAGCAGACGAAGTTTTCCCTTCTGACCTTCGTGATAAAATTCCATTAAAAGAAAATGAAGTCATCACACCGAAAAAGGTAACGCTCTCCAAGGAAGTGATTTTAAAGAAATACCGAGACGAAGGTTTTTTTCTCGCTTATGTTCGATTTGAAACAGAGCCAGTAAATCCTGAAACAAACACAGTTAAGGTGAAGTTTATCATTGATGAAGGGGAAGAAATTCCTGTAAGCAAAATCAATATTTTTGGAAACAACGAGATTGATACTTACGATATCCAAGGCATCATGGATTTAAAAGAAAGTGGGATCATTGAATCGGGAGTTTTTAAAGAATCTGCATTTGAATCTGATAAACAAAAAATTGCCGCTTATTTAAAATCACGTGGGTATGTTGACGCTGAAATTAGTAACGAAGGAACCAATTGGGAAATCCGTTGGGAAAATCCTAAGAAGAAAGACAAACGAGTTGTCATCGTCAATTTCAAAATCATTGAAGGTGAACAATATTTTTATAATGGTTATACAACCAATCATGATTTAACCATTGCCCCGAATGGGATGCCTCAATTTTTGAATAAAGAGAATAACCCTTCCGGAACTCCAAAAGAGGAGTGGGCTCCTGTTTACCCTGTAAAATTTTTAGAAGACCAATACGAATTTGCTCCTGCTGATGTAGGAGAGGTATTTGATGAAACAAAATTCCAAAAGGATCGCGCTTCCATTAACGAAGCTTATTCAGCCAAAGGATATCTGTTTGCCCAAGTAATTCCTCGAAGAAAGGTTGTCGAACTGAGTGATGCGTCGCTCTCCCGTTACGAAAATTGTGAAAAAAGGGGAAATTCCGATGCCGTGTCCGATTGTAATGAAGAATACAATCGATTGAATGTTGCCAGACTTCGCAAAATTTATGAAGAGGAACCTAAATTACGTGGAAAAAAATTCATCCATGTGGATTTTACGATTCGTGAAAACAACTTAGCATTCATTGAAAATATCATCATCAAAGGGAATAAAAAAACCCAAGACCGGGTCATTCGTCGTGAATTATTATTCAAGCCTGGCGATTTATTCAATTCATCTCTCGTCAATCGTTCAAGGGAAAGAATCTTTAACTTAGGTTATTTTAAAGAAGTAAACTTTAACATGAGACCTGGTTCTGATGAAACAAAAATGAATTTGATCATCGAACTTGTGGAACAACCGACTGGAACTGTTTCCATGGGTGGCGGTTATGGAACCATTACTGGATTTTCCATCTTTACACAGTTAGGTGAAAATAACTTAAACGGAACAGGGCAACAAATCACAGGAAGGGTCGAATTTGGACCAATCCGAAGATACTTACAAATTTCATGGACGGAACCTTGGTTTTTGGACAAACCTTGGTCACTTACTTTATCAGCATTTTATTCATCTCGGACTTTGTTTGTGGGAGCAACTTCCATTACGGAAAACAATAACCAAGGGATTAAGGAAGTCGCTTCTTATGAAAGATCAGGGGTCGGTGTCAGTGCAGGGATTGGACATAGATTCCTCATCAACTGGACTCACTTCCATAGATATTCACCTTCCTTTTTTGCATCCACAAGGCCAACATCTCTTGTTTCGGATCAGGTTCTTGCTGAGGTAGATCGCGGGTGGCAGTTTCGATCCCAATTGACAAATGGTATCGCGTATGATAGCCGGGATAATGTTTTCAATTCAACTCAAGGTTTTAATTTAATTTTTTCCGTTGATAATGTTGGGCAGTTTCTCGGTGGAGAAAGTCATTTTGACCAATTTAGTCCCATCTTAGAATACTATCATACTTGGTTTGATTATACTTTCTTTGGGCTTATCCGAAAGAACGCGCTCAGAAGATGGCGTGTCGTCCAACAATTCCGTACTTCTTCTGTGTTTACGTTTGAAAGAACTCCCAAATATAGAAACCAAGACAAGGAAAGAATTCCTTACATCCAAGTGCAGGATCGATTGTTCCTCGGTGGATATGAATCACTTCGGGGATGGTTTTTTGATGATAAATACTATCCAGACGAATGGAAGGATGGAGCTGCCAGCCGGGTTTTATTCACATCAGAACTCCGATTCCCGATAGAACCTTCATTATTGTGGTTTGTCATCTTTTTTGATGCGGGTTCGATGTATGAACAAATCAATCGTGCTGTGGGAGAACGAAAGGAATTTTTCAAAAACTACGATAATTTGGTGGCCGCACAAAGATTCTCGGAACCCATTGAGACGTATTTATTTGAAAACTATAACTCCTTCGGTAAAAAAATTCCTGACTCACCACTGGTCGTAAATGACCCAGGAAATTTAGTTTTATCGAGTAAAAACCTTTCCATGTCGAATTTTCGATTTTCATGGGGTTTTGGATTACGGATCCAAATTCCAGTTTTACCACTTCGATTGTATTTTGCACAAAGGATCCGTTATACGGGAGTCGAAGATCGGCCTTTTGGTTTGTATCCTGATAATAATAGTTTCCAGTTTGTTTTTGGAATTGGGGATATGCGATTCTAAGTGGAGTTAGTTGGGCTAAATTCAGAACAAAAACTTGCTGTAGAATCTGTGGATGGACCCCTTCTGATATTGGCAGGAGCGGGTTCAGGAAAAACAAGGGTCATTACCTATCGAATCGCCAATCTCATTCTCAATCATAATGTTTACCCCAACCAAATTTTAGCTGTTACATTTACGAATAAAGCTGCCGAAGAGATGCGTTCCCGTTGTCGCAATCTTTTGCCAGATGGGTCATATGAACCGTTTGTTCGAACCTTTCACTCTTTGTGTTTGTATCTTTTGAGAAGAGAAGGAAAGGTTTTAGGGTTAGGAAGTAATTTTACTGTTTATGATAGTGATATGCAAGAGTCACTCATCAAAGAAATCCTTAAGTCTAAAGAAATGGACACGAAAGAATTTCGGCCTTCTAGTCTTGCCAATCAGTTTTCCCAAGCGAAAGATTCCTTTTTAACTGCAGAAGAATTTGCGAAAAAAAAAGCTGACGACGCTTATACAAAAACCATAGCTTCCGTATTTTTAGAATATGAAAAACGAAAAAACCTACGGAATGCATTAGATTTTGGAGATTTGATTTTAAAAACAGTCATTCTATTTCGAGATTTCCCGGTCATTCTGGAAAAATACCAGAGGTTATGGAAATACATCATGGTAGACGAATACCAAGATACGAACAAAATCCAATACCATTTAGTACAATCTCTCTCCTCCTTTCATAAAAATTTATGTGTAGTGGGGGATGATGACCAATCAATTTACTCCTGGCGTGGAGCGGATATCTCCAATATCCTAAATTTTAAAAAAGATTACCCTGAAGCGATTGTTGTTAAATTGGAAGAAAACTATCGATCTACCAAAACCATCATTGAATCTGCAGCAGTATTAATTTCGCATAACAAACAACGTACGAATAAAACTTTACGAACAAAAAATCCTTTAGGTGATAAAATCAAACTCACTTCTTACCAAAATGAAATGGAAGAAGCAGAGGGGATTGTCCAAAGAATCCAAGTTGGTGCGAGGAAAGGTCAAAAATATTCGAATTTTGCGATTTTTTATCGAACCAATTCGCAATCTAGATATTTTGAAGAAGCACTTCGTAAACGTGCAATCCCTTATAAAATTTTTGGTGGGTTTCGCTTTTTTGATCGGAAAGAAGTAAAGGATCTCATTGCCTATTTGTCTGTTGTTGTGAATCCAGTTGATTCAACTTCACTCCTTCGTATCATCAATTCTCCTCCAAGAGGGATTGGTGATACAACAGTGAATCGACTTCTGAGTTATTCTGTTAGGGAAGGAATTTCCTTATTTGAATGTTTGGGAAAAGAAATTCCCGATATTAAAAAGGGTACGGTTCAAAAATTAAAATCATTGTATCGAATGTTTGAATCTGCAATGGAAGATTTGGGAAAAAAAACTCCCTCCGAAATTGCGTATGATGTTTTGGAACATTCTGGTTATCGTGAATTTTTAGAAAATGAAGGAACAGAAGATTCTTTTTCAAGGTTATCTAACTTAAATGAATTTGTAAATGCATTGAAAGAATTTGAAGAAGCCAATCCGGAATCAAGTTTAGAAGAATATTTGAGTAGTATTTCACTCATCACAAGCGAAGAAAACACCAAAGACCTTCCTGATTATGTAATCCTTATGACAGTCCATAATGCAAAAGGACTAGAGTTCCACCATGTTTTTATGGCAGGAATGGAAGAAGGAACCTTCCCTCATTTTTTATCCTTAGATTCCCCTGACGGGATAGAAGAAGAAAGAAGATTGGCATATGTTGCCATCACTCGCGCTCGTAAACATTTAGAGATCAGTTATTCACGTTTCACTCGTAAATTTGGGGAAGTGGATGCTCGTCTTCCTTCCCAGTTTTTAGAAGAGTTACCAAAAGAATTTTTGGAAGGGGAATTGACCGAAAATAGATTTGGCGTGAGAAGACCCGAAGCCACTCCAAGAGCGGAACGATTTCAAAAATCAGAAGAAAAGTTTGAGTCTGTGCTTGCAAAATCGGGTGATGGTGAGTTCCAGATAGGGACAAAAGTCAGACATAAAGTATACGGAGAAGGGCGTATATTGAGCATTTCTGGTTCTGGTGACAATCGAAAGGTAGAAGTTCGATTTGGTTCTCATTTGGATAAAAAATTCTTATTGGCATATACACCATTAGAGATAATATCATAAGGAATTAGGGGTAAGGGCATGAATCTATTTTTTAAGATCTTTTTAATATTCAGTTGTAGTGTAAGTTTTATTTACTCTCAACAAAACGCTGGTTTGGCGGAAGAGTTCACTAAACTCGAAGATCATCTTAGGAACCCAAAACTTACGGAAGAACAAAAGAAAAAAAATTTTGAATCTAATATGGTAAGTTCTGTTCGAAGCACTTTGTCCAAACGTTTTGCCAATCCTAAAAAGGAATTAAAAGAATTAAAATTTCAAGACCTGCAAACTGAACGTCGTGAAGGGACAAATTCTTTTTATGTAAAATATAAAAACTATTATTTTCAGTATCTGTTTCCTGTTGATCCCGAAACCTATGTAACTTCTCCTTCAGAAGAAATTGTTTTGGAAAAACCAGAAGGTTTGGATTTAGGCTCAAACGCACATAAAGAAGAAAAAAAGAATTAAGAATTCCTTATTAAAGGACGGAATGGAAGAACAAGATTTTCAGGAAGTATGGCGATGGGTCCTTTCAGTAGGAGATTCCATCTTAAACATTTACAAAACTGATTTTTTAATCCGTGATAAAGGTGGCAATGATCCTGTTACGGAAGCTGATTTGTTTGCGAGTGAGTTCTTATTTGAAAAAATTTCGAATCGATTTCCTGGACATGGATTTTTATCAGAAGAAAAATTGGATTCAAGTTTTCGTTTGGATAAAGAATGGGTTTGGATTTTAGACCCCATTGATGGCACAAGGGAATTCGTCAAAAAAAATGATCAATTTGCATTGAGTTTGGGTTTAGTTCGGAACGGAGAGGCGATTTGGGGGATTATTTTTAACCCTGCAACCGGTGAGTTTTTTTCTAAAGGGAAACATAGTTTTTTTGCCAAACTGCAAGCACCATTCGCAACCGACGAAAACTTTCGAACCCTAGTTGTCGAAAGTAGTTCCGTTTTACATCCGTTAGAAGAAGAAAAAGAACTAAAACAAAAACCGGTATTACTTGTTTCGTTTTCGGAAATGAAAGAAGGGTTATTTAGTGATCCTTTTTGGAAGGAAGATTTTGAAATTCGATCCATGGGTAGCATTGCTTACAAATTAGGACTTTTATCTGCAGGCTTCATTGATCTAATCGTTTCGTTAAAACCTAAAAATGAATGGGATATTTGTGGTGGGATCGCTCTACTCGATGAGGATCATTTTACTTTTTTTCCGTTAAAAGATAAATCGTATTCCTTTAACCAAAAAACCACACTATCCTTTGGACTGGTCGCTGGGAAAAAAAAGGCAGTGGAATACCTTTTCTCTAAAATTGATTTGCACCAACTATCGCTTAAGGTAAAGGAACGATGGTAAAAACATATAAAATTGGTGTGGATGCCAGGCCTCTTTCCACCCGAGTATCTGGAGTTGGTCGTCTCATTGCAGAGACATTAAAAGCATTCCCGAACAAAGAGAAGTATGAGTTTTTACTGTTTTCACATTTGCCAATTCACCCAGATCATAAGGCTGTATTAGAGTTACCGAATGTTCGTTGGGTGAATGGGGGTGGAGTTTTAAAATGGAAAGGTGGATTGTATTATAACCTATATATTCCATTTTACTTATTCATTCATCGATTGGATTTGTTTTGGGGCTCACAACAAGTATTGCCACCTTTTTTACCTGGCGATTTAAAAGCCGTACTTACGTATTGTGATTTGGTTTTATATTTATATCCGAATACCATGCGTTGGATTGCAAAAATCCAACAAAGAATGTTTCAACGGTATTCTGTTATGCGGTCTAGTTTTATTTTGTCCATTTCGAAACAAACAAGTGATGATATGTGCAAAAAATTTGGATATCCTGTTGAACAAACAGGAGTGGCCTATCCTGGTGTGAATCCACAAGAGATGACAAGGCTTTTGGACACTCCGATTTCGAACCGTGTGAAAGATTTGGGAACAGGGTATCTATTGTCTGTCTCTACCATTGAGCCTAGGAAAAACTATCCGTTTTTATTGGAAGCATATCGAGAGTATCGAAAAAGAAACCCACATCACTACAGACCTTGGGTCATTGTCGGAAAAATTGGTTGGGAATCACCCGAATTCATTGAGGAACTCATCCAAGAAAGAACCCTTTACAAAGATATTTTTTTATTGGATTCTGTTTCCGATTCTGAACTCCAACATGTTTACAAACGAGCAGGTTTATTTGTTTTCGCGAGTAAGTATGAAGGATTTGGGATTCCGATGGTGGAAGCCTTGTTTCATAAGATTCCTTGTATTGTTTCCGACATTCCTACCTTCCATGAAATTGGAAAAGACGGAGTGATTTATTTACCCATTGGAACAAAAGAAGATGCGAAAGGTTGGGCTCTGGCGATTGACAGTTTTTTTCAAAATCCAATGCCGATGGATGTTTCGATTGAAACGTTTCGATGGGAAAATGCGGCCCAGATCACCGAAGGGGTATTTAAAAAAGTTTTAGAAGAAGGAGAGTAATCCCTTCTTTTTTGACACAACACCCGAAAATAAAATTTTTGTTTTATCAGATTTGGGAACAACATGCAAATGGAACCGGTCGCTTGTCATCGCTTGGATTTCACACTCCCAGTCTTCGGAATTAGCAGAGAGTTTGATTCGATCACAAAGGACATTCGGATCCACAGACCATTCCAATCGATATTTGGTTTTCCCTCTAAAAAAAACCGATTTGATTTTTGAGGGTTGGAAAGTCCATTTAACAGACGTTCCATCGCCAGAATCGTAAGGTTCTGTCGGAGAAGGGATCATTGAAATTCCTTTTCCTTTCCAGTTTCCCTTTACGTAATCATTCCATTCGTCTAAATTGGAAAAGTAATTGTATATAAGTGAATCCAAAAATGAAAACTATCTTTAACCGATTGATATCTTCCAGAATTTATCTTCTGGTTCTCCTTACTCTCTTTTTTTGCAAACCAGATGTAGGAAAAGTTGATTTTTATCCAGACCCGCTCCCAACCGTTTCGGGAAGTAGTGAGTCAATGAATGAATGGAAGGGGAAGGTGATTGTCCTTGATTTTTGGGCCACATGGTGTGAACCTTGCGCCAAAGCAGTGCCTACCATCAACGAATGGAAAAAATCGGTTTCTGATACGGATTTTGTATTTCGTGGGATCAATACGGATACTACGGAACCATTGGAAAAAATCAAAGATGATATGGCACGATTGAAAATGACTTACCCCACCTTACTTGATAAAGACTGGAAAATGACTGATTTTTACAAAGTAGAAGGAATCCCATGTGTTCTCGTTTTTGATCGAAATGGAAAAATAGTGTACCGCCAGTACGGACTAGAAAAAGAAGACCTAACAGGGCTTGTGATCCGGTCTCATGTTTGGGCCTCGTCGGAATTGCCATAATTGTGCAATGCGAAACAAGAATTTGGATTTCCATTGATTTCGATGACAAGAATGAAAATGTCTTGACTCATGTTCGTTAAAAAAGTCCCTTAAAGATACCTTTTACCGTTTTCTTTTCAGAAAGGAGTCAGAATCATGCCAGCCAATTTGCCCGAACTGTTCCAGCAGAGTGCTGAAAAATTTGGGAACCGCCCCGCATTCGTTAGTAAAGACGAATCGAAGTCCTATAAACCCGTTACCTTCAAAGAAGTATATGATCTTGGTATCAACTTAGCAGAAGCACTTATTGATTTAGGTGTGAGTGCAAAGGAAAATGTTGCCTTACTTGCCGATAACCGATTGGAATGGATTGTTTCCGATTATGGTATCCTCATGTCAGGGGCTGCAGACGTTCCTCGCGGAACTGATATTACAGATTCAGAAATTGTTTATATTCTCAATCATTGTGAAGCAAAAGTCGTTTTCCTTGAAAATGATAAAATGCTCGAGAAATTCCAAAAGAATCGTTCTCAGTTAGAATTTGCTAAAACTCTCATCGTCATGGATAAAAAATCCACCGCCACGGGAGTTTTAAAACTGTATGATTTGATTGAAAAAGGGAAAGAACTCCGAGCAAAAGGTTCTAAAAAAGCAGAAGAAAGAATGAAAGCCATTCTTCCTGATGATCTTTTTACCATCATTTATACTTCAGGAACGACAGGTATGCCAAAGGGTGTCATGTTAAAACATAGTAACATGATCCACCAAACGACTGCCATCCTTGGAAGTATGATTGATATCAAAGCAGACGAACGAATGTTATCGATTCTACCAGTTTGGCATGTATTCGAACGGGTGTTTGAATACTTAGCAATTGCAGCAGGTTGTGCTACTTACTACACAAATGTTCGTGATCTCCGCGATGATATGAAAAAAGCAAAACCAACGTTTATGGCATCCGCTCCAAGACTTTGGGAAAGTATTTATAACGGAATTTATACAAGGATCAATGACCCAAAACAAACTCCTGCGATTCGCCGGGGGCTATTCAATTTGGCTTATTTTTTCTCCAAACATTTTAATGCTTCGATGCGTTTCCTAAAGGGAAACCAAGTTGATTATGTTGGAAGGAATCCAATCGTTTCTCTTTTTAAGGGGGTGTATTACCTCACCGTAGCGATTGTATTAGCAGTTCCTTATTTCCTACTCGACTTAGTTGTTCTTTCCAAAATTCGGGAAGCCACAGGTGGTGAGCTCAAGGCATCCGTTTCGGGTGGAGGAGCCCTACAAAGGCACGTTGATGCCTTCTTCAATGACATTGGAATCAATGTACTAGAAGGGTATGGTATGACGGAAACTTCTCCTGTTATTTCCGTAAGGACATTCAAAAAACTCGTACAAGGGTCTGTAGGCGTGATCACTCCAGAGACTTCCGTACAGATTCGGGATGATTTGGGAAAAGTGCTCACGCATGTTGATGCCAACAATCAGCTTGTCTCGGGAAAATATGGCCAAAGGGGTGTGATTCACATCCGTGGACCACAAGTGATGAAAGGTTATTATAAAAACCCAGAAACCACTGCGAAAGTTCTGAAAGATGGTTGGATGGATACGGGAGACATTGGAATGTTCAATTTCAAAAAAACCCTTACCATTACAGGCCGTGCCAAAGATACTGTGGTTCTCCTTGGTGGCGAGAATGTCGAGCCTGTTCCGATTGAGGACAAACTCACAGAGTCTCCTTTTATCTCTCAGTGTATGGTGATTGGACAAGACCAAAAGAATTTGGGTGCAATCGTGATCCCTGATTTTGACCAACTCATGGCTTGGGCAAAGGAAAATGGAATTAGTGAGACGGACAAACAAAAACTCATTGAAAATCCAAAGGTGCTCGATTTCTACAAAAAGGAAATCAAAGCATTGAACAATACCAAAACTGGATTTAAATCATTTGAACAGGTGACACCTTTCATTCTCATCACAAAACCTTTTGAAGTGGGTGATGAATTGACAAACCTATTTAAAATGAAACGCCATTTGATTACGGAAAAATACAAAGATAAAATCGCGGCTCTCTACGCTGGTGACTAGTCAAACTTTCATTTTCTAAGCTTTCCGCCTCGGTTCCGGGGCGGATTTTACTCTTCCCTTTTCCAAACTCCGTCGATACTTTTTATGTGAATCGTTTAGATGGATCCTTAGTTTCTTCCCATGCCGGTGTATTTTACCCTTACCAACACCAAGATTTTTACGCCATGGATTCCTTGTTTTTATCACCCTTCAAAGAAGAGGAAGTTTGGGATTTTCAATCCCTTTCTCTTGTCCAAATGGGGTTTCTTGGTTTTTTAACCTTACGAGGTTCCATAAGAGAACAATTGGGACTTTCCAAAATGCAAGTGAGAGGTCTCTCCAAACATTGGCGATCTTATTTGGCGAAGGAAAATTTTTTAGGGAACCAGATTCATTGGGAAACATTAGAATTCATACCCAATTTAGTCGGTGAAAAAAAAGAAGAACAAAACAGTTTTGGGAAAAAAGGCCATTGGATGAATGAATTCCATTGGGAAAAAAAGGATGGGGAAAATACTTCCGTTTTTTTTATCGCCACCAACAAACAAACGGAAGGCGAAATTGCGATCAGTGATTTGATGAAGGATTTTTTATCATATTCCCAGACCAATCATTATTTAGAAAGAGCCTACATTCGAAAAGAAAATTCAAGTTATCTTTATTTAAATGCGAAAGAAACCAATCCAAGAGTGTTTTACCGTGAAAACCAAACCAATTTTCCTTCGTTTTTGTTTTTAGTCGCTGAGTTAAAAAATAAACATATCATTCACCCAAATTAAGACCCATTAACACTTGTTTTAATAGTTCTGCTTTTGTTTCCAAGTGAGTTGTTTCTAAAATGGTTTGTTTGGTTTTAAAGTCGAAATAAATTAATGAAGCAATAAAATCAACGGGGAATGGGTGAACCAAAATTTGGTTCATTTTGAGAATCAAATCTTCTTCAGCACCTTCGGCAAGTAATATCCGTTTGGTGAGAACCAAAAGTTCTTCAATTTTTTCTTTTAGTTCGATGGAAACATTTTTGTTTCTTTCATGTTCTCTTTTTGAGACTTGGGCAATATAAAACGGTTCGGTCGAGGTAAGGCTCACAATTTCTGCGGTTCCAAGTCCTTCCAAAATGATATTAGACCTACCATCTGGTAATGATTCTTTTTGGATGATATGGCCAAATCCAACCACTTCTGGAATTGGAGGTAATCCTCTTCCCAAAAAAGCTTTTGGATAGGGTGCCATTCCCATTTCCCCACCATTTTCCAAACAAAAATCTAATAACATTCTATACCTAGGCTCGAAAATATGTAAGGGCAAAAACATACCTGGAAATAGAAACACATCAGGTAAGGGAAAGAGTGGTAAGGGGAAGGTTGACACAGAGAAAGGTTTTAGATTCTATGTTTAGTTGTAAACCAAATCAAGGATTCGGCTTTGTTGAAAATCAAAAAATCTTTGCTACACCAAACTTTTGCCAAACTTTCCCAAATCAAAGTTCTCGTCATTGGCGATTTGATATTGGATGAATATCTCATTGGTTCGGTCGAAAGAATTTCTCCTGAAGCACCCGTTCCTGTGGTTTGGGTTCGGAACGAAAAACAAACTTTAGGTGGATCAGGGAACGTCGTACAAAACCTTTCTTCCATTGGTGTGAATGGGATCGTCTATGGTCGAATTGGAAACGATAAGGCAGGTGAGAGTTTAGAAAGAATATTACTTTCCAACTCGGTAGCAAAGGAGGATTTGGTTTTACTCAAATCTAAAACCTTACCAACCATTTTGAAAACTAGAATCATTGCTTCTCACCAACAAGTTTGCCGTGTGGACAGAGAAGAAATTGTTCCTCTGACGGAAGCAGAAGAGGCAACCATTTTAGAAACTTTAAAACAGAAAATCAAAGAATCTTCTGCGGTGATCCTTTCTGATTATGATAAAGGTTATTTAACTCCATCACTCATTCAATCGGTGATCTCACTTTGTAATGCGGAAGAGAAAATTGTCACTGTAGATCCGCAGGTCAGCCATTTTTTCCTTTATAAAAACATTCATATCATGACACCAAATCATCATGAAGCAGGAAAAGCTTTAGGAAAAAAATTGGCAAGTGATTCTGAAATTGAATCCGCTTGCCGTGAAATTTCTGAAAGAATCACACCCGATGCAATGATGATCACACGAGGGGAGAAAGGGATGTCTATATATGAACGTAAAACCAATACATTTTACCATATCCCCACAGTGGCAAAGGAAGTGTTTGATGTGACGGGAGCGGGAGACACAGTGATTACCACTTACACAGCGTTTGTTGCCAGTGGGATGAGTATCAAAGAAGCAGCCCTTGTTTCGAATGTCAGTGCCGGGATCGTCGTCGGCAAATTGGGAGCGGCAACGGTCACACAACCCGAAATTGAAGATGCACTTCGAACTCTTGGTTATTTGGATGAGGCAGTATGAGTTTTTATCAAGATTTACAAAACAAAATCATTCCATTTGATGCGATAGAATCCAAACGAAAGTCGTTAGAAGGCAAAAAGATCGTTTTTACAAATGGTTGTTTTGATATTTTACACCCAGGTCATGTTTCATACTTAGCCCAAGCTCGCGATTTAGGTGACTTACTTTGGATTGGAGTGAACTCTGATGATAGTGTTAGGCGACTGAAAGGAGAATCCAGGCCCATCAATTCTTGCGAAGACAGGATGTTGGTGCTTGCTGCTTTATCGTCTGTCAATTTTGTATCGAGTTTTTCCGAAGACACACCCCTAACAATTCTAAAGAAGGTACAACCATCCATCCATTCCAAGGGTGGGGATTACCAAGTGGAAACCCTCCCAGAATACCAAATTTTAAAGGAGATGGGTGCGGATATTCAAATTTTACCTTTTGTCTCAGGAAAATCCACAACCAAGATTTTAGAAAAAGCGAAATCTCCTTCCTAAACGTATTGATTTTGGACCCAAATCCCGACAGTCTGTAAAAAACATTCTTTTTTGAGGTCCAGTTTGTCCAAGACCAGATATATATTCATTACCGGTGGCGTTTCTTCTTCTTTAGGGAAAGGTGTCACTGTTGCCGCTCTCGGTTGTTTGCTTGAAGCGAGAGGTTATACCGTCTCTTTACAAAAAATGGATCCTTATATCAACATTGACCCAGGTACTATGAGCCCGTACCAACATGGCGAAGTGTATGTCACCGAAGATGGTGCCGAAACCGATTTGGATTTAGGATACTATGAACGATTTACCAAATCTAAATTTTCACGAAAAAATTCTGTATCCACTGGGCAAATTTACCATGCCGTCATCGAGAGAGAAAGAAAAGGGGATTATTTAGGTAGAACCGTACAAGTTGTACCACATATCACGAATGAAATTCGAAGCCGTATTTATAACCTAACACGGGACCAAGAAACTGACTTTGTCATTGTTGAAATTGGTGGAACTGTGGGAGACATTGAGTCAATTCCATTTTTGGAAGCCATTAGACAAATGCGTTACGAACATGGTAACCAACAGGTATTATTTCTCCACTTAACGCTTGTCCCAACCATTACTGCAGCTGGTGAAGCAAAAACAAAACCAACCCAACACTCTGTAAAAGAGTTACTTGCCCTTGGAATCCAACCAGATGTTTTGATCTGCCGTATCAATAAACCAATGTCCAAGGAGATGAAAAATAAAATCTCTCTTTTTTGTAATGTAAAAGAACAAAATGTAATCTCGGCGGTTGATATCACTACGTCTATCTATGAAATCCCTCTTATGTATCGGGAAGATAAATTGGATGAAGTGGTTTTGAATGCTCTTGGAATGGATTTACGAAAACTCAATTTTTCCCAATGGGAAAATATGGTTAAAAAAATCAGGAATACAAAAAAGACCGTTAAAGTTGCGTTAATCGGGAAATACATTTCACTCCAAGATGCTTATCGTTCCGTATATGAATCTTTGGCACATGGCGGAATCGCAAATGATGTCGAAGTGAGTGTCGTCAAAATCAATCCGGAAGATATCGATTCTAAAAATATCAAAGAATTGTTAAAAGGTGTTCATGGAGTTCTTGTTCCTGGTGGTTTTGGAGAACGTGGCATCGAAGGAAAAATTGCAGCAATTCAATACGCAAGAACCAAAAACATTCCATTTTTTGGAATTTGTTTAGGAATGCAGTGCGCGGTGATTGAATTTGCAAGGAATGTCCTAGGATTCAAAGATGCCAATTCGACTGAATTCAAACCAAATGTGCAATACCCTGTCATTTCGATGATAGAAGAACAAAAGGAAATCGAACGAATGGGTGGAACCATGAGACTTGGTGCATATCCTTGTCTTGTTAAAAAAGGAAGCCTTGCCCATTCGGAATACAAATCGGATCGAATTTCGGAACGTCATCGTCACCGTTTTGAATTTACACTTCGTTATAAGGATGATTTTGAGAAAAAGGGAATGAATCTCACTGGGTTTTCGCCTGATGGCAGTTTGGCTGAGATTGTTGAGATTCCAAACCATCCTTGGTTTATCGGTGTACAATTCCATCCAGAATTCCAATCGAAACCAACAGACCCACATCCACTCTTTGCAGGTTTTATCAAAGCTGCATCGAAATTAGCAAAAAAAACAGAGGATTAGTATGTACGATTTAATTGAAGAAAGAGAATTTTTTGGAAAAAAAATCGGAGGTCGTCAGCCGTTTTTTCTTATCTCAGGGCCTTGTGTGATGGAGAACAAGGACTTACTCGATCGAGTTTGTGGAGAAATGAAAGCAATTTGTGATGATTTAGGGATCGTATATATTTTTAAATCTTCCTTTGATAAAGCAAATCGATCCTCCATCAATTCCTACCGGGGACCAGGTCTCGAGGAAGGTCGAAAGTTACTCGATTTTATCAAAAATAAATACAATGTTCCTGTACTCACTGACATCCATGAAACCATCCAAGTGGATCCTTTAAAAGACACTGTCGATATTTTTCAAATCCCTGCCTTTTTAAGCCGCCAAACTGATTTGATCGCCAAAGCCGCAGAAACCGGAAAATGGGTGAATGTCAAAAAGGGACAGTTTATGGCTCCCGATGATACGAGGCATATCAAAACCAAGATCCAAGAATCTGGTTCTGAAAAATACATGGTAACGGAGCGCGGTGCCAGTTTCGGATATGGAAATCTTGTGTTTGACCTACGTGGCATACCCATGATGCACAAACATGGGATTCCCATTGTGTTTGATGGCACTCACTCTGCCCAACTTCCTGGAGCAGCAGGGAATATCACAGGTGGATTACGAGAATTCATTCCCCATATGATGCGAGGTGCCGTTTCTGTGGGAGTGGAGGGACTTTTTATGGAAGTCCACCCAGACCCAGAAAAAGCCTTATCGGATGCGACCACACAGTTTCCCTTAGCAAAAGCAAAATCATTACTCACACAACTTTTAGAACTCGATCGTTTGGTCAAAACGAAGTTCTTAGAAGATTAAGACAAGTTCCAAATGAAAGCGAAGGGATGTACATTGTGTTTACTTTTGGTTTTGGCCTCGTGTAAAGACAAAGAATACCTTCGTATCGAAGTGGAAAAAGAATCAGGGTCAATGGTTTCCATGCGAAATTTTAGCAGATCATCTTATAAGGAATCTGGAGAATTGGAATGGAGATTGAAGGGAGATGAGTCTTATATTTTTCCAAAAGAAAACAAAACCATTGTTTACGGGTTTGAATTCAACCAATTTGAAAAGGGAAAAGTCACTTCCATGATGACAGGAAATCGTGGAGAGATCAACCACCAAACTAAAACGGTGGTCCTTGAAGGAAAAGTTCGTTTGAAAACCAACGATGGAAAATTCATTGAATCGGAATCTCTCACTTACAATTTGGATGAAAAAACTTTATTCTCGGAAGCAGATGTACTCGTGTATTCAGATGGGACAACAATCCGTGGCAAAGGATTAAGGGCTGATAAAAGTTTAAATAAATTCACGATCATCCAACCGAAAGCAATCACTGTCGGTGGTTCAAACCCTTTAAAGGATAAACCATGAAATTCCTTTTGATTTCGGTTTTAAGTCTGATTCTGTTTTCAGAAACCTTTGCTTCACCGATACCAATTCTTTATGGTTCAGAAGATTTCTTTAAAAAAGAAGATACTTCCTTCTTGAAAGAGGAGAAAAAAACAAAAAAGGATAAAATCCCTATCATTTGGGGTGGCAGTAGTCTCACCCAAGAAGAAAGAATCGTCAACGGATTTCCGATGAAAGTTTTTATCCTAGGTGGTGGGGCTTATATCATGCATAAGTCCATCAAACTAAGTGCCAGAGAGATTGAAATCATTGGAGAAGAAGCACTCCTAGGCAATTTAAAAGGACAAGTCATCGTCGAAGACTTTCAGAATGGAGTCACATTGACTGCCACAAAAGGAATTTATGATAAAATCGCAGGAACTGTCAGTTTAGAAAACCATCCCATCCTCACTCAAAAAAAAGAGGGAAAAACAGTTCGGATCAAATGCCAATCCATTGTTCGCAATTTAGAAGAAGCAAAAACAACTCTAGCTGGGAGGGTGGTTGTCACATCAGAAGAATTCCAAGTTTTCGGTGAAGATGCTGTGTTTACTGAAAAAGAGGATCGTATTGATTTAAAAGGGGAACCATTTTTGTTCTCTGAAAATCGTTTCCTCATTGGGCAAACTCTCTCCTACTTTGTCAAAGAAGGAAGCATTCAATTAGATGGAGAGGCAACGATTTATCAGGTAAGTTACGAAAACAAAAAAGACAAAGAAAAGGATACTGTGACGAAAGAACGTGTTTTAACTTTGTTTTCTGGTAAAACATTAACTCATTTGAATAAAGGAAAAGAAACTGTCACATCTATGAATGGTGATGCCTTTATGTATCGTAAAAATTCCGAATTTAAAGCTGACCTTTTAGAAAGTAGAAAAAGTAATAAAGAAATCAAAGCAACAGGTAACGTTAGTTATTTGGATAAAGAAAATGGATATAGAATGGAAGGAGGACTTCTTTTTTATGATAAGGAAAGAGGTTATTCTTATTTTACTGAAAATCCAAAGATAGTATTTTTAAATAAAAAAGATTTAATGGAACGAGGCCAATTGACCTCAGTATTTATCGAAAGGTTCGATGAACGAAATGAAACTGTAGCTCGTGGCGACGTTCAAGTGGAAACACAATCAGCAAAGGCAACTGGTGAATTTGCAACCTATTATGAAAAAAAGGACGAACTTGTTTTGGAAGGTAATCCGACCCTTGAGCGAAACACAACAAAGGTTTCAGCAGGGAAAATCATATTATATCCAAAATCGGATAAAGCCTTGTTAACAGATGGATTAAAGGTAATCCCGAATGGTGAAAAAAAGTAAAGTTCCAGTTCAAAAAAAGGAATTAGATCCGAATGTAAAAACATTTAGGATGGAAAATTTGGTTAAAATCTATAACAAACGTAAGGTTGTAGATGGAGTCAGTTTTTATATCAAAAAAGGTGAAATTGTAGGATTGTTAGGTCCCAATGGCGCCGGAAAAACCACAAGTTTTTATATGAGTGTTGGATTTGTCACTCCTGATGAAGGTCATGTGTTTATCGATAACGAGGACCTCACAAAATCTCCTATGCACATACGAGCCAGGATGGGAGTCGGATACCTTGCCCAAGAAGCAAGTATCTTTCGTAAACTGACTGTTGCTGAAAACTTAGAAGCCATTTTGGAAACAATGAACTTACCTGGTGACGAAATCATTCGCCGTCGGGATGAATTACTCATGGAATTACAAATCATGCGGGTTGCCAACCAAAAGGGTTATACACTTTCTGGTGGAGAAAGAAGGCGATGTGAAATTGCAAGAGCCCTTGTGACAAATCCTGACTTCATATTGTTAGATGAGCCTTTTGCTGGGGTTGACCCAATTGCAGTAAAAGACATTCAAAATGTCATCCAGTCTTTGAAAGAAAGAGGGCTCGGGATTTTAATCACAGATCATAATGTGCGTGAGACTTTAAAAATTACAGATAGAGCTTATATCATGTATAGTGGTCGAATATTAATTTCTGGAACTGCTGATGACTTAATCAATGATCCCGAAACACGTAGAATTTATTTAGGTGAGGATTTTAAACTATAAATGAAACTCGGGGCTTCACTTTCACACCGCCAAACACAGAAACTGGTGATGACCCAGGACTTACGTCAGTCCATAGAACTTTTATCCTTATCCACATTAGAACTTTCTGATAAAATCCAAAACGAATTACTTGAGAATCCTCTTCTCGATGAATTAGGCGTTGATGAAAAAACAAAAATGCCAGAACTATTTTCCATCGATGAAGTGAAACGATTGGAAAAATTAAATCATGAAAAGAGTACAGATGTCAATTGGCAAGACAGTTATTCTTTGGAAGGTCCAAGGACTTATGATTCTGAAGCGAGTGACAGAAACCAAAAATATATCGAATCCTCGACAAGAGGTGAAACCTTAGAGGAACACCTGTTAAATCAACTTCGTCTTATCAAACTCACAAAATTAGAGTTTGAAATTGGGGAAGTTCTCATCAGTATGATCGATGATAAAGGATTCATCACTGATGATTTGACATTGGTAGCCAAAGAGATGGGTTATCCGGAACCAAAACTTCGTCGTGTGTTACAAGTCATCAATGAGCTTGACCCGATTGGCATTGGTGCAAAGGACATGCAAGAAACCCTTCTCATCCAAGGGAGGATTTTATTTCCAGAAAACACTCTTTTACACCAATTAATTGGCGAGTTTTTATCTGATTTAGAAAAGGTAGATTATAAAAAAATCGCCAAGAATTTAAAAATCACAGAAGAAGAAATTTTAAGTTTAGCAAGGTTAATTAAAAAGTTAGAACCATATCCTGCGACCACCTACCAAGGACGAAAAATCGATTATGTGGTAGCGGATGTAGTGGTCAAAGAAGTGGGAAATGAATTTAACATTTTTATCAATGATGAATGGTTACCAAAACTAACAATCCAAGAAGAATACAAAGAACTCCTCGGACAAAAACTCCCACCGAAAGAAAAGGAATACTTCCAGACAAAATATAGTTCGGCGCAGTGGCTCATTCGTTCGATCCAACAAAGGAGACAAACCTTACAAAGAGTTGTGAGTTGTATCATTGATTTCCAGGTGGATTTTTTTCGCGGAGGGATTGGATTTATCAAACCCCTGACTCTGAAAGAAGTCGCTGAAAAACTAGGCCTTCACGAATCGACAATTTCAAGAATTACAACGAATAAATACATCCAAACCACATGGGGTATTTTTGAATTAAAATGGTTTTTTTCATCAGGTGTGAAATCCGCAGAAGGTGGAAAAGAAAGTTCGAAAAAAATCCATGAGATCATTCGGAATTTGGTGAAAGAAGAAGATGAACAAAATCCTTTGTCCGACCAAGACATCGTCGAACTGATGGAAAAAAAAGGTATTGAAATTGCTCGTAGAACAGTGGCAAAATACCGAAAGGTTTTAAGAATCCTTCCTTCCAACGAAAGAAAGCGAATCAGTTCGCTCAAGGGGTAAACAATGCCAGTTCCTGGAATCACAGTGGAAACCATTCTCCGAGACCACGACGACTTACAATTGCAACTCGTGACTGGCGAAGTTGGTCTTTCGAATCGAATCAATAGTGCAGAAATCAATCGGCCTGGTTTATCTCTAACTGGGTTTTTTGATTTTTTTGCCAATGACCGAATTCAAATTTTAGGAAAGGGAGAATGGGCCTATCTCAATTCCTTGTCAGAAGAAAAACTAGGTGAGATCACAGATAAATTTTTTGAATTCCATCTCAATTGTATCATCTATACACATGGCAATGAACCCCAAGTTCCATTTGTGGAAAGAGCAAAAGAGAAAGGTATCCCATTATTCAAAACAGAAATTGCCACACACCGTTTCATCACCTTGATTTCCCAAATTTTAGACAGAGCACTCGCGCCAAGAACGATGAGGCATGGTGTTCTCATCGAAGTATTTGGAATTGGAACCTTACTCACTGGTAGGTCTGGTGTTGGAAAAAGTGAAACAGCACTCGAACTCATCGAACGAGGCCATCGTTTAGTTGCAGATGACATGGTTGAGATCAGGAGACTGAGCGAAAGTTATTTGATAGGGTCATGTTCTGATTTACTTCGCCACCATATGGAAATCCGAGGTCTTGGCATACTCAATATCAAAGATCTATTTGGTGTTGGTTCAGTAAGAGACCACAAACTGATCGAACTCATCATCAATCTAAAAGAATGGGAAGAACAAACCTCTGGTGATTATGAACGTACAGGCATCGAACAGAGTATGGAAGAAATTTTAGGTGTCTCTGTTCCTTATATTGAAATCCCTGTCAAACCTGGTCGGAATATTCCCATCATCGTAGAAACGGCAGCTATGAACCAAAGGCTCCGAAAGATGGGAAAAAATAGCGCAAAAGAATTTTCGAATAAACTCAATACTTATATCCAGCAGAGCTCCATTGAAACAAATCCAATTAAAGATTAGAGAAGATAGTACAGGTCTACATGCAAGGCCAGCTTCCTTATTTGTAAAGGTAGCAGCGAGTTTTCCTTGTGAAATATTTGTGATCAAAGATGACATCGAAGTGAATGGAAAATCGATAATGGGTTTAATGATGCTTGCCCTCGGTCCGGGTACAGTGTTTTCCGTGAAAGCAGAGGGAAAAATGGAAGAGGAGGCACTACAAGCGTTAGAAACTCTCGTGGTTCAGAATTTTGAAACCAATGCCAAATAAATTCCTTCGATTTTTCCCAAACATCTCTGATGAAAATCGTTATTATTTAAGAGATATCTTTATCTTTTTTTTGACTCTTGCTATCTCCATTGGGTTTTCAGAACTAGTATTCTTTCGGGAAGAAGAAGACATTTCGTTATATTCAAAATTAGATACTTATGTTTTTATTCTCATTCCATTTTTTATCTTATCCTTAATTCTAAGTTATGTTTATCGAAACCGTAGAAATCGAGAAACTGGGAAAATTAGAAGTTCTATTCGATACCGACTAACGCTTGCATTTTTATTCGTGGCACTTGTACCTTCCTTACCAATTTTCATTTTGTCCTCTAACTTGACAGGAAGGCTCATTGAAGGATTCTATCAAGTTGACATTTCGAATGCATTACGTTCTGCCAATTTTTTTGTGAATCAAATTGAAAAAGAAAAGGAAGTTTCCTTTTTGGAAATGATCTCGCGTTTTCGTTCTATTTTGCTTCGCGAAAAACCTGATAGTTTTTCCATTTTTCAAAAGGGTATTAAAAACGGATTTTTTGAAAAAAATGAATTTTATTTAGGATATATTGAAAAAGAAAAAGTTCAATTTGAATCAAAGGGTTTGTACCGGCATTTTCATTCCTTGGAATTTGACGAATCCAAAGAAAAAGGTATTTATCTAAGTCGATACTATGATGCCGATAAGGCATATTTAGTTGCTAAGTTTAGTTTGGATGGTAATGCAAAAGTTTTGATTGCCCAAAGGATCCATAGGGGAATGGAATCCGATGTATTGAATATCGTCAATGCAACATCCACTTATGAGAAAGTGAGTTTATGGAAGGAAAAAATTCCCTTTAGTGTTCGTATCACTATTGCTAGTTTTTCGTTTAGTATGTTTCTCATTGCCATTCTGTTCTCATTCCTATTTGCCAGGCGAATTTCTAAACCTATCATCAATTTGGCGAACGCAACCAAAAAGGTATCTCTTGGAGAATCTGATATCCGTTTGGAAAAAACGGAAGAAGGAGAAATGGGAATTTTGATTGATAGTTTCAATCAAATGGTGAGTGACTTAAAAGCAAAATCTGATGAACTGATGCACACGCAAAGAATTGCTGCTTGGAAAGAAGTGGCACAACGAATGGCACATGAAATCAAAAATCCACTGACTCCCATTCAATTATCTGCTCAAAGGATACAAAGGAAATTTCAGAATCCAAAAAAAGAAAATTTGGAATCTGTGATTTTTGACGCAACGGAAACGATCATTGGGCAAGTGCGTGTTCTGGAACATTTGGTAAAGGAATTTAGTGAATTTGCTCGAATGCCGGTACCTGTTCTCATCAACCAACATATCAATCCCATTCTAGAAGAAGCGGTTGCACTCTTTCGAGATACATCTGACATAGAATTTGAATTGAAACTTGCCGAAGATCTTCCTGAAGTATTTCTCGATAAACGATTGTTCCTTGGTGTTGTGAATAATCTCATTAAAAATGCGGTAGAAGCCATTTTATCGCAGGAAAATTCGAAAGAAGAAATGGATTTTCTTGGTTCGAGAAGAAAAAAAATCCGAGTGATGTCGAAATTACAAAAAAAAGCCCTACGTAGGAGTATTGTTCTTGAGATCGACGATTCAGGCCCTGGTTTAAAAGAGGAATGGCGGGAAAAAATTTTTGAACCCTATTTTTCAACAAAAGAGAAACATGGATCAGGGATTGGGCTTGCAATTGTCCAAAAAACGATCATTGACCATCATGGGCATATTTCCGTTGAGAACTCAAAGTTAGGTGGCTGTAAGTTTCGTATTGAACTTCCTTTGGATCTTTCATAATGCAAAAATTAATCTATATTTTAGACGATGAAAAAGAAATCCGAAAAACGTTACGAGTGATTTTGGAAGATGAGGAATATTCTGTCGAAGATTTTTCGAGTGGGAAGTCATTGATAAAAGCATTAACCAAAGAGAGACCTTCACTTGTATTACTCGATGTATGGGTTGGAAAAGAAGACGGACTGACCATTTTAGATGAATGCAAAAAGTTATATCCTAGTCTTCCCATTGTGATGATTTCAGGTCACGGGACAATTGAACTTGCGGTCAATGCGACGAAAAAAGGTGCCGTGGATTTTTTAGAGAAACCATTATCCATCGAAAAAGTAATCCAAACGATCGAGTCTTCCATCGAAAAAACAAAAGAAGTTCATTTTCCCAATTTTAAATTAGATGTAGATGAAATCTTAGGTGTGTCTCCATCTATCACTCGAGTTAAGTTTGCTGTTTTCCAGGCCGCAGAAACGAATGCTCGTGTTTTTATTTATGGTGAAAATGGCACTGGAAAAGAACTTACTGCAAGAGCCATCCATCAAAATTCGAAACGAAAAAATGAACCTTACATTGAGTTCAATTGTGCGTCCTTACCAGAAGAGAGCTTAGAACAAGAGTTATTTGGTTTAGAA
Organism: Leptospira biflexa serovar Patoc strain 'Patoc 1 (Paris)'; assembly: GCF_000017685.1. Lineage (NCBI taxonomy): Bacteria > Pseudomonadati > Spirochaetota > Leptospiria > Leptospirales > Leptospiraceae > Leptospira > Leptospira biflexa. Next base: position 1,730,177 of record NC_010602.1, read on the forward strand.
CTTGCTTCACAGACTGATTCTCCTGAAATCCGAATTGGAAAATGGGAACAGGCTCAAAATGGTACTTTATTTTTAGATGAAATCTGTGATTTGAGTTTGGCTCTCCAATCGAAAGTTCTAAAAGTCATTCTGGATCAAAAATTAGAACGAGTTGGGGGTAAGGAGTTCATTCCCGTTGATGTTCGGATCATCGCCGCAACCAATTCCAATGTGGAAGATGCGATCCGTGAAGGAAAATTTAGAGAAGATCTATTTTATGCTTTAAATGTAATTCCTCTGGAATTACCACCGTTACGCGAACGTAACCAAGATATCCCACTGCTTGCCGAATACTATTTAAAAAAATCAATATCTGAAAATCATCTATCTCAAAAAACCATTGATCGAGACGGATTAGATGCACTTTCGTCCCATTTTTGGCCAGGAAATGTAAGGGAACTAACCAATATCATCGAACGATTGAGTATCTTAGTTCCCGGAGATACAATCAAAGCGAAGGATGTCAAAGAAGCCCTACATGGGTTCAAAAGGGCAAACGAGATGGTGGCGAGGGGTGATTTAAAACATGCAAAAGAAGAGTTTGAACGTCAGTACATTATCAAAACCTTACAAATTTGTGAGGGGAATGTCACTCGTACTTCCAAAGCATTAGGAATCGAACGAACTCATTTATACAGAAAGTTAAGATCACTCAATATTTCTGTTGATCAATTGATAGAGGGTTAGTATGGACCAAAAAACAATATTAGAGACATTTACCGATATTCTCAAAGAAACTAAATTTCTCATCCAAAATCATTCCATATCCATCTATCGATTTCAAGACGAATCAGATCCAAATGATTTTGTTTTTCCTTGGAAATCGAAAGTGCCTGAATCCATTGAAATCCAAAAAAAACAACAAAAGGAAAACCAAAGAAAAAACAGAGATTTGATCAATTTTTCTTGTACGCTATGCCAAGGGAAATTGAGCGGAGTCAGACAGTTTTTACACAAAGGTAGAAAACCAATTCTGGTTTTGCATTATTCTGGAGCGACCACTGCCAAAGAAAAACCATTCACAAAAACAAGACCCAATCAGATTTTTAAAGATAAGCTAACGGAAGTAAGTTGGGACGGAATCATTAAAAAAGCATTTGGATTCTCTTATGAAGAGTTATATTACGAAGAATACCCTGCTTGTACATTTTCGCATACCGATTCCAAAGAAACTGATTGGAAACAAAGATTAGAATCTTGTAAAATACATGTCAAAGAAACTGTTGATGAGTTTGGGATCAAAGCCATTGTCATTTTAGGATCGTCTGCTCGGTTACTCTTTGGTGCAGACAAAGCAAAAGAACAACTGGGCAAGGTTATGGATTGGGATTTGAATGGTCTAAAGATACCGATTCTCACAACGAGATCGCCGGAAGCACTGGTTTTCCTCGGCGAAAAGGCAAAAAAAGCAGATTCGGAAACAAACCTTTTTCAATATGGAAAAGAAAAACAGGACTTAGAAGAAAGTTTTATCTCTCATTTATCGATTCTAAAACAATATCTATAGTATGATCCAGTATGCGGAAGTTGCCTTAAATCTTTCTTGGGAAAGTAAAACCTTAACCTACGAGATTCCAAATTCGATTACCGCTTTACAACCAGGTGTTCGGGTTCTTGTTCCCTTAAACGGAAAAGAATGGGATGGAGTGGTGATTCAGATCCACAATAACGAACCCAACTATGAAACACTTTCGGTCTTAAAACAAATTGATCCCGAACCTGTTATCACAACAGAACAATTGGAACTGGCAACATGGATGTCTGAGAATTATCTTTCCTCTCTTGGGGAAGCATTGTTTCTTATGGTTCCCAAAGGGAAAAAAAGGAAACTCACGAAAGAAGTTGATACGGAAGTCCAATCCCACTTATTACACCCGTTAAATGAAGCACAAAAAAAAGCTTATACTGAGATCAAACAGAATACACATGCGAATACTCATCTTTTGTATGGAATCACGGGAAGTGGGAAAACGGAAGTTTACCTTCATTTGATGCGAGACATTTTGCAAGAACCTAAGGGTTCGGTTATTTTCCTTGTCCCAGAAATTTCTTTAACCTATCCTACGATCGCTCGGATCGAGGCCATTTTCCCAAACCAAGTGGCAGTTTTACATTCGCATTTACGGATTTCAGAAAAGTTCCAAAACTATTTGGATTTAAAGGAAGGAAAAAAAAGGATCTGCATTGGAACTCGGTCGGCAATTTTTGCGCCCCTTTCTGACCTGAAACTAGTGGTAATGGATGAGGAACATGACGCCTCTTATAAAGAAAATGGTTCTCCTCGTTACCATGCAAGGCAGGTCGCCTTACAAAGGATTTTGAAAACGGGTGGCAAACTCCTACTGGGTTCGGCCACACCGAGTATCGAGTTGTATTACTTAGCTAAATCAGGACAAATTGGATTTTCCATTTTGGAACAACGTGCCAATCCCAAAGCCAAACTTCCTTTCGTAGAGATGTCTGATAAACAAGATGATAAACATTTGATCTCAGGGGACTTACAATTTAAAATTTCTGACCGATTGAAAAAAAAAGAACAAATCATCTTACTCCTGAACCGTAGAGGGTATAACCCTTTTATTTTTTCACCGCAAACAAAGGAGTTTGTCCATTGTCCCAAATGTACGGCAACTCTTTGTTACCATTCTGACCAAACGGTACGTTGCCATTTATGTGGCTATCATTCCAATTTTTACAATCTAAAACAGACGTTTGGTGAAGATTTAGAGCTTTTTGGAGCTGGCACACAAAAATTAGAGGAGTATCTCTTATCTCATTTTCCGAGTGCAAGGATCGAACGCCTCGACCAAGACAGTTCCAAAAACAAAGATGTCACCCGCCTTGTGTTAGAGAAATTAGGAGAAGGGGAACTTGATATCCTCACCGGTACCCAAATGATATCAAAAGGCTTGGATTATGCAAATGTGACTCTTGTGGGAATCCTTAACGCTAATCATGGGTTAGGTGTCCCTGACTTTCGAAGTAGCGAACGCACCTATGCCCTTGTCTCCCAAGTGGCGGGCCGGGCGGGACGCGGTGAAAAACCAGGAGAAGTCATCATCCAGTCGAATGACCCGGAACACCCTGTCCTTAAAATGGCCAAGGAACAAAACTACCCCGCTTTTTTTGAATGGGAACTCCAATTTCGAAAAGATCTGTTTTACCCTCCCTTTGCGAGACTTGCTCGCCTTGTCTTTCGTTCTAAATATGAAGAGGTGGCCAACAAACAATCCGTTGTCTATGGAGAGCTCATCAAAGAAAAAAAAGAGGATTCAATCGTGATGCTTGGACCAAGCCAATGTCCGTTTTATAAAATTGATAATAACTATCGGTACCATATACTACTCAAAGCAAAATCGATCACCGCTCTACGAAATCTTTTAAAAGAAACAAAACAAACGTTCAAACTGGATTCTAAATGTTATATCGAATATGATTTGGATCCTATGGAACTTGTGTAAGGAAAGGATATGAAACTATCAATTGGATACTTTGGATCTCCCGAACATTCAAAAGAATTATTACAAATGATTTTGGATGCGGGAATCCAAGTGGATTTTGTTGTCACCAATGTGGACAAACCGGTGGGGCGTAAACAAATCATCACGCCCACTCCCGTGAAACAACTTGCAGAAGAAAAAGGAATCCCTGTGATCCAATCGGTCCGTCTTCGCACTGACGATGCCGCACAAAAACAAATTCTATCGTTCCGATCCCCGGTCCATGTGGTGTATGCCTACGGATCCATAGTCCCTGAAACGGTATTTATGGACCCTAAATGGGGCAGTATCAACCTTCATGGGAGTTTACTTCCGAAGTATAGGGGTGCCTCTCCCGTCCAAACTGTTTTACTTACGGGAGAGAAGACCACTGGGTTTACCATCCAATACTTGGCAAAGGAAGTGGATTCGGGGGACATCATTTCCCAAAAATCATGGACTGTATCCTTAGAAGAAACAACGGGTTCCCTCTTAAAAACCATCACCAAAGAGGGAGGTGTGGAACTCATACGCCTCTTACAAACATTGGAATCCACAGGGGAAGGTTGGAAGTCCACCCCACAAAAATCGGAAGAGGCCACCCATTGCCAAAAGATCACGGCAAATCATAGGCCAATCGATTGGTCCAGGTCGGCAAAAGAGATCCACAACCAAATCCGGGCTCTAAACCCAGACCCACTGGCCACTACCGAGTTTCGAGGGAAAAAACTGATTCTGGTTTCCTCGTTTTTACCCGAAACCCAAACAGAACCCATCCAAATCCCAATTGAGGCGAAAACAGGTTCCTTTTTTCTTTACCAGAAAAAAAGGCTTTTCTGTCTCTGTGGAGACGGAAACCTGCTTGGTATAGATACCTTACAACCCGAAGGGAAAAAACCCATGAAGGGATTTGAATTTTTTAATGGGGCGCGGGTTTTGACCGGAGAATCGTTTACGTGAAAGAAAAGTTTCTAAAAATTTTACCTTACAGTGGTTATGTTCTATTTGTTGGTCTCGGACTCCTCGTTTTTTTTGTCGCAGCCTTCCTTGTGGTGGTTGTTCGCACCAAAGAAGAACAAAAGGTGATGATGCCGTATGTGATTGGAAAAAATTACATTGAAGTGCATAATGAACTCCAACGCCTCCAACTGAAAGTTCGCCTAGAATCGGAACGGATCCCTGAAAAAACAGATGGGATCATCTTAAGCCAATCCATCGATGCAGGAAAGGAAGTTGAAGCAGGTTCCAAACTTTATCTGACTGTCAATATTGGTTTTGACCGCGTGACGATCCCTGATGTCAAAGGACAAGACCTGAAACGTGCCAAAGCCATTTTAGAAAAAGTGCTTTCGGGTGAAGTGTATGTACCTTTACAAATTGGTGGGATTACCTATGTGCCTGCTGTGGGAGATGAACCTGCTGATACCATCATCGACCAAATCCCTGCACCTGGGAAAGAAACCCATTCTGGTGAAAAAATTTACCTTCTTGTCACTGAGTCGAGTAACGAAAAAAAATCGAACCAAAGTTTGAAAGAAAACAGTGATGAATCCAAACTCGTTGGAACACCTGTTCCCTTCGCTGTCGACTATTTACAAAGGAAAAAAATTCCCTATCGTATCAAAGAAAGCACAAAACCTGAGTTTCGCGAATCCCACGGGCTTGTTTCTTCTTTTGAATTAAAACCAACTGGTGCCGAAATTGGTGCGTTTTATTTGAAACCATCCACTTCTCTGAAACAAGATTATGAAATTTTAGAATACGAAATTGATGACGATGATGTATACTCAGCAAAGCTAAGTTATACGAAGCCTGGGGATGACTCAGAAATTGAAAAAGAAATACTCACAAGCCAACCTTTAAAAGAAGATGAAATTCTGCGACTTGTGGTCCATCGTTCGACAAATACCAAAGTCACTCTGATAGGAAAAGAAACAGGTGTCGCCAAAGTTTGGAAATTAAAAGGAACCTACTAAGATGAAGATTTCAGCCTCTATCCTTGCAGCCAAACTCACGGGACTGGCAACAGAACTCCCTACATACAAAAAGGAAAGTATCGATCTCATCCACATAGATGTGATGGATGGCAATTTTGTACCGCAGATTTCCTTTGGAGAAGCCTTCACGAAGGAAGTGAAGTCTCACACAGATATCCCACTTGATGTCCACCTGATGGTCAGTAACCCGGAACTCCATGTTCCCAAATACTTTGACCTAAAGCCGTATTGTATCACCTTTCATATTGAAACGACGAATTTTTCGGTACGCCTGGCGGAAGAGATCAAAAAACAAGGGATACGAGTCGGTGTTTCCTTAAACCCGCAGACTCCACCCGAATCCATATCGCAAATCCTTCCATATTTGGACCTTGTGCTCCTCATGACAGTGGACCCAGGGTTTTACGGGCAGTCCTTTGTGAAGTCGGGATTTGAAAAAATTGCGGCGGTTCGAAAGCTCACAAAACCATACGATATTGAACTCGAAGTGGATGGTGGTGTGAACGAATCCAATATGGAAGAACTCGCAAAACTCGGTGTGGACATCACTGTCGTGGGCTCGGGACTCTATAAAACAGGGGATCCCAATGCTCAGGGCAAAAAATTAAAGGAACTTGCTGCAAGTGGCCGAACTCGCTCTTGACAGAACGTCCCTATTTAAAAAACTCGCTAGAAAAGGGGTATTTTTCCTTGGTTAAATTAAGATTACAAAGAACGGGAACAAAAGCTGACCCGCATTATCGCATTGTTGCCGCCGACATTCGTGCGCCGCGTGATGGAAAATTCATCGAAGCGATTGGTCACTTTCACCCAACAGCATCTGCTGTGAAAAAAGCAACTTTCAACGAAGAAAAAACACTTTCTTGGTTAAAGAAAGGCGCACAACCAACTGACACGGTTCTTGCTCTTTTGAAAAAAGACGACGTTTGGTCAAAATTCAAAGGTTAGTCTGGATATGGATTCCTTAGTTCGTTATATCGTGACATCTCTCGTTGACCAACCTGACCAGGTGGCTGTCAACCAAGTACCCGGAGAGGAAGAAACTGTGATCGAACTTCGGGTGGCTCCTAAAGACCTAGGTAAGGTGATCGGAAAGAACGGAAGGATTGCAAAGTCACTCCGTACGGTGTTACAAGCCGCGGGAACCAAACAAGGCAAAAACTATACTTTAGAAATTGTCGACTAAACCAAGTTTAGTGAAAGTGGGGGTCTTTGGATCCTCACATGGAATCAAAGGGTTCATCAAAGTTTTCACAGAAGGGGAAACACTGCACACCCTAAAAGCTCCCGCAACCTGCACTGTAGAGGACCCGCAAGGCAAAACATCCACAATTGCCATTGAAGAGTTTCGTCCCAATGGGAATCATTTCCTTGTCAAAATCAAAGGCTACGACACTCCTGAAACTGTAGTCAAATACCGTGGATACTCACTCCTCTGGAAAAAGGAAGACCTTCCGAAGCCGAATGAAGGGGAGATTTATTCAGAAGACCTCATCGGGCTCCTTGTCATTTCCAAAGAAACAAAACAACCGTTAAATTATAAGATCACCCAAGTGATGGATAACCCAGCCCATCCAATTTTGGAATGTAAACCCATCCAAGGGGAAGGAGAGACAATACTCGTTCCTTTCCTAAACCAATTTGTGGGTGATTGGGATTTAGAAAACCAAACCATCGAATGCATTCATTGGGAGCAGTGGTTTGCGCTTTAATTTCATCACACTATTCCCCGAAAAAATCACTTCTTATTTTGATACTGGGATCCCTGGAAAAGCAGTGAAACAAGGGGTCGTCGAAATCAATCCTGTACACTTACGAGACTTCGCCGACAACAAACACCAAAAGGTAGATGATACGATTTACGGGGGAGGTCCTGGCATGCTCTTGCAAGTGGGGCCAATTTACCGTGCCCTGGAATCCTTGGGAGACAAAAAAGGAAAGGTGATTTTACTCAGTCCCTCGGGGGAACTGTTCAACCAAACACTCGCTCGTGAAATTTACGAGTCCTCGGACACCTTCACCTTGGTTTCCGGGTATTATGAAGGGGTCGACCACCGTGTCACGGAGCATTTAATTGACAGGGAAGTGGCCATTGGAAACTATGTTATTTCATCGGGGGATTTAGCTGCTCTCGTTGTTGCCGATTGCCTGTCTCGGTTTGTTCCGGGGTTTTTGGGTAAGGAAGAAAGCCTTCTAGAAGAATCGCACAACGAAACGGAAGAATTAGAATACCCCCAGTATACAAAACCCTATGATTTTATGGGTTGGACTGTTCCAGATGTACTCCTCGGTGGACATCATGAAGAGATCCGGAAATGGCGGCAAAAAAACCGCAAAACAAGAAATCATTCTTAGAGGAAGCCATGAATCAGATTCTAGAAACAGCACTCGCAGGCGAAGCAAAGAACGAACTTAATTTCGAAATTGGTGATACAGTCAAAGTTCACTACAAAATCGTTGAATCTGGAAAAGAACGTGTTCAGGTTTACGAAGGTGTTGTGATCTCCATTGCGAACAAATCACAAAGCAAAACATTTACAGTAAGACGTGTTTCTTACGATATCGGAGTGGAACGAATTTTCCCTCTTCATAGCCCGCGCATTGCCAAGATCGAACTCGTTCGTAAAGGTTCTGTTCGACGTGCAAAACTCTTTTATCTCCGTGAGAAAAAAGGAAAAGCAGGTCGTATCAAAGAAAGAAAAGGCGGACAAGCAATTGTTGCCAAAGACAAAAAGAGACAGGACGAAGCTTCTAAAGCCGCAAAAGCCACAGCAGAAGCACCTAGCGCATAATCTCTTTCGATCTAACGGCCATCAAACGGCCGTTTTTTCCAGAATTCCAAGTCCCACAGTTTGTTCCTTTCTCCTTTGATGAAGCAGGCCGTGGCACACTCGCGGGTCCCGTTTCCGTTGGTTGTGTTTCTTTTTCTTCCCAGACACTAGAAAAAATCCAGTCGGGTACAATCTTAAAAAACCTTCGCGACTCTAAAAAAATCCCCGAACCCAAACGATTCGAACTCCGAACCGAAATTTTACAATACGCTGCGTATTGGCATGTAAGCTTTGTGAGTGCAAAGTTTATTGACAGGTTCAATATCAACCAAGCCATCTTTTATGGGATCAGTCGTGCATTGCCTGTGAATCCAAGACAAGTGACTGGTCATCTTCACAAAACTGGAATCCCGCTGGGAACACAAACAAAGGAAACTCTCGCCCCCTTTCTATTCGTAGATGGAAATTACAAATTAAAGATCCACAAACCCATTGAGGGATACCTTTCGATTCCCAAAGGGGATGATTTGGTCCCATCGATTTCCGCAGCTTCGATCCTTGCGAAAACCTACCGAGATGAATACATGGAAAAAATGGATGCCAAATACCCTGGCTATGGATTTGCCAAACACAAAGGGTATGGAACCGAAGAACACCGGGAAGCACTTCGAAAATTGGGAATTTCTCCGATCCATAGGTTGAGTTTTTGCAATTTTCTCCGAAGGGAAGGGAGTGAACCCTCTCTTTTTCCACTCTAATCCTTTCGGAAACTCAAACCCTCCTTTCTTCCAGTCCTTTGGAAAACGATCTCCTTCGAACCAAGAATTCAAAGATGGTATGGATTTGTCTTTTTCGAAGAAAATTCTTGGGAAAAGAAAAATTTCCCAAGCTTCAATCTCAGAAAAAACGACTTCCAGTACGAAACTTTCTGATTTCCCTCTGGCGATCCAACAACAAAAGTCCAAAACGAATGACCTTTCCCGATGGGAAAACTTTGTCATCCGCCAAAAAGATGACCACCAAACAAACGATCTTTCCTCGCAAAAAACACTTTGGAACTATTTACTGGGAGAGTCACCCTTGACTGACTTCGTCTCCCTTTTCACAAAAGAGCAAAAAGAAAACTTACAAATGGTCGCCGAAGAGAACCAAACAGGGTTTACATTGTATCTCTTTTGGAAGGCGGAAGGATTTGGACCCTTTGGGATCTTTTTTCATTTTGAACCTCAAAATGAAAAGTCTGTCCGCATAAAGTTTGTTACAGAACCCATGGGTGAGGAGAGGGGATCCGCGAATCTGACTTCTCTGCAACACAAAATCCACCTTTTATTACGGGACTTCCCTCAAATTGGTAGCATATCATTTGAAGATTGGGAACAGTCTTCCTTTAACGGAGATTATAGATGAAACAGAAAATGGTTGCTCTTGCCTACAATCCCAATGAAGACCCGGCTCCAAAACTTGTTGCCAAAGCGGAAGGACTCCTTGCCTCTCACTTGGTTCGGATCGCAAAGGATGCTGGTGTTTTCATTGTACAAGATGAGATGATGGTCAAAACACTCGCACATCTCCCTAATGGAAAAGAAATTCCAAGAGAATTGTATGAAGTCGTTGCTTCCGTCTTTCGTATCCTGGTTTTAGAGAGAGAAAAGAAAAACAATTGAAGTTTCTACGCTTCCTACTAGGATTTACGCAATTATGCGGAAAATCTCCATACGTGACTTAGAGGCTGGTTCTAAGTTTACCAAGTCTCTTTACTTAGATAAGGACACTGTTTTTGTTGGAGCCGACCAACCCATCACACAACAAGATCTAGACCGTCTCGTCCAATTCGGGATCACATTCATCCTCACGGATGGAGAAAAAGTCACCGCCGACCAAAGTGACAAATCAGCAAACACCAATGGACCTGGATATTTTGATACCAATCTTCCTTTTTACCAGGATGATGAAAACTCGACTCGTTATAAATACCTTCTTGAAAAAACCAATACTGCGAAAGTAGAGTTCAATGCTGTTTTCAAAGATTGTTTTGATTTAGTGCAAAAAACATATAAGTCAGCATCGGAAGGGCGTTATACGGAGATTCGAGAGTTTCGTGAAATCGCGGAGCGGATCGCAGACCATACCAAAACAAACGCACAAATTCCGATTTTACTTTTATCCCATTCTCATTCTGGTTATTACCTCTACACTCATATTTGTTATGCGACTTTTTTTTCAGTGATGCTTGGAAACTTTTTGGAATTTTCCAGACCCAAACTCATTGATTTGGCACTCGCCTCCCTGTTTGCTGATATTGGAATGGTCACCGTTCCTGAAGAAGTCTCCGAAAAAAAAGGAAACCTGACAGAGTTAGATCTAAAAACCATCAAACGCCACCCTGTCACGGGTTACCAAATCCTCACCCAAAGGTTAAAATTAAAAAATTCCCTGGCGATTGTTGCCTTACAACACCATGAAGCCGTTGATGGATCTGGTTACCCACAACGAATCCTTGCCAACCAAATCGAAGAGCTCACCAAAGTATTTATGATTGCAGACCAATTTGCTGCGATGATCCATCCAAGGCCCTATCGACAAGCCATCCTTCCATACGAAGCAATGAAGATCATGATCAGCGAAAACGTGAACCGTTTTGATTTAAAAATGGTTCGGCTCTTTTTAAATAAACTTTCTATGTTTCCAGTGGGGTCCGGTGTTGTACTTTCTGACCTCAGAATGGGTATGGTGATCGAATCCAATAAAGACAAACCTCTAAGGCCTGTGATCCGCGTGACAAAGGATGCCGAAGGAAAACGATTGAAACATTTAGAGTTTGTGGATCTTATGAAAGACCTAAATTTATACATCCAACAGGCCATTCCTTTTTCACAAATTTATTAACCAATTTTAGAATTGATATTCTAACGGTAGTTAATTTCTATTTGTTTCGGTTGGACTTTGGTTCCTAATTGAAAATTCAAGAATTCTCTAGGCCAAAGGAATCTTAGATCCAAAGGGTCAGATTGTGTTCTCTTTTTTTTTCGATCGATTCTAATCCGTTGGAGTGAGCTCAATTTGAAAAAGGGAACGATTGGAAAAAAGGGGGAAGAGTTTGCGAGTTTTTATTTACAGTCCCTTGAACACACCATTCTCTTTTCGAATTACCGAAAAAAAATCGGTGAAATTGACATAATCAGTATAAAGAACGATACCCTTCATTGTTCGGAAGTCAAAACCTGGAATGAGAGATTTGGATTCCATCCAAAGGAATGCCTTCATGCGACAAAACGTGCCCGAATGAGGAAGGTATATCTCTATTTATTACAAGAAATACCCGCCTTTTACCACCTAACACCTAGCTTTAATTTGATCCATATCACCGAAAAAAAGGAAGTGCGTTTTTATTCGTCAATCTTCTAAATACTTCATCAAGGGAATTTTGTACTGGGCCGATTGGTTCTGTATCCCATAAGGGAAACGCTCTCAAGGATGAGAGTTTGATTGTTACAAGGAAGTAACCACATGAGTCAATTTAGTGTATTTGGGAATTTAGCAGAGACCGATGAATTTGGACCCGATCCAGTACTCTTACGCAAAAGAGGAATGGCATCCACAATCCAAAAAAAATTCGATACCTATAAGAAAAAAATCGATGACCCTGCCTATATGGATTATGCGATCAATAAAATCGCCATGGAAATTTCACATTTTATTTCCAAATAATCAACCTAGGCTATAGATCCACTGGTATCCCAAGGAATAATCCAAAGCCTCTTGAATATGTACTTCCTTTGTTCTAGGGGAGAGGTTCCAATCAGCAATGGTCCTTGCGAGAGAAACAATTTGTTTTTTCTTTCGTAGGGATAAATGTTTGGTTTCTTTACTTATATCTAATTGTTGTAATATTTTTTTAGTTTCCTCATTCGAATTGATTCTATTTTTTTTAAAATCAAATCTTTCATTCACAATCCGTTTTAGTTTTTCTTCCTCCAAACGAATGTTTCGCTCTACGTTCGAAACAAACAAAGTTTGGAAGATAGTGATCCGATCCAAAAAGGCTCCGCTGATTTTTTGTAAATACAATCGGATCTTTTGTAAGGAACAATGGCAGTGGTTCTGACTTTGGTAATTGCCACATGGGCACGGATTGGAAGATAAAAACAAAGTGAAATCGGTTTTCATTTTTGTGACTTCATTCAGACGAGTGATTTCCAAATAAGAATCTTCCATCGGCATTCGTAAACTTTCTAAAATTCGATCCTTGAATTCAAGAGCTTCATCCAGAAACAAAATCCCTCCCTCTGCTCGTGTGATTTCTCCAGGTTGGTAGGGGAGACCTCCACCTAAAAGTCCTACCTCTGTTGTGGAATGATGGGGACTACGAAAAGGTCTTTTATTTGTAGGAACTTCAAACTCTCCGTTTGCCCGCCAAATCCCCAGATTTGATTGTTCCCCAGTTAGTTTCGGAGGAAGGAGTGGTTCGAGTAATCGGTGTAACATGGTCTTTCCAACACCAGGACTTCCCAGTAAGAGACTGTGGTGGTTCCCAAGCAAGGCATAAAGAAGGCCTTGGAAGGCATTCATCTGAAAAGGATCGAGATACACTTCTTCCCAAACTGGGTTTTCCATTGTGTATGTTTTTTTCTGAACATCCGGTGGTTTTTGACTCAGACTCTCTAATTCTTGTAAGTCGGTGAGAAAATAATATTCTCCATCAGGTAAGGATTCGTTTCGTAACGAATCGGGAAGGCAATAGACTTGGTCTTTCTTTTCCGCCTTTTGCCAGAGGAAGGGAAGGAGCTCCTTTCCCCCCACAAGGCTTCCATCGAGGCCGAGATTTCCCAAATACACAATCCTTCGATTGGGTCGTTTGATTTGATCCGTCGCCTGTAAGATTCCCACAGCCATTGCCAGGTCCAAGGATACCTTCTTCTTTTGGATATGGGAGGGTTTGACATTGATGATGATGGTTTCCATCGGAAAATCGAAATGAGAGGCATCTAAAGCCAATCGGATGCGGTCTCGAGCTTCCTTTGCTTCTTGTGGGACATTGCCTAAAATTTGGAAATGGGGAAATCCCCTTCGGATTCCCACCTCCACTTGGATTTCTTTTGTCCCATTCCATTCATACATCAAACTTCCAACTTCTGCTCGTTTGGGGGGGCTCACATCTGAGGTAGGTTCGATTGGATCGCTTTTGGTTCAAAAAATAAAAAAGACTTTTCATAATTAAGGCATCATGGTGACTTTTCCTGAGAGTTTGCTTTGGTTTGTAGTATCATTCGTGTAATCCCCCTCGTTCTAGTCCTTGTGTTCAGCCAATGTTCACAACGATTGATCAAAAAAGAAAGATTAAGGGAAATCAACGAATACTATGATGGGAAAACGTATGCGCTACGTGAGGAAATCAAATTCTCCCAAACAGAAGTTTGGAAGAAAGGAACCCTCGTTAAAATCTACATCGAATCAACTCCCTCTCTTTTGAAATTAAAAGTATACCCGATCCAAGACACACGTGAGTCATCGGTAGGGAAACTGGCAGATTACATCATCAATGATGATGTCAAAAAAAGAGAATATGAATTGGCTGACGTGGAAGAGTGGGTGAACCAAAAGTTTTCCCAAGTCGAACAAAATGCCAAAAAAACAAAGAAATAAAGGTTTGGGATGCTCTCATTGTCGTATTATTTTCATTTTCCAGCTTTCTTTGTTTCTTGTTCAAGAATCCTCCTTCGAGTGCCCGATAGAATATCTGTGAAGGCAATTCCATTCATCACTGTTCTTTTGTTTGCACTGTCTGGATCAGGGCTTATGGCCAATCCTTTCCAGAAACTCCAACAAGAGATCAATGAAAGCCTTCCTACTGGCGATTCTACTGTGTTTCGTATTTTTAGTAACCAATCCCAAGAACAAGAAATCCATAGATTATTTTCTGTCGGAGTGAACCAAACAGAAGAAGAAGAGGTGGAACTTGCATCCCTTGGCCTTCCCAAATACATTGATGTCTCTCCTGTTGTGAGTAATACAGTGGTCCATGAATCAGGGATCGTTGTGAAAAAATACACAGTCCAAAAAAAAGACAATCTTTCCAAAATCGCTCGTTCCTTTTCCATTGATGTCGCCAGACTGAAAAAAGCAAATTCCCTCACGAGTGACCAATTGAAAATTGGTCAGGTATTGGAAGTTCCCGTACAAGTGAAAAATGCTTCCTCCTCTCGTGTTGTCTTAAAAAAAGTTTTTATCCTACCTGTCCCGCAAAGCCGTGTGACCTCTCGATTTGGCCGACGTGTGGATCCGTTCAACAAATACAACCGTGTCTACCATTCAGGTCTTGACCTTGCCGCAAAAGTAGGGGCACCTGTTCTCTCAGCAGCCGATGGGGAAGTTGTCTTTACTGGCCGGAATGGTGGGTATGGAAATTCCGTCACCATCCAACACAAAAATGGGTATAAAACAGTTTACGCCCATTGTTCACAGATTTTAGTTGAGGTTGGGGAAACGGTGAAGATGGGGCGTGTGGTGGCACTTGTCGGCAGGACAGGAACCGCAACAGGGGCTCATTTGCATTTTGAAGTGTTTCGAAACGGAAAAATCATGAACCCGGAATCGGCACTTGGCATGACTGAAAAACATGTCACAAAACTTCCCAAATCTGAAGTAGCCGGAATGTAATCGGAGTTTTTCTCCGATTTGTGGGGAGCATGAATCTAATCCTTCAAAGAATCCAATCGAGTCAGTTTTTGACATTGATTCCGGTCGTTTTATTATTTTCCTTTTCTTTGGCGTATCTCTTAAAATTGGTCCTCCTACTTCTTTTTTCTACAGAAACAGGAATGAATGTGGGAAGCCAAGTCCGCCCCAAACAAACAAGACAAGAAGTCATTTTGGCTGTGAGTACATATGAGGACATTGTCACAGGCAATCTCATCCGCGGACAGGTGTATGATCCCAATGACGCGACCAAACGTGGGGCCGACGGTTCCCCACTTGATCCTGAAATTGGCCAAGACAATGGAGACGATGACCAAATGCTTGTGACGGGTACTTTGTCTGGCCACTGGTCCTTTGCCCGGGTCACCATCAGAGAAAAACAAAACAATGACTCTGAAGAATACGGAGTGGGAGAAATGGTGGGTGGCTACAAAGTCCAATCCATTGAACAACATTACGTGGTCTTAAAAAAAGGGGGCTTAAGCCTTCGAGTCAATATTGGTGAAACCCCGGCCCAGGCCAAAGAGCGGATCCGACCAAAAGATGCAGAAGCAGTCTCCAATTTAGGTCCTTCCAGCCAAACCATCCAAAAAGTCCTTTCCCGGGAAGACGTGAATCGGAAATTAAAAGACCCGAATACAATCTACAAAAATGCAAGGTTTGGCCCTCATTTAGTAGACGGAAAGATCGAGGGTTACAAAATCTATCAAGTGGCAAAAGACCATGTCTTTTATTCTCTCGGAGCACGTGGTGGTGATATCATCAAACGTGTGAATGGAATGCCACTCAATGAAACAGAGAAAATGTTGGAAATTTGGGGTTCGATCAAACAGGCTCCGAAAATTACAGTGGATTTAGAACGACAAGGCAAAATTATCACATATGAATTTATCATTCGGAATTAAAATGAGAAATCGACTTCCCTCAGTTGTACTTTGTATTTGCCTTTACTTAATTGTAACCCCCAACTTTTCACAAGAGAAAGGGAAACCGAAAGCAAAAACCTCACAAGAACCAGCTAGTTTCACTGCGGATTGGAGGGATACAGAACTCAAAGACTTCCTTATGGGAATGAGTGCCATCATCAAAAAAAATATTCTGATCGATGATGCGGTGAAAGGCAAAAAGATCACAATCATTTCTCAAAAACGAGTTCGGATTGAAGATGCCTTTGGATTTATGAAGTCGGTTTTGGAAACCCAAGGGTTTGGACTCATCGAAGAAAATGACCTCATTAAAGTTGTCAAAATCAAAGACGCACTCGCTAAGTCACAAATTGTTCGGATCGGAAAGGATCCAGTCTCTGATTCGGAAGTTGCCTTAAACAAAACTATCACTCAGATTGTTCCACTAGAGTTTTCGAATGCCATTGAACTTGAGCCCATCTTGAAACGTGTCACGTCTCCCGATACCGATATCATCATTCCTAAAAACCAAAACACATTGATTTTTTCTGGTTCCACAGCAGATATCAACAAATTACTCAAGTTAGTTGATAATTTGGATGTAAGAGCAGATGGACCCGGGTCCATTTCTTCGGCTGGTGACATCCATATTTATACTTTGGAATACAATGAAGCAGAAAAACTCGCAGCCATCCTTGTGAAATTGGATATGCCTGATGCGCCTGTCGCTCCGACGACTCAAGGTGCACCTGGTGAAGCGGGGGCTGATGGAAAACCTGCCCCTCCACCACAGCCAACTGCCCAAGCACCCAAGGTTCCAGGCAAACAAGATAAAATCAAAGCAGTGGCCCATAAAGAATCGAATTCACTCATTGTAACAGCCACGCCACAAGAATGGGAAGAAATTAAAAAAATCATCAAAATTCTAGATACACCGAGAAAACAGGTGTTACTCGAAGTTCTCATTGTGGAGCTTAGTTCGACTGATTTAAATGATTTTGGTATCGATTGGCGTTACCAAGAGCTTGCCTATGGACAGTTTAACACAGGTCTTGCGGCACAAGGGGGAGTGATCGATAAAAATGGTCGTCCTACCAATGTGAACACACTATCTGGTTTTTCACTTGGATTCATCCGCCGTGGTGGGCAACAAATCATTGGTATTTTGAATGCAAACTCTACCAATGAAAACTTCAATGTATTGTCGGCTCCGCAAATTTTGACCTTGGACAACCAAGAGGCAGAAATCAATGTGGGTCAAGACGTTCCCGTTCGTACCCAAAATCGAAATGCGGGTCTTGGTGGAGACAACGCGGTAACGGTAGCCAACTTTGAATACCGTCCAACAGGGATTAAACTAAAGTTTACCCCACATATCAATAAAAACAACCGCATCACTCTCGATTTGTACCAAGAAATCAAAAACGTCGCGGGGATTTCATCGGAAGCCACTGGTGGAAACCCAACGTTTAATAAACGTGATATCAAAACAACCATCGTTGTGGATAATATCCAAACCATTGTGATAGGAGGACTCCTCTCCAATGACAAACAAAAGAAAGTGCAAAAGATCCCCATTTTAGGGGAGATTCCCCTCCTTGGGACTTTGTTTCGTCGTACCACAAACCAAAATCGCAAAACCAATTTGATGGTGTTTTTAACACCGCACATTCTGGACGATCGGGATAAATCGGATCGAATGACCATCCAAAAGAAAAATGAACAAGAAAGGATGGTGGATGAACGAGAAAAGAAACTGAGATGAGAAAAAGTTTAGGGCAGATTCTTTTAGAAGATGGAATCCTTACCATTAAGGATTTAGAGGATATTTCCAAACAACAGGAAAAAACAAATCTTCCACTCACTCATATCATCCAAAAAAAAGGACTCGCATCCGAAACAGACATTTTAAAGGCACTGGCAAAACTCCATAGAATGGAATTTTACGACAAACTTGAGTTTGTTGCCAGTGATGAGATCTTTAGTAAGATCCCTTTGAAACTAGTCCAACGTTCCAAAATTGTTCCCTTCCTAGTCAAAGGAAAAAAAGTTTTTGTCGCCACAAGTGATCCAACGGACCTCCATCCGATGGATGATATGCGATCCTTCTTAAAAGGATACGAAATTCAATTTGTTCTCGCAACCGAGAACGAAATCATGCGCATCGTCCATTCTCAGTTTGATAAAACAACTGCAGAAGCAAAAGAAATGATGGATGAGATGGATGGAAGTTTCGGAGATCTCTCCGATGCCTTCGAATCCGACGCACTCGATCTCTCTAACGAAGCACCCATCATCAAGATGGTGAATGTGATTTTATCCCAGGCTGTGTCCGAGCGCGCTTCCGATATCCACATCGAACCATTTGAAAAATCTGTCATCGTTCGGTATCGTGTGGACGGTGTGTTACAAAAAGTTTTAAATCCACCTAAGTCCTATTTGGCGGGAATTTCCACTCGTATTAAAATTATGTCGAATCTCAATATTGCGGAAAATAGGCTCCCGCAAGATGGTAGAATTAAACTAAGATTAGCTGGTAAAGACGTGGATGTCAGGGTTTCCATCATCCCATGCCAATTCGGCGAACGAATTGTAATGAGGATTTTGAATAAAACGGACCAAAAGTATTCCATTGATACGATGGGTTTTAACCCTCAAATCTTAAAAGAATTCAAAGAACTCATTTATAAACCATACGGAATCATACTTGTGACGGGTCCTACGGGATCTGGTAAATCAACCACTCTCTATTCTGCTTTATCTGAGATCAATACAGAAGAACGAAATATCATCACCTGTGAAGATCCAGTGGAATACCAAATGGATGGAATTTCCCAAATGCAGATGAACGATAAAATTGGACTTACATTTGCAGCAGGACTTCGTTCCATTTTACGACAAGATCCGGACGTAGTAATGGTGGGGGAGATCCGGGATGAGGAAACAGCAAGGATTGCCATCCAAGCTTCCCTAACAGGTCACTTGGTATTTTCAACCTTACACACCAATGACGCATCCTCAGCAGTGACAAGGCTTGTGGATATGGGTATTGAACCATATCTCATCACGAGTTCTGTATTAGGTTTTATGGCACAAAGGCTTGTTCGTGTGATTTGTAAGGATTGTAAAACTTCCTACAAACCAACTGACAAAGATTTGGCGGGACTTGGAATCCAAAGAAAAGAACTAAAAAATGGGGTTTTGTACCGCGGGAAAGGTTGTAGCTCTTGTCTCAATTCAGGTTACAAGGGACGAACTGGTCTATACGAACTCCTTACCATGAACGATGAAATCAAACGCGCTATTTTACAAGGTGCCGATGCCAATCGCATCAAAGAACTTGCCGTTAAAAATGGACTATCTGTCCTTCAAGAATATGGTAAGTACAAAGTGATCGAGGGAGTGACAACTCCTGAAGAAGTCCTTCGGGTATCTTAAGTTTATGCCACTTTATACCTACGTTGCCTTTAATAAAAAGGGAAAAGAAGAAAAAAACATCATTGATGCTGTGAATTTGCAAGCAGCACGGAACAAACTAAAAGCGAAAGGTTTATACGTAAGATCCATTCAAGAAGATAGAGAAAAAGAAGAAAGGGAATTGTTTCCTTTTTTATCAAAACTTTTGTATCGAATTCCAAGAAAGGATGTTGGTCTTTTTTGTAAACAATTAGGGACTCTCATTGGAGCTGGAATCCCACTGGATAAGTGTTTACTTTCCATCATTGACCAAGTGGAGAATATTTACTTCAAAAAAGTTCTGATTGAAATGCGGGCAGACATTACAGAAGGAATGAGTCTTTCTGAATCCATGAAAAAACACAAAACTGTGTTTCCCGACCAATACCCAAGTTTGATATCCGTCGGTGAATCGACAGGAAATTACGAAAACACCTTGCACCGGTTAGCGGAGCTGGAAGAAAAATCATCGGAACTAAAATCAAAGGTGCAGGTGGCAATGATTTACCCCATGATTATGGGTTTATTGTCTCTTGGTGTATCCATCTTTTTACTTGTGGTGGTGATCCCACAAATTGAACAGTTGTTTGCATCCTTTGATGCCAAACTCCCACTCCTCACACGAGCTGTGATTTTTTTGTCCTATGTTCTCACCAATTATTGGTATTTTATTTTGGCATTCATCGCTGGTAGTTTTTTAAGTTTTTTGAAATGGAAAAGTTCAGAGGATGGAAAAAAAGTTTGGGATACATTTTTACTAAGACTCCCTGTGATCGGGACATTACTTCGTAAAATTTTAGTTTCCAATTTTGCAAGAAACCTGTCCATTTTACTTCTGAACCGTGTGCCTCTCATTGTTTCATTAAATATTGTTTCGGATGTTGTGGGACATACGGTTTTTAAGGAAGAGATTGATGCAGCGATCATCAAAATCAAGGAAGGGGGAAAACTTTCCGACTCCTTACAAGGAAGCCAAGTCCTTCCGCAGATGGTCCTTGGGATGCTCAGTGCCGGGGAAGCCTCCGATAAAGTCCCAGAAATGATGAATAAACTCTCAGAAATCTACGAATCTGAGGTGGATACAGCAATAAAATCTTTGACCCAATCATTAGAACCTATGATGATCATAGTAATGGGTGGAATTATTTTTACCATTATGGCGGCAATTATGACGCCAATGTACAAACTAACTCAAGAAATCCAGGGGATGTAGAGTTCATGAAAATCAAAGGAAACAACAGAAAGATCCGTGAGGGATTAACTCTAATTGAGATTACTGTCGTGATGCTCATTTTAGGATCACTTATGGCCATTCTTTACTCGAGTATTGGAAACCGAGGAGAAGGGGAAAAAAAATTGAAACTGAAAAATGACAGTGCCGTTTTAAAAACCGCATTGGAACGATATTTGGAAGTTTATGATAAATATCCATCAGAAGAACAAGGTTTACAAGCGTTGATTGAAAAGCCGGACGATGACAAAATCGGTGATGATTATGAACCAATCATTCGCGAAAAGGCAGTTTTAAAAGACCCATGGAAAACACCGTATGTGTTAAAGTTTGAAGGAGCGGTTCCTCAAATTTATACTTTAGGTGAAGATAAAAAAGAAGGTGGAGACGGAAAAAATAAAGATTTTAATATCCTATCTCCTGATGATTACCCAGCCGCTTTCCGTTAAAAAACGATTTCCGTTTAGGAAAAGAAAATTTCGCGACGGTCTCACTCTCATTGAGATCGTCGTTGTGATTTCTATCTTAGGACTTCTCATGGTGATTGTGGGAGGTTCGCTTCGAAACCTCATCATCCCTTCCACCGAAGATATCTCTGTCAAATTACAAGAATCCTTTAAGTTTGGTTATAACAAAGCCCAACTCACAAACCAAGCTGTTCTCTTTGTTTATGATTTTGAAAAAAGGGAATACCAGTTTTTTTTACTGAAACGAGAAGAAGGGGGACTCGAGGAAGAACCGATTTTAAAAAAGGTTACCCTTCCGTTTTATTCCAAAATTACAAGCGTACGGGACTTAGGTGGGAAACCAAGGAATGAAGGTAAAATTCGAATTATCTTCACTCCTCAAGGCACAACAACGGATATGTTTTTGTATGTTGGTTCCGATACGGAAATCAAACGGACCATTCAAATTTATCGTTATGGTGGGAAAATTAAAATCCACAAATTCGAATTTTTTCCAGAGCCAGAAACAAATTCAATCCAAAAGATTTCTTACGGATTGGATGAACGAGATGAACAAATTGACCCCAATGCAAAAACACAACCTCGTTAATCCCAAAAGGTCAGCCTTCACATTATTTGAAGTCACAATTGCGATGGCTATGGCCGCGATGGTCATGACCTATACCTATTCGATGATCGCTGAGGGAATCTCTTACCAAAAAAAAGCTGTTTTACTTTCCAATGCGGTTCACTTGGCAAAAATCAAAATGGCCCAAGTGGACTCCTCTACTACGATGCAAACGGATACATCACGCGGATCCATTGATGCGTTTCCTGGATATACATTTGAAACAGAAATCAAAGAAGAGGAAATGGATCTACTCAAACTGGCTGGTGGTCCCAATGCAGAAGAACTACGTAAAAAAGCACCGAAAGATATGTTAGGTGACAAGGATGTGGGACTCAGTGACTTAATGAAAAAAAGGGGACAGAAAAAAAGTTTTGAAACTGGGGGAGTTCTAAAGGTATTCCGGGTGAAAGTGTCCATTTTTTATATGGATGGGAATAAAAAAGAAACCTATACTGTTGAAACTTTCCGGAGTACGAAATACTAATGAAAGTTTGGTCTCGCACATCTCACTTTCTTAAAAGCTTGAAAGTTCGAAAAGGGTTTACCTTAGTTGAAATTTCGATTGTTGTGATGATTATGGCGGTTATCTTTACTGGCATTTTTTCTGTTTTTTATACTGCCAATAAAATCTCTAAAAAAGGTGCTTCGAACAAAGGTGCCAACAGGAAAGATATTTTATATGCAATGGAAAATATCCGCGGGACACTATCTCGTACTTATTTTATCGATAACCAAAAACGAATTTTATTTGTAGGAAAACAAGAGGGAGTGACTGGGTCAAGGAATGACAGGATTGTATTTGCGACGTCCAATCCCAATTCCGAAGAAGAGGGACAAGCCTCTGTAAGAGAAGTATCTTTTTATTTACGAAAAATGCCTAACCCTAAAATGGATGGTTTATCCTATCTGATCCGCCGAGAAGATGAAATGATTGATACATTTCCCACCCAAGGTGGCGTTGAACACGTATTACTCGAAAATGTAAAAAGTTTTCAAATGAAATTTTCTGAAAGGGGAGATAAATGGGTCGATGATTGGAACTCTCGGACCACAAAAAAAATCCCACGTCTGATTCGGTTTGAAATTATATCTTTAGTAGGGAGTGCCTTTGTTAAATATGAATCGCTTGCGCATCCGGTCATTCTTTACAAATAAACAATTCAAAAAAGGATTTATGGTCTATCTCCTCGTGATGGCGATAGGAACTGCATCCCTTTTTACTGCGTCCAAATTTTTTGAGGATGCGGCAACTGAATACCGCGTAGCAAGGGCACAAGCAGATGGTTTTCGGGCCCATATGTTGGCTAAGGCTGGATTTATGGGTGCCGTTGGTGCTCTAAAAAAAATCCCAGAAGAGGTATTGTACCAATCAGGCCTCGCGATGGATCCACCTCCCATCCCCCTCGGAGGTGGTGTGATCTATTATACCATGAGTCCTGAAGATGGTAAAATCAATATCAATTCGCTTGTGAAAATTTATGATGACCAACCGAACCAAAGGACAATTGAAATGGTCACGAGATTATTTTATCAATTTGGGCTCAAACGTGAGATGATCTTTCCGATTTTGGATTGGATCGATGAAAACCATCAGGAAACGGGTGGTGGTGCGGAGCAGTATTATTACAATCGTTTGACTCCTCCCAGAAAAATCAAAAATGCACCTTTTTACTCCCTTTCAGAACTTTTGAACGTAAAGGGATTTGATCGGGCGACGGTGTATGAGAGTTTAAAACCCAAAGATTACGACAAAAATAATTCAAAAGACTTTATGACAGAAGAGGAAAGGGCGCTACGTTCCGATAAAGATTATGTGCTCTCCAATAATATCACCGCCTATTTGCCCGCGGGGGATTCCTATGATGACCGAATCAATATCAATACAGCACCTTATTTTGTCCTCATTTCCCTTTCCGATTTTATGACCAAACAAGCCGCCATGAAAATTTTGAAACTCAAGTTGCAGAAAGGAGGCTATATTAAAGAATTGAAAGATCTGGAGACAGAACCGGAGTTCCAAGTGAAAACCACAGGAGACCTAACCTTATATAAGGAATTGGCTGGAGAAGGAACTGATGTTTCTGGTGGTCGGATCAAAACAAAAGGTGAAGTTTACAAAATAACGGGAGTAGGGATCATTAAGGATAAAGTGGTTCGTAAGGTAACAGGTTTATTTGATCTTACCAACAACCAGATGTTATACTACACAGAAGATTAATTATGTTATCATTTGACCAGTATCTTGCAATCGATTACGGCTCCACATTTTTGAAGGGAGTATTATTTAAGAAAGTTTTAGGCAAAGTAGTGATCCTTCGGACAGAAAGTTTACCAATCGTGGAACTTGAAGAAAATGAAGGAGATCCTTTTGAATACAATATCATTCGATTCATCCAAAGTTTTTTCCCCGAAGAAAATCGATTTCTCATTAATTTAGGAATTCATAATTTATTTGTACGCGATATTACAGTTCCTCTTGTTTCTGAAAAAGCCATCCAGGAAGTTTTACCTTTTGAAGTCGAAAATTTAGTTCCATATCCCATGGAAGAATTGGAAGTCATCGGGAAAACCTGGAGAACTGGAAAAGAAAATTCAGATGTCATCACCTTTAATGTTCACCATTCCGAATTATTTCGTGCTTTAAAACCATTTGCGAAAGGGGATCTAACTTTAAGTTGTTTGTCATTGGACTCATTTGTGCTTTCGGCGTTAATCACAAAAAATTACCCATTGTTAGTTGGTGATAAAACTATCTTACAACTCGATTTAGGTGGTAGGTATAGCATATTAAATATTTTGTACGATGGGAAACTAAGACACACTCGCCAAATTTATATTGGTGGAGAAGAGGTTACTTCCGAAATTGCAAACATACTTAGGATAGATATGGACGAAGCAAGGCTTGTGAAAGAATCTTTGCCAGTTGGTTTTTTATATGATACAATTGAGAAATCGGAAGAAACAAAATTTTTAAATCAATTTCATATCAATCTGACACAATTTAAGTCACTTAAGAAATTTATTTTAGCCAAATTAGACCAAATTATACATGAAGTTGAAAATAGTATTTTTTCATTACCGGAACAAGAACGACCAAGTTTGATTCTACTTTCTGGTGGTGCAAGTCTCTACCCTGGCCTTACAGCCTTTTTAGAAGAAAAATTAGGGATCAAAACAGGTCGGTATGAATTTTTAGGAATCAATGATCCGAGTTTTGTGACGGCAGTCGCGACTGGTGTTCATTTTGAATCACGAAGCCGAGTCAATTTTTTAGAAACTGGATTTGCTAAAAAAATACACACAAACCGGTTTAAACTTTCAGCGTTCAAACCACATATCATCTTAGTCAGCATTTCCTTAGTTTTGTTATTTGGTGTTTTTCTCATCGGGATTATTTTAGATAAACGTAAAATTGCCGCAGGCAAACAGATATTAATGGAAAAGTATAAAAATGGAATTGGTGGGGAGTTAGGTGAAGATGAAGATCCTGTTTTTGCAGCTAACAATAAATTGAAAGCTGAACGTAAAAAAACAGAAATTTATCGCTTATTTTTATCCCAAGAGAGTGTTTTGGATGTTTTGAATGAAGCAACTGAACAATTTCCATCTCCTGAAGTATTACCTTTCATTTTGGATCAATTTAATTTTGAAGAGAAGGAAATTCAAATTTATGGAAGGGTCAATGAATTTGGAGAAATTGGAACCATCCAATCCGCCCTAGAAAAATCCGAAAAATTTACAAATATCCAAATTCAAAACAAACGACTCATTACAGGAGTAAATAAGTATAAGGTTAGTTTTAAAATCAAAATGGATGTTGTGACACCTAAGGATGAACCATAATGTTTGATCGTTTGAACGATAGAGAACGGGTCCTTGTGATTGGACTTATCAGTTTTGTCTCTCTTCTTGGCATTTATACAATTGTGACATTGTTATCTGATCTAAGAAATAATCTATCCGAAGAAATATTTGAAACAAGATCACAGGCGGGTGAACTTGATCGTGTGATTCGCGAATACAATTATTTGCGAGGTTTACAGTCGGGTGGTAGTGAAGAAGATGTCAGCGTGATGTATTCCAAACTCGATCAGATTTTGGTGCGATATAATTTAAAAGACAAAGTCCAAACCATGAAGGATACAAGTAACGTCATTCAAAAGGATTATAACAAAATCACAATTGACGTTTCTTTTCGATCAGTTTTGTTACAAGACATTATCAAACTTGTATATGATATCGAAAAAAACAAACAAATCCAAGCAAAGGTTGATCTCCTAAGTTTTCGAAAACCATTTGCTGAAAAAGAGATCTATGATGTGAATCTTAAAGTTTCATCTTATAGTCGTTTGTCGAAGGGTAAATAAATGGCAAAAGAAAACGATTTAGAGGAAGATTTTGATTTAGAAGAAGATTTGATTGTTCAAGAATCTCTTCTTGAAGAAGATAACGAATTATTTGAAGAAGATTCTGATGAGGAACATACTAAGGTTAATCGAAAAGAAATTTTAATTTTAATCACCATTTCTATCGTCTCTTTTTTTGTTTTCACTATTTTTATTTTTCCACTCAATGAAATAGTTCGTTCTCTTCTCATTAAAACGGGCAAAGAAACTGGAATTTTTATGGACGCAAAGGAAATTCATTTCCCTATGATTGGACGTAAGTCCTTTGATAGTTTTGTCGTCAGTTTTCCTACTGGAACTTCTTTAAAAGCAGAAGAAGTAAGTCTTGGAATTTCACTCTTGGGATTGTTACAATCCCGTTTGGAAGGAGATGTAAATGTTGGATATTTTAGTTATGAAGGAAGTGACATTTCGATTGGAATTCAAACCCTTGATTTACCAATTCGTTTGTCTCCGTTAGACGAAAAGATTACGAAATGGAATGGAGAAGGAGAAATCTCTCTATCTGGCGGGAAAATCAAAGAATCCATGGACATACCTTTTTTGGGGACATTAAAAGGAACTGATATCAAAAAGGCAAATTTACTATTTAAAATTCGTTCTGGAAAACTACTCATCGAAAGAGGAAGTTTGGATTCGAATATTGCAAAATTCCAATTCCAGGGAGTGGTTCGGTTATCGGATACTCTTTCTTTTTCACAATTGGATTTGAAATTGTGTTTTTCTTTCACAGATAAGTTTGCATTGGAACGTCAAGATTTAGTAGGAATGGTTGCATTATTACCCCAAGAAGGTGGAAAAACTTGTATTCCTCTACGTGGTACAATTGCTTCTCCCAAGGTGGATCTACCCAACCTAAACCAGTTAGGTGGTGGGCTTCCCAAATCAGAAGAAGGTTCGATTGAACCTGCACCAACCCCATAACACGATTCTCATCGCGAATTCATTCGTGACTAACATCGATTTTTAATGGATGTTAGTTACTTTCGTTATCGATGATCATAAAAACTGGATTTCAGATTTGTGATTGAATTTCGTTAGAAAAAAAAAGGACTGTTTGAACAGTCCTTTTTAGCACCTTTTCCTGTTAAAAAGGACGATGTTTTGGATACAAATCCCTCTAGTGTTTTGTATTTTCCACTAGAGGTTTTGCTGTTTCTTTAGGAACAACCTGTTGTGGAGCCACAAGAGATACACTTGAGGCATGCTCCATTTCTCACCATTTGGAAAGATCCGCATTCCGTACAGGAATCTCCTGTATATCCCTTGGTCCTTGCTTCTGCGATGATTTTCAGAGTTGCCGCCGCTGATTGCGCTTGCGTTGGTTGTGTTGATTGTCCCGCAACCGCCACTACTACTTCTTGTTTATCTTCAAGGACTGATTTCATAGAGATTGCATTGACAGGTAGCGGAGTACGAGGTCCGCTACTTTCCAACTTTCCCACGTTATCTTTCGCCGGTTCTGCTTTCCTTCCCACTTCATCAGTTCTCAAATCATCAGGTGATACTTGTGCCAAGTCGTATCGACCAAGATAAGTGATCGCAAGTTCTCTAAAGATGTAGTCAATCACAGACGTGGACATTTTGATGTGAGGGTTGCCAGACACCATTCCGTTTGGTTCAAATTTGAAGAAGGTAAATGCTTCCACAAACTCTTCCAAAGGAACGCCGTGTTGTAATCCAAGTGAAACTGCGATCGCAAAAGCATTCATAAGGGACCTAAAAGCAGCTCCTTCTTTATGCATATCGATAAAGATTTCACCTAGTTGGCCATCTTCGTATTCGCCAGTTCGGAGGTATACTTTGTGACCACCCACCATCGCTTTTTGAGTGTATCCTGCACGTCGGTGAGGGAGTTTCCTTCTTTCCGAAATGTATTTATACACTAGTTTTTCAGCAACTTCTGTTACCGTTTTCGGAGCAGAAGACGTTTGTAATTCTTCTTCATCCTCACCAACAGCACTTAACAACTGGAATACGGAGTTGAGTGGTTGGGAAAGTTTTGATCCGTCTCGGTAGAGAGCGTTTGCTTTGATCATTACCTTCCAGGACATGAGATATGCGTTTTTCACATCTTCAATGGTTGCCTCTTCTGGAAGGTTGATTGTTTTGGAAATGGCACCCGAAATGAATGGTTGAGCCGCCGCCATAATTCGGATGTGTGATTGATAAGATAAAAATCGTTTTCCGTATTTCCCACATTTGTTGGCACAATCAAAAACTGGCAAATCCTTCTCTTTGATAAAAGGAGCATTTTCGATGGTCATTGTCCCACAAACATAATCATTTGCTTGTGTTATTTCATCTGCAGAAAATCCCAAGGTCTCTAATAAATTGAATCCCATTGAGTTGTAAAGGGAAGGGTCAATTCCCAATGTTTTTGCAAGGAAATCTTCGCCTAATGTGAATTTGTTGAAAGCAAATTGGATGTCGAAAACAAATGGAAGTTGTTTTTCCAGTTTTTCTAAAACATCTTCTGTGAATCCTTTTTCTTTCAAACGAGCTGTGTTGACCCCAGGAGCACCATTAAAGGTTGCATGGCCTTTGCAGTAATTGACTATCGCATCTTGTTCTGCTTGGCTATAACCAAGTTTTTTCAGCGCTGCTGGAACTGATTGGTTGATGATTTTAAAGTAACCACCACCAGCCAATTTTTTGTATTTCACGAGAGCAAAGTCAGGTTCGATCCCGGTTGTATCACAATCCATCACAAGACCAATGGTTCCTGTTGGAGCAATCACAGTGACTTGTGCATTGCGGTAACCATATTGTTCTCCAAGTTCCAATGCTCTGTCAGAATCTTCTTTTGCTGCTTCGAGTAGGTATGAAGGTAAGAAGGAAGGGTTGATTCCCACGGGAGTGATGGTGAGGCCTTCGTATTCTTCTTTTGGTGCATTATAAGCAGCACGTCTATGGTTACGAATCACACGTAACATATGGTTTTTATTTTTTTCGTATCCTGCAAATGGTCCCAGTTCTTTTGCCATTTCTGCTGAAGTGGCATATGCTGTCATATGCATGATGGAGGAAATCGCACCAGTGACAGCCATCGCTTCTTGTGAATCATAAGGAATTCCCATGATCATCAGAAGGGAACCAAGGTTTGCGTAACCGAGTCCTAACGTTCTAAACTTGTAAGAAAGTTCCGCAATTTCTTTGGAAGGGAACTGCGCCATAAGAACTGAGATTTCTAAGATGATGGTCCAGATTTTGTTTAAGTAACGGTATCCCTCTACATCAAAGGTTCCATCTTCTTTTAAGAATTTTACTAAGTTTGCAGATGCCAAGTTACATGCCGTGTTGTCTAGGAACATGTATTCCGAACATGGATTGGATGCATTGATCGCGCCATCTTCAGGGCATGTATGCCATTCGTTGATGGTACTATGGTATTGTGTTCCTGGGTCAGCTGAGTTCCAAGCAGCGTTTGCAATCCTTTCCCAGAGGTCACGAGCCCTTAACGTTTTTGCTGCCTTGGGTTCACGACCATCTTTGCGAGCATTTTCTTTTTCTGTACGATTGATGAGGTGGAAGGGAAGGTCTTTTTCCACCGCTTCCATAAATTCATTTGTGATTCGCACTGAGTTATTGGAATTTTGACCAGAAACAGTATTGTATGCTTCTGATTGCCAATCAGTTGTGAGTTCTTCAAAGAGTAGGTCTTTGTATCCTTGTTTGGATAAGTCGATCACTCGTTTGATGTAGTTGTCTGGAACAAAGGCCTTCCTTGCTTTTTGGATGGCTTTTTTGAGTTCCACATTGGCAGCTGGATCGTATGCTTTTTCCTCACCGAGTGATTGTTTGGCGGAAGCACAAGCACTCATAATATCGTTTAAGAGTCTGTTGTTTAAGATCGATCCAGTCACAAGGGAAGCTACTTTTTTCTCTTCTTGTACTTTCCAATCGATAAACTCTTCGATGTCGGGGTGGTCCATATCGAGACAAACCATCTTTGCGGCACGTCGAGTGGTTCCACCCGATTTGATGGCCCCTGCAGCACGGTCTCCAATTTTTAAGAAAGACATGAGCCCTGAACTTTTTCCACCACCAGAGAGAGATTCATTGGCAGCTCGTAAATTGGAGAAATTGGTTCCTGTACCAGAACCGTATTTGAAAAGGCGAGCTTCTCTGACCCAAAGGTCCATGATCCCACCTTCATTCACTAGGTCATCATCGACAGATTGGATGAAACATGCATGAGGTTGTGGGTGTTCGTAAGAAGAGGCGGATCTGACTAATTTTCCCGATTTTGGATCTACATAATAATGGCCTTGTGATTTTCCATCAATACCATAAGCCCAGTGGAGTCCTGTGTTGAACCATTGTGGGGAGTTGGGTGCTGCCATTTGACTTGCGAGCATAAAGATGACTTCTTCGTAAAAAACACGGGCACTGTCTTCTTCCGTAAAGTAACCGTATTTGTATCCCCAATAGGTCCAACATCCCGCCAATCGGTGGAATACTTGTTTGGAATCCAATTCTCCTACATAACGGTCTTCTGGATTGAGGGCGGCAAGTTTTTCATCATCGGGAACTGAACGTTGTAACCATTCAGGGATTCCTTTTTCGGATACTTTTTTGAGATACTTGGGTACACCTTTTCTGCGGAAGTACTTTTGCGCGAGGATATCGGTTGCCACTTGCGACCAAAAATCAGGAACTTCGACGCCGTTTGCTTCAAACACAACGGATCCATCGGTATTGGTAATCTTTGAGTCCTTACGAACCCATGTTAAATTTGGGTATAAACCCTTGTTCCCTTTGGTAAAATGCCTCTCAATCTTCATGCCAGAACCCCATCTCAAACAACATATAAAATTTCTATTTTTTCCTCTACCAGGAACGGAGAGGATTATGTCACAATGAAGGAATCTTAAGTTGGAAACATCTATTTTTTCAGCCTAAGTGACGGGAATTTTTAGAATTTTTTCAAAATTTCCCGTAGGTATGAGACATTTTTTTCGTTGACCTAGCGACCTTTCTCCGTAGCATGGTCACAGATTCGAGATTCCCCTTTAGCTCAGTCGGTAGAGCAAATGACTGTTAATCATTGGGTCGCTGGTTCGAGCCCAGCAGGGGGAGCGGTCTTGCTTTTTAGCAAATTGAAATCCACGTCCTTTCCGAAATTCTTGGATATTTCCCTAAAATTTTCTAGCATTTTTCGTTCCAATTTCCATTTTTACCTCAATTTTTTCCTTTTTTTCCTGATTTCAGGGAGTTTTCCTTCGTTTTTAGTCGCCTCTCCCAAGGAAGTTTTCCCTCCATCTGTCCAAGTTCCCGATGTTTACCAATCCGAACAAATCCTTCTCATCATAGGGAAACCTGGTGAAACCCAAGGGAAACTTCATTTTTTTTCTGTGGAAGGGGGAGAGTGGAAAACCATCCTTTCTTCGATTCCTGTTTGGTTCGGTAAAAGTGGCCTCATCCAAAAGGAAAAAAAACGTGAAGGGGATGGGTTCACGCCAAAAGGTGATTTTCCCATAAAAAGAGTTTTGGGAAAAGGAAACCAGTCCATTCGTAATTTAGAATATATTAAAATACGAAAAAATGACCATTGGAGTGATGTCACCACTTCAAAACATTACAATCAATTCATCCGCCAGAAGGAAAAAGGAGCGACACCCTTATGGAATTCTGCAATTTACGAACTTTTGATTGTCATTGAACATAATACAAATCCAAGCATTCCCGGTTTTGGGAGTATGATTTTTCTTCACCCTTGGGCGGAAACCAAACCTACGTCAGGTTGTGTTGGCATCAAACTTACCGATTTAGAATCCATTATACAAAGATTAGATGGCAAAAAAAATCCATACTTCCTTTTGATCGAATCAGAAGATCAAATTTGAATTCTAAATTCAAAACGTTCACTCACCATACCGTTTCGATGATGATTGGTTCTCAGTATATTTAAAATTTATATTACGATTCTAAAATCAAAAAGGCCGGAATTCCTTTCGAAACTACCGGCAAAAATGTTGTTTAGGTTTGGATTATAATTTATTGGGTGGTGAGACTAAAATCATTGTAATCAGGTGTTTTCATTTCCTTTTCCCATTGTTTCCAGGTATAGGGCCACATGGCAGGGTCTCCATCAGGATCTAAATACCAACTTTGACAACCACCGAGCCAAACAGTTCCAGCCATTCCTTTTTTCAAATACGCTGCAAATCGATGTAAGGCTTCCTCTGTCGCTTGGATTGAGTTGAATTTTCCTCTCC
Source organism: Leptospira biflexa serovar Patoc strain 'Patoc 1 (Paris)' (assembly GCF_000017685.1). Lineage (NCBI taxonomy): Bacteria > Pseudomonadati > Spirochaetota > Leptospiria > Leptospirales > Leptospiraceae > Leptospira > Leptospira biflexa. Next base: position 1,762,455 of record NC_010602.1, read on the forward strand.
TCCAATCTTCAATGATCTTTAAGACGTATTTGGTTTGTACTTCGCTCATTGCAATGACAGAAAAATTTCCAATGGGGGTGTTCGGTCCTAACATTAAAACAAAATTGGGGAAGTGGGGGATAAATAGTGATCGATATGCTTGTACCTTCTTTTTCCAGGCTGTTTCGATGGAGATTCCATTTTCTCCGGTTAAATTCATAGGACGCATAAAATGAAAGGGGTGGAATCCAGTCGCGAGAACTAAAACATCCAATTCATGGAGTTTACCATCTTTTGTCACCACACCTTTTTCTGTGATTTTTTCTATCCCTTCTGTCACCAGATCTGCGTTAGGTTTTTGGATGGCATCGTAAAAAGTAGAATTTACAATCACACGTTTGCAACCAACTCGATAGTTGGGTGTTAGTTTTTTTCTCAATTCAGGATCTTTTACAGATGTACGAAGATTTCGTTTGCATAAAAAACTCATGAGCATATGAGGAATTTTTTTGCCGATCACGGCTTTGGAAAAGGTTTGTTCGACGGCAAATGTATACCATTTGTGGAATCGTTTTAAGAGATTCGGTTCCTTCCTCCATTTTTTTTTGTCTTCTTCTGTGTAGGTTGTATCGGGTACTTTTACAATCCACTGAGGAGTCCTTTGGAATACAGATACTTTTTTGCCAAGTTTCATCACTTCCGGAATGACTTGTGCCGCTGTGGAACCTGTTCCAATGACTCCAATTCGTTTCCCTTCGAGAGGAACAGAATGGTCCCATTCCGCTGTATGGAAACATTTTCCTTGGAAACGTTCGAGACCAGGGATATTTGGTTTGGCTGGATGGTGCAGGATCCCTGTTGCCGAAATGAGAAAATCAGAAACATAGGTTTTGTCCTTTGAGGTTTTGATGGTCCACTTTGCATTCTGATAAGAACTTTCCGTGACTGCCTCGTTGAAGTGGATTTTGGGAGTCACTTTGTATTCATCACTCACACGTTTGAAGTACGCTTGGATTTCGTCACCATGGGCAAAACGATGGCTCCATTCAGGATTTGGCGCAAAACTATAAGTATACATATGGGCCGGGATATCACAGGCAACACCAGGATAGGTGTTCTCTCGCCATGTCCCACCTAAGTCATGTTTCTTTTCTAAAATGGTAATGTCGGTGATCCCTGCTTTTTCTAATTCAATCGCTAGAAGAATGCCTGTCATTCCAGCACCGATCACCACAACAGATGGATTTCTAAAACCTGATGTTGTCATTTGTTCCCTCATTCGGTATGTTTCAAACTTTGTATTGTTACGAGAACATGGTTCTGTATTACACAACTGAGAGAGAATGACATCAGATTATTGAACATTTGCAATAAAAAAAACATATGTATGATAAAAAAGGGAAAACGGAAATTTTTATGGGAATCTTCCTGATTCTAGAATTCGATCCTTGAACAAATCTTACTTTGGTTCAAACCAATGTTACCATAGGCCAGAGCGCCCAGCCAAACTTGAAAATGGTAAAGAAAGTCAATTACGGAATCGAGGAGCTAGAAGATTGGTGAGTAGAGATGCAGAATCTTTGGATGAAACGATTCGATATGTGAGATTAGGGTTCATTTTTTTGAATCGGTGGTTCGTCTGTATGATTGAATCGTTTCCTTATCTAAATTTGGAGTAGATTTTTAGATGATGCAACGGCTAGGGTTTCGAGTAGATTCTTACGTGATGCAGTGAGTTACTTCCCATAATCAATCTTATGTCGCATTAGACCCATGCCGTTTGAGTGTACTCGTATATCCTTTACAGTTTTGTTCCAATACATACTTTACAAAAAGTATGATGAATATCCTGGTTCAGACGTGAATGAATATGAAACTTCTTTCGGATTGTTGATTCGATGTATCGTATCGAAGGCCAGAGTATTGGAACTCAAGTTTTGATCTACTGTTCCAGTGGTTCGGTCATCAAATCGATCTGAATCCCATCTTACTTCTTTCGCAGCTAAAAACAAAAAAGAATTCCAGTAGAGAACCAAAAGAAAAAAGATTTGATTTTTATACCCCCCCCCCTATATGAATGGAGATTCGATAGTTAGTCTATTGAATTTTAAAGTGAGATAAAAATGAAAACATTTAAAAAGAGTATCTATGCGATGATTGTGATATTGGCATTCGGCTGTGCCACCTTTAAGGGAAACAAATTACCTTTGGTGCAACAAGACGAATACATTCATCTTAAAAAAGAGAAAGTGAAAGTATTCAGCCGTTGGAAATATGAGGCTCCACAAGGTATCGATGCAGTAGCTATGGCGGCAGTTCATAAAAGTTGGTTTGATAAAGCAATGATTGAATCAGGCTGTTGTGAAATTGTAGAAGGACCAAAGGAAGCCCAATTGGTGATTGACGGGATTGGATTTGACAATACCAGTCCTTGGCTTGCTCTTCCTAGAATTTTTAATGCATCATCATTGACGGTGATACCATTTTGGCAAACGGTTACATTTGAATTGAAAGTTTCCGCTTCTAAAGGGAATAAATCGAATTCCTATGAATTAAAAGATACCGTTACCTTAGTATCGTGGCTTCCCATGATCTTTGTGTTTCCATTTACGGGTGGTCCCACCAAGAATAAGGAAGAAGTGCTACTCAATACATACCAAACGTTGGTTGTCAATTTGAGAAAAGACGGGTATCTTTAATCCCACTATTCAATTTTCTGTTGGAACATCACTTGGTTTGATTCAATGCTTCCAATTTCTTTTGAGGCAACGATTTTGCGTAGGCCTATTTCAATCGCCGAACGGATGCTAGCCTCGATTGTTTCTTCTGATTCACTGTCATTCGGTGAAAAAGGGATTGTATTTGTTCTAATGGGATGAGACTTACCCAAAATCCGAAAGGATTCCCCTGTATCTTTTACAAGTAAGAACTCAACAATTGAGGCAAATGTTGCATGTTGGAATTTTGTTGTCCCTTCTTCAAAAACGAGCGAACGATCCACTTGGACCTTTCTCAGAACAATGGTTCCTGGTTCAAGTGGATCATTTTCATTGCGAGCTTTGTAGGAACTAACATTGAATATTTCAGTTGCCAGCGAATTGAACGAATGCAGTGCAAATTTCCCGATGGAAATTTCTAAATTGGGTCCTACTTTTAACACTTTGGAGGGAAGATCCATCTCGTATTGTAGTGTAATTGATGACTTTGTGATCTTGTCCTGCGAAATGAAAGAGTCATTCCTCCTTGTCGATTGACAGGAAACCTCCAAATACATGATCAAAAGTAAGAATAAAACATGAGTTTTCACAATTAAATCCTAATGATTAATTGCAAATAAACGAAAATATATTGCTCGTTACTGTAAAAAATTGGGCAATTTGTCCTAAATTTTGTAAATTGTGAGTAGAAAAGAATTCGAATTTCCTATACATTTGAAATTGATTTGTTTCCTTCGCAAAAATTCTAAATACGAAACGATTTTAGCGAACAAACAAATCAAAGGAAAAATGAATGAAAATTTTATACATCATTGTGAGGACGCTCCTCGGAGCTTTGTTTCTCTTTTCTTCCATAGCAGTTTTATTTAACCTGGTGCAACAACCAGAAATGACAGGGAATATTAAAATTTTTAACGATGGCCTTAAGGCATCAGGATACTTGATGACTTTCATCAAGGTTACGGAGCTTGTTTGTGCCATCGCCTTTTTAACGGGACGATTTGTTCCATTAGCGTCTGTCATCATTGCCCCTGTGGTCATAAATATCTTTATGGTTCACATTATGATTGCACCTGAGGGAATACCCGTTGGAATTTTTGTTGTCGTTGCGAATGCATTTTTAGGGTATTACAATCGTTCTGCATTTGCAGCATTGTTTGTTCCGGTACACAAAGTATAACTAAAAAAAGAAACGATCATTTTACTTTGATCGTTTCAAAAAACTGCACTTCCCCTGAAGAAGTATCATAAAATGCCGGTACAATTTTAAATTCACCGGCATCTACTTGTTCTTTTAAATAAATACTTGAACTTAAGATTTCATCAATGGAATTCAAAACATTTGCTTTCACAACATGATTAAACATATGTTCGTTTCCCCCTTTTTGAATTTGAGGGTTGGCGTCCGAGTCGTCGATAGCCTTTTGGATTTTGTTTGTGATGCTTGCAATGTTTCCATCTTTCAGTGCATAAATAGCACTAGAGACAGCACCACAATTTGAATGCCCCAATACGACGATGAGTTTAGTCCCAATTTTGGCGCAAGATAACTCCAAACTCCCTAAAATTTCTTGGTTCACAATATTGCCTGCGATGCGAATCGAAATGATGTCCCCAAGTCCTGCATCAAAAATAATTTCGGGACTTGTGCGTGAGTCAATACAGGATAATACAACCGCTATAGGATTTTGGCCAAATGCCGTGGCATTCACTTGGTGTTTGAAGTATTTTTCCGACCATTTGCCTTTGACAAATCTTTCGTTTCCTCTTTTTAGAAATTGAAGGATTTCGTCTGGTGTTAGTTTTTGTTGGGCTTCCTTATCTAAAATATTAACAAACTGCACTTGATCGCTCAATTCATAATTTTCTTTCACTCCCACTAAATTGAGTTGGATGTTTTTTTCAACCGCTACAACCGATTTAAATTCTTCTAAAACCTCTAGGATATCATGGTCAATGAAATTACAGTTGGATGCATCCACTATCAGTTTTGCATTTTTAGGCAATGACCAGAGTGTATCTTTGATCGATGCTTTATTCAAAAAGGAAACTTGGTTGGGAAGTTCAATCCGAATGGTTTCTCCAATATTCAAATTTTCCGTTTCTACAGAAAATGGGTTTTTGTAATTATTTTTTAAAATAAAGATAAAACTGATACCTAAACCAATCAAGACACCTGTTAGGAGGTCTGTGAAAATGATAGCCAAGATCGTCGAAATAAAGGGTAAAAACTGATAAAATCCTTTTTTATAAATGGATCGGTAGACGGAAACATTTGTCAGTTTAAAACCGGTGACGATCAAAATTACAGCCAAGGAAGAAAGGGGAATTAAATTTAAGGAAGAACTTAGGAAAACAACACTGAGTGCTAGTAAGATTCCATGGAATATTGCAGAGAGTTTTGTACTGGCACCTGCATAAATATTCACAGAACTTCGAACAATGACGGATGTGATCGGCAAACCTCCGATAAGACCAGACAAAGAATTTCCAACTCCTTGTGCAACAAGCTCCCTGTTAGGTGAAGCGAGTCGTTTGTGTGGATCGATTCGTTCCACAGCATCCAAATTGAGTAAAGTTTCTAAGGTAGCAAATGCAGCGATCGTAAACGCAAAATACCAGACGTCTTGGTTTGAAATCTTAGAAAAATCGGGATAAGAAAAGATACTTTCCCAATTTTTTACATTCGGAATACTCACTAAATGTTTTTCGGTTAGGTAAAGTTTAGGAAATGAAGTTCGGAAAATTTGATTCCAAACGACTCCGAGTAAAATTACAAGGACGGGCGAAGGAACATAACGCAAAATTTTCCACTTGAGTTTATCATAAAATACCATGAGTGCCAAAGAAGATAAGGCAATCACCACTGCTCCCCAAGAAAAATACTTTCGAATGTTTAAAAGTTCAGAGAATGTATTTTCTCCGTCTTTTTGAAAGAAGATAAAGTCCTCTTCTGGATCAATATCAAATCCAACAGAATGTGGGATTTGTTTTAAGATCAGGATGATACCAATGGATGCAAGTAAACCTTGGATGACATTGGACGGAACATAATTTGCGATAAAACCAGCACGTAAAAAACCAAGTGCAATTTGGATGAGCCCTGCAAGGAAAACTGCTAGTAAAAATGTTCGATAATCACCGAGGGCTGCGGTTGCCGCAAGAACTAATGTGACAAGTCCTGCCGCAGGACCACTAACACTTGTTCGTGAATGACTTAAAAATCCAACAACAATTCCACCAATCACTCCTGAGATCACACCTGACATTAAGGGAGCGCCACTCGCTAAGGCCACACCCAAACAAAGAGGAAGAGCAACTAAAAATACAACGAGTCCAGCAGGAATGTCTTGTTTAAGATTGGAGAACATAATAGTCTAATAAAGCTAATTTGTGTGGTACATAGTGTCAACACGAATGGAATTTTGAAACAGTTTCTTTTGTAACATTTTGTCCAATTTTTTTTCCAATGATAACGATTGTTTATTTACAACCAAAGGACAACATCATCCAAATCATCTTCGCTGATGACATGGCGGATTTGGTCTTCTGTTGTGAACGAAATCGATAGGATATGAATAGAATTCCAAATTTGTTGGTACACAAATGGTCCTACATGGCATTTGTAGATAGAATTTGGTTGAATCTGTTTTGGAATGGAACAAATGAGTTCGGGAGTTTTTTGTTCTTCGGGAATGAGAAATTGACGATTTTGGTCACTTGCAAAAAACAATATTTGAAATTTGGTGATGTTAATCTTGGTTAGGTTTTCTGTTTTGATAAAAAGTTGTAATTCTTTTTTCTCACGATTGTGCCTTGGATGGATGGAAACAAGGATGGGCAAACCAACTCCCTTCAGATAGGCTTTCCTTGTCTCTAGAACCGTTGTTTGGTTCTTCGCTCCGCAAGATCCAAAGAAAAATACGGACACTAAGAGAAGAAAAGAGAGAATGGAGAACGAATGGTTGGGAGAAAATACGGACTTCCTAGATGGCTGCAACAAATTGTAGTAAGTTTTCCAAGACATTGTATTGGCTCAATCCCTTTTCCTTTGTTGGAAAGGTTTGGTTCTTAATTGAGAAACAAACTCAAAATCTCATTTTAGCCCTCATAAGATTTATGAATTTACGGAAAGTGGATTCCGTCTAAATCTGGACGTAATAGAAAATTTTACACCTACACTCTAACAGGAGCTCTTCAATGACGTTGAGTCTAGACTTCTTTCGATCCTCAATTGGAAAGAAGATCATAATGGCCATTACCGGATTTATCTGGTTTGGATTCGTGATCCTTCACATGGTCGGAAACCTACAAGTTTTCCAAGGACCAGAAAAATTAAACACCTATGCAAAGTTTCTCAAAGATTTAGGACCCCTTCTCTGGGTGGCTCGGATTGGACTCATCGTGGCTTTTGTTGCTCACGTATGCACTGCCATTCTCCTAAAACTAGAAAACAGTTCTGCTAGACCCGTCTCCTACGCTAAAAATTCTACCATCCAAGCATCAGTTGCCTCGCGCACGATGGCTTACAGTGGTTTATTACTTTTAACGTTTCTCATTTACCATTTAGCACATTTCACTTTGGGTTATACCAACCCAGACCACTACACTCACGAGTACATTTTAAAAAATGGAGATGTGGTGCATGATGTGTATGCGATGGTGATCCTTGGGTTCCAAGACCCAACTATATCCATTTCCTACATCGTGTTCATGGTTTTCCTTGCCCTACACTTTTCCCATGCTTTGGGTTCCATGTTACAAACGCTTGGGATTCTGGCACCAAAACACAATCCCGCCATTCAAAAGATTTCCACAGGACTTGGTCTACTTGTCTTCATTGGAAATTGTTCCATGCCACTCTCGATTTTACTCGGGTATGTGCGTTAAGGGGATTTAGGAGAGAATATGAAATTAGATTCAAAAATACCATCAGGCCCATTGGAACAAAAATGGGACAAACACAAACAAGACATCAAATTAGTGAACCCCGCAAACAAACGGAAATACAAAGTCATCATTGTCGGAACAGGTTTAGCGGGAGCATCCGCTGCTGCCACTCTTTCCGAACTTGGTTACCAAGTGTCTGTATTTTGTTTCCAAGATAGTCCTAGACGTGCGCACTCGATTGCTGCCCAAGGTGGGATCAATGCGGCTAAGAACTACCAAAACGATGGAGATTCCGTTTACAGATTGTTTTATGACACTGTAAAAGGTGGTGATTTCCGTGCCAGAGAAGCAAACGTTTACCGATTAGCACAAGTTTCCACAAACATCATTGACCAGTGTGTGGCACAAGGGGTTCCGTTTGCACGTGAATACGGTGGAACACTCGCCAATCGTTCGTTTGGTGGTGCGCAAGTGTCTCGTACTTTTTATGCAAAAGGTCAAACAGGTCAACAGTTACTCCTTGGTGCCTACTCTGCCCTAGAAAAACAAATCTCTCGTGGTGCTGTCAAAATGTATCCTAGAACAGAGATGTTGGAGTTAGTCCTTGTGGATGGCCATGCGAAAGGGATTGTAGTCCGTGACCTAGTCACAGGAGAAATTTCTTCCCATGCAGGTGATGCAGTGATTTTGGCATCTGGTGGTTACGGAAACGTATTTTATCTTTCCACAAACGCGAAAGGATCGAATGTAACGGCAACTTACCGTGCTTACAAAAAAGGCGCTGCGTTTGCAAACCCATGTTATACGCAAATCCACCCTACTTGTATCCCACAATCTGGTGACTACCAATCGAAACTTACCCTAATGTCGGAATCTCTCCGAAATGACGGACGAGTTTGGGTGCCAAAGAAAAAAGATGACCTTCGCCCTCCTCATCAAATCCCTGAGGAAGAAAGAGATTATTACCTAGAAAGAAAGTATCCTTCTTACGGAAACCTTGCCCCTCGTGACATCTCGTCTCGTTCTGCAAAAGAAGCCTGTGACAATGGCCTCGGTGTGGGACCAAAAGTGGGAGACAAACGTCTTGGTGTGTATTTGGACTTTTCGGATTCCATCAAACGATTGGGAGAACCAGTCGTCGCAGACCGTTACGACAACCTCTTCCAGATGTACGAACGAATCACTGGCGAAAACCCATACAAAGTGCCAATGCGGATCTACCCTGCCGTTCACTATACAATGGGTGGGCTTTGGGTCGATTATAACCTCATGTCAAACATCCCTGGTCTCCATGTCCTTGGGGAAGCCAACTTCTCTGACCATGGTGCGAACCGCCTCGGTGCCTCTGCCCTCATGCAAGGCCTTGCGGATGGTTATTTTGTCATCCCTTACACAATTGGTGATTATTTTGCCAAAGAAGGAGCCAAAAATATTTCCACAGACCGCCCTGAATTCAAAGAAGCAGAAGCCCGTGTTCGTGAAATGACAAACAAATTCTTAACGATCAATGGGAATAAAACTCCAGATGATTTCCATAGAGCGCTTGGAAAAATCATGTGGGACCAATGTGGTATGGCGCGTAACGAAAAAGGCCTAAAAGACGCTTTGAAAAAAATCCCTGAACTCAGAGAAGAATTTTGGAAAAACGTAAAAGTTGCGGGCAAAGGGGAAGAACTGAACCAAGAGTTAGAGAAAGCAGGCCGTGTTGCCGACTTCTTAGAGTTTGGCGAACTCATGTGCCTTGATGCCCTTACAAGAGAAGAATCTTGTGGTGGTCACTTCCGAGAAGAACACCAAACAGAAGATGGCGAAGCAAAACGTAACGATGATAAATTCTGCCACGTATCCGCTTGGGAATACCAAGGAGAAGGAAAAACTCCGGTAGAACACCGAGAAAAACTCGAATACGAAAACATCCACTTAGCCGTAAGGAGCTACAAATAATGGATACAATGAAGTTACACCTGAAAGTTTGGAGACAAAAAGACAAAAACGACAAAGGTCGTATGGTGAGTTACGAAGCAAACAACGTAAGCGAACATATGTCCTTTTTGGAAATGCTTGATGTTGTGAACGACGATCTCATCAAAAAAGGAGATGATCCCATCGCTTTCGACCATGACTGTCGGGAAGGGATTTGTGGATCATGTTCTATGGTGATCAACGGTGTTCCGCATGGTCCAGAAAAAGGAACCACCACTTGCCAATTGCATATGCGTAAGTTCAAAGATGGTGATACCGTCGTGATCGAACCTTGGCGTGCCAAAGCATTCCCAGTCACTAAGGACCTCGTGGTAGACCGATCTGCATTTGATCGCATCATCCAAGCCGGTGGGTATGTCAATGTAAACACTGGTGGGGCTCCTGATGGAAATGCCCTGCCGATTCCAAAAGTAGATGCTGACCTTGCGATGGATGCGGCGACTTGTATTGGATGTGGGGCTTGTGTCGCTGCCTGTAAAAATGCATCAGCGATGTTATTTGTTTCGGCGAAGGTATCTCACTTGGCTCTTTTACCACAAGGTGTGGTAGAGAAAAAAGAAAGGGTACGTAAAATGGTAAGTGCAATGGACAAAGAAGGTTTTGGAAATTGTACAAACCAATACGAATGTGAAGCAGCTTGTCCGAAAGAAATTTCTGTCAACTTCATCACAAAGCTCAACAGAGAATTCATTTCAAGCTAATCCACTTAGATTGATTTCCTTTGAGAAAAGAAAAACCCGGAATTAATACTCCGGGTTTTTTTATGTTTAAATCTTAAAAAGTTGGTTATTCGTTTTTTGGAAAACTTTCATAGTCTCTAGTTCTTTTGAAAACAATTTCATCACATATTCGGCGCGTAATTTATCATCCCCTTTCAATTGGTTGATTTGATCTTGTGATTTAGATTTGATCTCCTCTGCTATCGGTAAATTGCGTTGGATGAGAGCGAGTTGGCCTCTCGTTAAAAATGCATAAAATTTTTCGAGTGGATGACTCTTTTCATCCGTTAAGATTTTTTCTAAGAGTGGGTCTACCAAATCATCGTTATTTGGATCTTCATCCATCAAATACAAATTGGCAAGGCTTAAGAGTTTCCCCTCTTCCTTGTATTCCGTTGCTTTTTTATCTGAATATAAATCTTCAAAGTAAACAAATCGGTTGGATTTGACTTGGCAGATGGTTGCCAATTGTTTTTGGAAATCACTTGTATCAATTTTGTTTTTTTCAACATTATAATTCGTAACAACAAGAAAGAGCAAATCACCCTCTTTTTCGATGTAACGAAATCCGATGACGAGTTCAGAATCTTTTTCGTAACCTGGTAAATAAATTTGATTCGGATGTTCTTTTGACGCATGCGTGATCATAAAATCGACCATAGACTCGATCTCACTCGGAGAAAAATCCAAGTTCAAGTGACGAAAGATTCGAACTTCTAGGATATGACTTAAATAATACGGGTTGGTTTTTGCAGGAAATGGAACATTATTCACCGAAACACGAAACCGAATGTCATAGGGAACGTTTTGCTCAGCAAACGTTGGTTGTGTTAAACAAAATAATAAAAAGGAGAAAAAAATAACTTCGATACGTTTCATGTGACCTCATTTTGTATCGATTAGAATAAGGAATCGTCTAACAAAGTCAACAAATCCTTTTGGGGTATGGGTTGATTCTTACCGAATAATTCTTTCCAATTGCTGAATAATTGTACTTCTTTTCCGCGTTTTTTCCTTCCGTGGATCAGTGTATCCAAACGAAGGAGAATGGCTTTTTTGAGTGAATTTTGTTTGTTTGTCCACTGATTTGAGTTTTCCTTCCCATTTTCTAGTCCGCCTGGCACCGATTCAGATTTTTGCCAAGTTTCATTGGCTAGGCAGAGTAAAGAATACAAACGAAAACGTTCGATGGCTTGGAACTTGTTTGATAATTGGTCCTCATGGCCCCCATACCGAACGAGAAGATTTTCTGCAAGTAAACCGATGGAATGGCCTTGGTATAAAATTCGATTCCACAAATCATAATCCTCGCAGGTTTTCATTTCCTCTCGAAAAGACCCAATGTTTTCCAAAGTTTGTTTGTGAGCAATGAAACTGGAGCAAGTCACCATACACAATGCCAATGATTCCTCTAAAAAATGACCTGATAGTTTTTTGTATTTACCTTTGGGTTCGAGGAGATTTCCATTTTTATTCCAAATTTCATTCGTTTGCGAAAAATACAGTTCTTTATGGTCCGTATGGTATTGGATTTGTTTTTCTAGTTTCTCTTTGAACCATTCATCATCGGAATCTAAAAAACATACCCAATCACCTAAAGATTTTTGAATCCCAAAATTACGTGCCGCACTCACTCCCCTATGTTCTGTTTGGTGGATTTGGATTGATTTTAACATTCTGCCAAAGGATTGGATCTGGCGTTTCCATCCCATCAGTTGGGTCAGTAGATAGGACCAGGTGTCGTCGGTTGAACCATCATCAATGATATGCAGTTCCCAATTGGGATAGGTTTGGTTCAGAACAGAAAGGACGGCTCGTTCCACAAGGTGACGTCTGTTATGCGTCGGTATAATGATAGAAACGAGAGGAAATTCTTCCTTGTGCATGATGGTCACTTTCGTAGAACCAAATCCAAATGTTGGATCTGGCCTCCTTGGTGGAGGTAAAAAATAGGAGTTTGGGATTCTAAATTTTCCTTCGCAATCGAAGGAGTTGGATTCTCTCGCGAAATCCATTTCGTGAGTGAAAGAACGGTATTGGCACTATAAATCGGTTCGAGTAAGATTTCGTATGTTTCATAAAAATTTTGGATCCATTGATTGTGGAATGGTTTCCTTTTCCCAAAACGAGTACCGTTTGCACTTGCTTTCGAATCCAAATTGTGTTGGTCCATTTCTAAAATTTGTTCTTCTGGAATGGGGCGTATCTTCATTCCAAGTTTTGATTGGATTCCTTCCACTTTGGATAGCCAAGTTTTTTTTGGTTCACCGACCATCACTCCGAGAACTTGGACAGAGGAACCAAAAAAAAAATCAAATGCACTGAGAAAACTCACTCCTGATCCGATTTCCATGATCAGAATGGCGGGATATTTTTTTTTCTTTTGAATCTGGTTTTGGCCAGGGATAAGAATGGAAGGATCTGTTTTTACATTCGCATCAGGTGCCTTAGATTCTCGTTCGAGGCTTGGATGGTTGGTTCTTTCCATTTCCGCTTGTAATTCCAACCAAAAGGAAGTAAGGCCAATCGTAAGATTTGGATGGAGTCCAAATTCCGGAAGGCAAAGGCCTTGGAAATGTTTTGAGGTTTCTAAAAATTCGACCTCAGCGATTTTACGATTCGCATAACAACGTACATTCTCTGAATGGCTTTGTACCAATCGTTCGTTGTAAGTGCGTAAATTTGGATCTTTGGAATAGGTGATGGTTTCCACACTGATTCCAAATTGTCTGAGAATCGTAGTAAAACTTGCTAAGTAATTGCCATGGATGGCGCCCCAGAGTAATACCTTTGGGATTTGATTGGAATGCAAATGCGAAAGGATTCCCATCACCTTCCGCCATTTTGTACCAAATCCGAACGGGAGTAAGTCATCTCTGACCATCCAAAAATGAGGAAGTTTGGTAATCCTTATGTTTCCATTGGGAAATCCATTGGAGTGCCAGGTTTTGGTTTGGCACATCACAATGGTTGGTTAGTCCCCGGTTTTTAAAATGGATAAGAAAGCTTCTTGAGGGATCTCCACGTTTCCGATTTGTTTCATTCGTTTTTTCCCTTCTTTTTGTTTTTCGAGGAGTTTTTTCTTACGGGAGATATCCCCACCATAACATTTTGCCGTTACGTTTTTACGAAGGGCAGAGATACTTTCCCGTGCTACCACTTTGGATCCAATGGCGGCCTGGAGAGGGATCATGAATTGGTGTCGCGGGATGAGGTCTTTCAATTTTTCAATGATGACCCTTCCCCGTTCTTCTGCTTTGGTTTTGTGCACGATCGAAGAAAGAGCATCCACTGGTTCCCCATTCACAAGGATGTCCATTCGAACCAGTTTTGAATCACGATACCCTACCTCTTCATAATCGAGGGACGCATAACCTTTGGTATATGATTTGAGTTTGTCATAGAATTCAAAAATGAGCTCTGCGAGTGGAAGTTCGTAGGTCAGTTGGAGTTTGTCTTTGGATAAATACACTGTGTCCAAATGGATCCCCCGTTTTTCGATCACAAGGGACATGATATTTCCCACATAACTTTCTGGGGCAATGATGGTGGCTTTGACAAATGGTTCCTCAGACTTTCCAATTAAAATTGGATCGGGCCATTTGCTTGGGTTATCCACTTCGATCACTTCATCCTTAGTGGTGGTGATCCGAAATTTTACAGATGGGGCTGTGGTGATGAGTGCTAAATTGAATTCGCGTTCCAATCGTTCCTGTACAATTTCCATATGGAGAAGTCCGAGATATCCCACACGGAATCCAAATCCAAGGGCTGCGGAATTTTCTCTTTCAAAGGTGAGTGCGGAGTCGTTTAACTTTAGTTTTTCGATTGCATCCACAAGAGCGTCAAAATCTTCTCCATTGATCGGAAATAATCCTGCAAATACCATTGGTTTTGCATCTTTAAACCCTTTCACATCTTCTGCCGTTTGGCGATTGGCATGCGTGATGGTATCCCCCGTTTTGGCGTCTCCCATCTTTTTCATACCCGCAACCACATACCCTACATCACCTGCTTGGAGTTCCTCACAGGCTACCATGGAGAGACGATTGATTCCCACTTCCGTCACAGTGAACTGACGGCCAATGTTCATCATATGGATCATTTCCCCTTTTTTTAATCGTCCGTCGTATAACCTGACTTTTGCGACGACTCCCATATAGGTATCAAAAAATGAATCGTAAATGAGTGCTTTGAGTGGCGCGTCCACATCTCCTACGGGAGGAGGTAATAAATAACAAATGGCTTCTAAGACTTCCTGAACATTGAGTCCCGTTTTTGCCGAAATGGGAATGGCTTCTTCAGGGTTCAGACCAAGAGATTCCTCAATCATCAATTTGCATTTATCAATGTCTGCCGATGGTAAATCAATTTTATTGATGACGGGTATGATCCGAAGGTCTAGGTCCATTGCGAGGTATAAATTGGCAAGGGTTTGGGCTTCTACCCCTTGGCTTGCGTCGACGATGAGGAGAACCCCTTCACAGGCGGCAAGAGATCGGGACACTTCGTACGTAAAGTCCACGTGGCCTGGAGTATCGATCAAATTGAGGTGGTATATATTTCCATCTTTTGCGTGGTAATCAAAGGAAGCGTTATTGGCTTTGATTGTGATCCCACGTTCCCTTTCGATGTCCATCGAATCGAGGATTTGGTTTTTTTGCGTCCTTTTGTCCGTGACAAGACCAATCTCAAGCAAACGATCCGCCAGAGTGGACTTTCCATGGTCGACATGGGCGATGATGGAAAAATTGCGGGTGAATTTTTGGCGTTCGTTCACGGTTCCCTCTTGTTTTTAAGTCATTTTCCTGGAACGAGGCTCTTTGTCGAAAAAGTTTATTGTCAGAGGCTTAAAATTCCTAAGACTGGAAGGAAATTATCCCTTAGGAGAAACAATTCCCGATGTCCCAAAAAGATAGCATTCGTTCCGTCAGAGCCCGTGAAATTATGGATTCCAGAGGAAATCCAACCGTTGAAGTGGATGTCACTTTAGAAGACGGTTCTTTTGGTCGTGCGGCGGTTCCCTCTGGGGCATCCACTGGAGAACACGAAGCAGTCGAACTGCGTGACGGTGATAAAAAAAGGTACGGAGGAAAAGGAGTCCAAAAAGCTGTCGACAACGTGAATGCAAAAATCTCTAAATCCATCCTCGGGCTTTCCGCAACGGACCAACTCCAAATTGATGGTACGATGATCGCGCTAGATGGAACTGCCAATAAATCCAAGTTAGGTGCAAATGCGATTTTAGGTGTTTCTATGGCAGTGGCAAAAGCAGCTGCAGTCCATGCAGGACTTCCACTATACCGTTACATCGGGGGAACCTTCGCTCGTGAACTTCCTGTTCCTATGATGAATATCATCAACGGTGGTGCCCATGCGGACAATAATATCGACTTCCAAGAATTTATGATCCTACCTGTGTCGGCTCCAAACTTCAAAGAAGCTCTTCGGATGGGAGCAGAAGTGTTCCATAGCCTTAAGACTGTTCTCAAAGGAAAAGGTTTGAACACCGCCGTTGGTGATGAAGGTGGATTTGCCCCAAACCTCACAAGTAATAGCGAAGCCATTGAAGTCATCCTCACTGCCATCGAAAAGGCAGGATACAAACCAGACCTCGATATCAAGATCGGACTCGATTGTGCTGCCTCAGAATTCTATGATGAGAAAAAGAAGAAATACATCCTCAAAGCAGAGAAAAAACCAGAAAAGACGGCAGAAGAACTCGTAGAATACTACTCAAATTTAGTGTCCAAGTATCCGATCATTACTATGGAAGACGGTCTGGACGAAAACGATTGGTCAGGCTGGAAAAAACTTTCCGAAAAATTAGGGAAAAAGATCCAACTTGTGGGGGATGATTTGTTTGTAACCAATATCAAAAAACTCGCACAAGGGATTGATAAAGGGATCGGTAACTCGATTCTCATCAAGGTAAACCAAATTGGAAGCCTTACCGAAACCCTAAGTGCCATTGAAATGGCCAAAAAAGCCCAGTACACGGCTGTTGTTTCCCACCGTTCAGGAGAAACAGAAGATGCGACCATTTCGCACATTGCTGTCGCAACTAATTCTGGCCAAATCAAAACTGGTTCCTTAAGCCGAACCGACAGAATTGCAAAGTACAACGAACTCCTTCGCATCGAAGAAGAGTTGGGTAAAAATGCAACCTATAGCGGAGTGAATACGTTTTACAACCTGAGATAATATGACAGCAACCAAAGCCTCTCTTCTTTTAACCTATGTTTGTGCTTTTCTCTACTTGGGACTTTTGTCTGAGTCTGGGATGGCAGAACGATTGCGTTTGGAAAAGGATCTTTCCCTACTGAATGCAGAGGTGGAGAGGCTTGTGGTGGAAAACCAAGGGTTGGAAGAAAAGGAACGCCGCTTAAAAAACGATACCTATGCCTTGGAACAAGAAGCACGGAAGTATTATCTTCTCTCGGAAACCGCACATGTCCTCAAGTTTGAAGAATTTCCTGAGAGAGCGGTAACAAAACCAAAAAGCCTACCGACCTCACTCCGAGCAGCAGGTTTTGGTGGGGAGTGGAAAGAACCTCCCCTCTTTTTGTTACGATTCTTTTATATTTCTTTTAGTGTTTTCCTGATTCTAGGTGTGTACTACAAGCTGAAACGCTTGCCTCATACGTCTAACCAGAAAAGACTGAACTAATATGCCAGAAGAAGAAACACCAGAAAAAGAAATCACCGAAACCATCCAAGATCTCATTAGCGATAAAAACATGGGAAAGAAGTTCCTGGAAAAACGGAAAATCTTTCTCTGGGGTCCTGTCACTGACGAATCCTCTAAAGAACTCACTGCCAAATTGATGTATTTGGAAATGGTGGATCCTGGGAAACCAATTACTTTTTATATCAATAGTCCCGGTGGTGTTGTCACCTCAGGTCTTGTTGTTTATGACACAATGCAAATGATTTCCTCTCCCGTTCATACAGTTTGTATGGGAATGGCAGCTTCTATGGGATCCATTTTACTCATTGGTGGAAAAAAAGGAAATCGTTACATTTGGCCAAATGGTCGAGTGATGATCCACCAACCATCCATTGGTGGGCAAATCCAAGCACCAGCAACGGATTTACTCATCCATGCACAGGACATTGTCAAAACAAAAGAAAAACTCAATCAAATGTTAGCTGACGCTTGTGGAAAATCCTACGAACAATTGGTGGAAGACACTGATCGCGATTATTATATGGATGCAGAACAAGCACTTGCTTATGGCATCGTAGATAAGATCGTAAACACAATTGACGTCGTCTAACAAAGATTTTAAACCAAGAAGATTTTTAGAAGGTCGACACCTTCAAACTGTCTACAACGTACTCTTTCCTCCAGACAACGCTTTGGAGGATGAGTATTATTCCGAAAGCATCCTCATTCCCACAAACGATGGCACTGGGGATACTTTATGGTTAGAACACAATCCTCCACTTGCAAAAGTTCGAAAACATGCTTCGCCTTGGAACGGTTATTATATAATGCTTGTTCATGGAATGGAAGGAAGTTCTGAATCCCATTATATGGTGAGTGTAGGGAAAGAAGCCCTAAACCGTGGTTATGGGGTGATCCGAATGAATTTGCGTAACTGTGGCAGGGGTTTAGGACTTGCAAAAAAGCCGTATAACGCAGGACAGTCGGAAGACATCGAAGTCGTTTTAAAGTACATATACAAACATTTTACAAAGTCCATTTTGGTTTCCGGATTTTCTTTGTCTGCCAATATCGTCTTAAAGTTTTTTGGTGAAAAGAGAGAACATTATGCTAAGGCATTTACCGCCACTTCCCCTCCCTTAGACTTAAAACGAAGTTGCGATTTTATTGATTCTAGAGCCGGAAATTTTTACCGAGACCATTTTTTAGATACCATGAAAGAAAAGGTGATGTTAGGCATATATGATATTTCAGAAAAAATGAAAGAACAAGTCCTACGCAGTAAATCCTTCTTTGATTTTGATGATTTTTTTACGGCACCAATCGCTGGCTATGCGAATGTTTTGGAATATTACAATATTTGTTCTAGTGTGAAATATTTATCTGGGATTAAAATTCCAGGACTCATTGTCCATGCGGATGATGATCCGGTGGTTCCCTCAGAAGTTTGGCATGAGATACGATGGAAATCCTATCCTTTGATCCAAACTGTACTCACAAAAAAAGGGGGGCATGTGGGTTTTATCAGCGACCCTTCCCCCGATAATCCTGAAGGCAGATGGTTACCCAGGATCCTACTTGATTTTTTTGATTCCAAGATCAAATCCTAACCCTAAAAAATACCAAGGAACGAAACGAAGGACGGTGTACAATGCGTGACCTATTAAAAGAATGTTTATCCGAAGAATCTGGATTCGTAGAATTACGTTATCACCATAAAGAAAGTCGTTCCTTTTTTGCGGAACGAGGTCGAGTAGAATCCACTGCCCTACGGAAACGAACTGGTGTTGGTGTCAGGGTTCTCGAATCGGGTACTTGGGGTTTTGCATCCACTAGCGAAATTTCGAAAGCCTCCATCCAAAATGCCATTCAAATCGCCAAAAAAGCAGCACGGCTATCTTCTGCTCTTAGAAAAGAGAAAATCCCAAATCTACCGAAGGCAAATTTTGCGATCGGAGATTTTATCGGCAAAGGGATCGAAGACTTTCGTGGTCGGTCTGTAGAAGAAAAATTAAAAATGGTTCTCGACATTCAAAACGAAGCTGTAAAACAATCCACCAAACTGCAGTCAGTTGGTTGTGGGTATTCTGAAATTTATGAAGAAAAAGCCATTGTCACGACAGATGGTGCTGATAGTTTTTTTAGTTTGGTACGACCAGAATTTCGAGTCTCTGCCGTCGCAAAAGATGATGGGAAACTGGAATCAGGCTCGCATTCCATTGGTGTGACGGGTGGTTGGGACTGTCTCTTTCGTTCCCAATCTGCCACGGAAATTTCAGAAGAAGCATGTAAAACCGCAGTCGATTTGTTAACTAGCGAACTTCCCGATGGTGGTCTTTCTACTGTCATCCTTTCGCCATCGATTGTGGGACTTCTTGTCCATGAAGCCATTGGGCATACTGTGGAAGCTGATTTTGTGTTATCAGGCTCTGTGGCCCAAGGCAAAATTGGCCACCGTGTTGGATCCGACTTGGTTACGTTATGCGACTCAGGTAATTCTGAGTTTTATGAAGGAGCTGGAGGAACCATTCCTGTGGACGATGAGGGGATCATTCCTACCAATACTGTCATCATTAAAAATGGAATCCTAACATCCTACCTTCATAATCGAGAGACTGCGGAACGATTTGGTGTGGCTCCAACGGGATCTGCAAGGGCCTGGGAGTATGGGGACGTCCCATTGATTCGGATGCGTAATACCTTTTTGTTACCAGGAAATTCCAGTTTAGAAGAAATGATCGCTAGTACCAAAGATGGGTATTATTTAGATGGTGCCAAAAACGGCCAAGCAGATGCCACAGGTGAGTTTATGTTTGCCGTTCAAAAAGCCTATCGCATTCAAAATGGGAAGGTCACTCATTTGTTAAAAGGTGTGACCGTTTCAGGACTTGCGTTTGATGTCTTACAAAATGTAGATATGGTGTCGAAAGAATTTAAGTGGGATTTAGGTTCGGGCCACTGCGGGAAAGGCCAACCTGCGAAAGTAGATGCCGGTGGACCATATGTTCGAACTAAAGTGTTGTTAGGTGGTAAATGATGGATCGTGGTGCGATAGAAAAACGATTGAATCACCAAAAAGATTTACTTTCGAATTTAGTAAAGAAAGCCAAGTCAAATGGAATGGATCAAGTAGAGATTTATTCCAGTTATGGATATTCCGAAGATGTCAGTTTAGAAAAAAATGATTTAAACAACTGTACAGCGAATGAAGAAAATATGTTTGGAATTCGAGTGATCCACGAAGGGAACCAAGGATTTATTATTTCTAATCATATTCCGAGTTTGTACGAGTCCATAGAAGAAGCTTATCAATTGGCCAAAAGCCAAACTACTCCTGATCTTGATTTGATTTTACCTGAAGCCCGACCAATCGACAAACAATTTGATACCTATGATATGACTCTTGATTCAATGGGAATCGAAGATTTGGTTTCTTATGCCAAAGAAGCACTTGGTTGGCGAAATGAGTTTTATGGAAAGGTCAATATTGATTCAGGTGAGTTTTCGCTTAGCAAGGGTTACAAATTAATCGTATCCTCAAAAGGTGTAATGGCACATGAACTTGGTGCGGAACTTTCTGCCTCTGTGATGGGTATGGGTGTGGACGGGGAGCTTGTCGGTAGTTTTGATTACGATTCAGCGAGTGGGTTTCAAAAAGATCAGTTCCAATCACTTTGGAAAAAAGCCTTTTTTAATTTTGGCGATAAATGTATGGGAGCTCTTTATTCGAAACCAATTTCAGGGTTCCAAGGAAAAGTATTATTACCTCCTGAAGCTGTGTATTCATTTTTTCTCGGACTTTTTATTGGATCTTTGAACGGGACAAGTTTACGAAAAGGAAAATCGAAGATGGAAGGGAAATTAGGCGAAAAAGTAGCCTCTTCTCTACTCTCCATTTGGGATGATCCAACAAATATTGGTTTTATGGGATCGACTGGTTTTGATCGCGAAGGAATGCCTACCAGTTTTAAAAAAGTTCTCACCGAAGGGGTTTTGGAATCCTACTTTTATAATACCTATGAAGCTAAAAAAGCAGGGCTTATCACATCCAATGGATCGGCGACTGGTGGGGCTCAAAGCCTTCCTGGTTGTGGACCGAAACAATTACAAATTGCACCAGGTACTTCCTCGAAAGATGAGTTTTTCAAACAACCAGGAAAAACCTTGTTTGTGAATCGAATTTCTGGAACAAAAGATGGTGCTTCTGGTGATTTCTCTGGAGTTGTGAAAGGAGGATACCTTTTGGAAGCGGGTGAAAAAATACCGGTCCGAGAGGTGCAAATTGTGGGCAATGCCTTTGATGCCTTACACCAAATAGAAGCCATCTCAAAAGAAGGCGAATTGCTTGGTGAATCATCCTTTGTGCCCTACCTCTTACTCGATGGATTTACCGTCACAGGTGTTTCGGAAAATTAATCATGCCACAAGAAATTTTAGAAAGGCCACCAGGTGCATCCTTTTTTCTCATCGTATCCTATGAGAATGAAGATACTTTTTTTGAGTTAAAAAATTTAGCTGAAAAAAAGTTTTCTAAAATCATGTATGAATCCATCCTTTTACCCAAATGGATCCCTGATGAAACAGAGAGGGAGTTTGCTTATCCTGGACGATATACAAAGGTTTTATCGTTCAAACAAAGGATTCACAGAGAGGAAATTGTTGAAAAAAAGAAAGAATGTTTGGAATTCCAGATATTACTTCAAAAAAAAGATTTGAGTGTGTTGTTGATTCCGGGTTATGTAACTTCGCATAACATAGTGATAACAAAATCGAAAGATGATTTCCATCGAATGTATTTATTCCAAGGAGTATTTGCGGAGACGGTTTATTATTTTACGAGAGGTGTTTTGCAACCACTCTCTTCCACACAAAGTTATTTTAAAGAAAAGGAAGTCATCTATTTCTTTAATACCTTACGAGAATCCTATGAATTTAATAAGTTTAAAAGCTAATTTTTATGATTTCAAACCTTTTCCATTGATCTCACGTTTCGTAAGTTTGTTTTGTTTTGTTTTTTGTTTTTTTTGCCACGGCACGAATACAAATCCATTCCAGTTTTGTGATAATTTTAATGATCGACTTGATTGTACAGAACCCAAAACAGAAAACGACTTAGTCCTTTTGGATCGGTCAAAATGGAAAAAAGATAACCCAAATTACGAAGATTTTGGAAACTACTTATATTTTACCGCAAGAGAAACCCCAGGTTTTCGTTTGGTACTTTCCAAACCTTGGAATGGAGTTGGTTCCGATGCATTCAAGAACCAGTACATTGCTTATTTACAGTATGGAAATTCGAAAGAACGAATGGAAGGAAACCAATTCAATCCGAATGCGGTTGTTTCCTTTCATTATTTAGGTGCCCTCTTGAAAGAAGAATTCAGACATTTAGGAATTGATTCCAAACCCTTCCAATTGGAGGCTTTAGGTCCAATTTCACTCAACTATCTTGTGAATGTTCCTGGGATGGAGCCCATCTCCAAACAGCGCACCATCCATTTGCAGTGGAAACCATAAAGTTTTACTTTTATCGTTCGATGTACAAAGCGTTTGGATCAAAGAAAAAATCCATAGGCGTATAATCCAAATACAAAAGAGATAACACTGAAAGTGCGATGGCACCAAACACAGGTATGAGTAAGTTGTCATCAATTAAACCTTTTGCCGTTGTATTGGAAAAAAATTCGGTCGCACATGATACAAGGACAGAGACAAAAACAATGACTATGGGAGTCCATGTAAAACCTTGATGGTCATAAAGGGATAAAAAACTTTCCGGATGGGTTTTCGTGAAAAGATACAAAACGAGTATCGAAAATAAAAACGCTGGGATTAAAAAACCAAACACTCCCTCAATGGACTTTCCATTGTAAAAACGGTGTTTTCCATATTTACTTCCCACATAGGCTGCGAATGGATCTCCGATCACAAGGAATAAAATGGCAAGGATGGCGATTTCTGCTGGGAAAAAACAAACAACAATTAAGTTGGCTAAAAAATAAGGAACAGTTCCATTAAAACGTTTTCGTTCCGATTCTTTCATGAGGAATCCGAAGTATCGATAAAAAAAAGCTTCAAATCCGCTATGGGTCAGTCGCACAATTTCTAAAAGAATCAGCCCCAAAAGAAAAAACCCAAGGCTTGTGACTAGAATTGCCCTTGTTGCATACATCAAATCAAATGCACCTTGGAAAGGATCCAAATACAAAGTTACGGGAATGATGAGGCCAAGTACATGCCAAATTTTACGGAAAAAATTAAATCCTGAATTCATTTTTGATTTACCTACTGGGTCTTGAAGCCATTTTAAATGCTGCTTCTTCATTATTTGCAATTGGGAATAAATTACGAACCCCTGCCATTAGAAAAGCCTGTCTTACGCTTAACGGAAGGTTGATGAGGATGATTTTATGTTTTTGTAAGAACGCTTCTTCGTTTAAGGTTTTAAAGGCGATGATGCCTTGGGTGGTGACCATATTTAGCTCTTCCAAATCCAAGATGACCGATCCATGTTTTAAGGAGTTGGTTACAGATTTGATGCATTTTTCTGCAGTGAAGTTGTTTAGATTTCCCTGTAATTTGGTTACGTATACGGTATCAATTTTTTCAGTGGAAACTACTAAATCGTCTAAACTCATAAATTTTTCTAATTTTCTTATTTCATTCTTGCACTCTATTGCAAGTAAATAAAAGTTTTGGAAGGAAGTGCGATTTGAAGGTTACTGTTGCTCATCTTTATAAAAAACTGGACGAACTTGACCGTGATGTGGTGGAACTGAAAAAACTCACGGATCGGCTTGCTACTGACAGGGAATATTCTCCCATTTTGAAAGAAACATTTTTATCAGAAATGGCTAAGTTAGAAGATCAAAAATCAGAAATTTTGGGTCTTCGAGTGGAAAAACTAGGTTCTACCTTAAAACCTCTCAAATCCAAACCAAACCAAGAAGATCCGAAACCCTTGGAACGAGCCAAAGAAGAAGTGACCCTTTCGCTCCCCCAAGAACCCAAAAAAACAGAACGACCCGTTCGCAAATACTAATCAACTTTAAAGACAGAAAAAAGACAAGGAACCCCAATGATTCGAAACAAACTAATCCATCGAGTGATTTTACTCGGTTTCATTCTCCTACCCCTTATCAATTGTTCCAAGGATACAGAAATCCTAGCGACATTTGATGGTGGTACGGTGACCCGTAGAGAGATGAATTTTGTAATTGAAGCCTCCAAACGAGGGAACACGGAACCACAACCAATTAGTGCCGACATCCAAGGGAAAATTTTGGAAAGCATTGCCCTAGAAAAAATTTTACTGAAAGATGCCATTGCCGCTAAAAAAGTATCAGAAGCTGATGTTGCCAAAATCGAATCGTTAGTAAAAGATTTTTTAAAGCTCAATGTTTATATGCGTGAGTATGTCAAAAATGGTTTGAAATCAAAACCATTAGAATTTATAAACTTACAACTAGCACTCGTTCGTGGTGAAGACGAATCTGAAAACTTAAAAAAAGCACAAGAGTTAGCAGATCGTTTGAATACTCTTTCTGATAAAGAAGTAGCGGTTGAGATTTCAAAAGCGACTGACGATATGACTAGAAAACCTATCGGTGGAAAATTGGAACCTTTTTGTACCAATTGTGCAGAAACTCCATTGGAAGATATTTTAAATGAAGTCCGAATCGTCAAAGAAGGAAAATTCATCGCCTACGCAAAACAAGGTGAAGGTAGAATTGTTTATGTAGTTCGTTCCCTTGGAAAAGAAAAAGTACATCCAGAAAGACTCAGGCAATACTTTACTTCTATTTTTGATTCTTTTAGAACAGAAGCCATTGAATATGGAAAAACCCACGAAGATGCAGAAGCCAAAGCAAGTATTGCTTACTTCACTGAAGGGGAATCTTTTGACAAAGCGAACCAATTTGCTTCTCATACAATGAAAGAGTATGAACAAGGATTGTACCAAAAAGAGTTAAAAAAGATCACAGAAGAAAGTGGGATCACAGTGGCAAACCTTCCCAGGTTCACAGGTCCAGATGATGTGGATCCAAAAATCTTCACTCCTGAATACAGTCTGTTTTCCAACAAAGAAGGAAAAAGTTATACTTGGAAAGATTTGAATGCTGATTTTGATGCCATCCCTTCTCAGCTCAAACAAGAATACAAAACAGAAAAAGCAAAAACTTGGGATATGTTGAACCTATTCCAATCAACCATCCTACAAGGAAAAATTGCGGAAACATCCAAACGTGTTCAAAACGTCGAAAATGAAATTGGTTATTTGATGCAATTGGATAAGATGAAAGTGAGTTTGGCACTCAAATCACTTCAGGATGAGATCAAATCAATTCCCGTAAACGTTACAGAAGCGCAAATGCGTGATGCTTATGAGGCAGGTAAGTTGTATGCTTACTCTGACCAAGACCCAAAGAATCCTCAAAATCGAATTCCAAAACCATATGTTGCGGTAAGAGAAAGGATCAAATCCGAAATGGAAGGAACCCAAAGGAATTCTTTCATCGAACAGAAAGTTTCGGGTCTCAAAACTACGTATAATTTGGTGATAGCAAACGATCGTTTAAAGGAAGTTACACTTTAATCTCCCACAAGATTTGGAATATGGCAAAATTTTTTTATTGAATTTTGCCATATTTGACATATTTTGACTGTTAGGGGGGATAAATGAACAATCACATTTACATGCTTCGAAAGAAGAGAGGCATCAAACAGTACGATATGGCAAGGGCTCTGGGGGTTTCTCCGAGTTATCTTTCCAAAATTGAGACTGGTGCCCAAGATCCGACTGAAAAATTCAAGTCATCTTGTGCCAAGTATCTCAAAACGTCCGTTGATAAACTCTTCAATGATAGCGCTGTGGAAGACATCTACCCTGAGTTTTCCAATGGATTGAAAAACAAACTTTGGGCAGTCCGACGGGAGTTAGGAATCAAACAATACGATTTCGCTAAGAAATTGAAAGTTTCGACTCCGTTTCTGTCAAAAGTAGAACTTGGACTTTTAGAACCACCAGAAGATTTTAAGAATCTGGTTTCAAAAGTTCTCAAAATGGAAAAAAACGAGCTTTTTTTAGGCTAAATTGAAAATCAACAAAGCAAGGTCTCTCTGGCCTTGCTTTTTCTCACTTCCAGACAAAAAGATTTTGTCACATAATTCCAAAACCATTCAATAGTCCATGATGAAAGAGAGACAAGCGGAACACCAAGAAGGTTGGGCCAGTCGTGTCGGTTTGATTTTAGCGGTTGCGAGTGGTGCCATCGGGCTTGGGAATTTTTTACGGTTTCCTGGACAGGCGGCACAAAACGGTGGTGGTGCCTTTATGGTACCCTACATCATCAGTTTTCTCATATTGGGTATCCCCGTTTGTTTGGCAGAATGGACCATGGGAAGGATGGGTGGAAAACACGGTCATAGCACTCCTTTTATATTCCGTGAATACCTAAAAGGATTTCCATTACGATTATCAGGAACCATCGGTGTGATGATTTACGTATATTATGTTTTCATTGAATCCTGGTGTTTGGCATATGCTTATTATTTTTTAACTGGCCAAATGTCATTATCTGCGACCACACAAGCTGGTATGACAAAAGAAGCTTCTACATTTTTTATGAACCTGACGGGAGCATCAGAGAATGGATCTAGTTTTCATTCCCCAATCATTGTCTTTTTTCTGATTTGTGTCTTATTTAATTTTTTTTTAGTGTATCGGGGATTATCCAAAGGTTTGGAAGCATTTGCAAAAATTGCAATGCCATTGATGGGGATATGTGCAACCATCATTTTAATTCGAGTCCTTACCATCCCTGGGATTGAAAAAGGGCTTGCTGTGATGTGGAATCCAGATTGGTCCAAATTAACCGAACCAAAAGTTTGGATCAGTGCTGCAGGCCAGATTTTTTTCTCTTTATCA
Source organism: Leptospira biflexa serovar Patoc strain 'Patoc 1 (Paris)' (assembly GCF_000017685.1). Classification (NCBI taxonomy): domain Bacteria; kingdom Pseudomonadati; phylum Spirochaetota; class Leptospiria; order Leptospirales; family Leptospiraceae; genus Leptospira; species Leptospira biflexa. Next base: position 1,789,341 of record NC_010602.1, read on the forward strand.
ACAGGATTTGGAATTGCTCTCGTGTTTTCTAGTTTTCTGAAGAAAAAAGATGATGTTGTTTTATCAAGTTTGTCGTCTGCTTCGATCAATGAATTCGCAGAAGTTGTGTTTGGTGGAATGATTACCATCCCAGTTGCTTTTTTATTCTTAGGAATGCAAGTAACATCCTTTGGGACTTTTGGGATGGGATTCATTGCCTTACCCTCTGTTTTTGGAATGATGCCTGGTGGGGATTTTTTTGGTGGTCTTTGGTTTCTTGTACTTTTCCTAGCTGCCATCACCTCTTCTGTCACTATGTTACAGCCAGGGATATTATTTCTAGAAGAAGGATTTCGAATGGGAAGGCGTAAGTCCTCATTGATGCTGTTTCTATTTACATTTGTATTATGTTTACCGATTATTTACTTTAACAAAGATTTTGCGGCGCTTGATATCGCCGATTTTTATATTGGAACGATTATGATTTATATTTTGGCTTCCATTCAAATATTTGTCTATGTCTTTAAGATAGGTGTGGATAGAGGAGAAAAAGAGGCGAATGAGGGAAGCTTGATCCCTTTCCCGAAACCGATTAAATTTGTTTTAAAATACATCACTCCTTGGTTTTTATTTTTTATTTTTGTATCCTTTTGTTATATGAATTTGCCTGAATATTTAGATAAAATGAACCCCGAAGTGATGGGACTTCTTGCTGAAAATAAAGGCCAAAATGTTGAGGATGCCAAAACAAAAGCTGTGATTGCCAGATCCGTTGTGATTGGACTTTTACTCATCTACGGTTTTATATATTTTTTGGTCTCAAAAGCATTAGAACATAAAAAAGATAAGGTACTCACTTAAATGACGACACAAGCTGAACTCAATTGGCAAGGAATCCTGATTATGACTGTTTCTTTGGTTTCTGTGATTAGTTTAACTGTTGTCTGTGTGATCCTTCTTTTTAGAAACAGGCATTAGAATTTGGACGTTTCATCTGTTTTTACCAAACAACTTCCAAAACTTTGGAAAGACTATGAAGTCAGAAAAGAACAAATGGAGATGTCTCAGGCAATCGAGTCTGCATTTCAAACTGGTTCCAATTGGGTGATTGAAGCAGGTACTGGGGTCGGTAAGTCGCTTGCCTACCTTATTCCAAGTGCCCTTTTTTCGCTCGAAAATGAATGTACCGTTGTTGTTTCCACGGAAACAAAATCATTACAAGACCAACTTCTTTATAAGGATATCCCTCTTGTTTCTGAGGCTTTAGGGGTTCCCATCAATGCAATGGTTGCACTTGGTGCAAACAATTACCTTTGCAAACGAAAATACAACCGAGTCATGGAACGAGGTGATTTTGGTCCAGAAATGGAATCGTCACTCCCCTATTTTGTCAATTGGGAGAAACAAACGGAAAGTGGGATTCGGGCTGAATACGATGGCTTTTTGTCTAATTCGTTTTGGTCTTCTGTCGCTCGTGAGTCTGACAACTGTTTGGGGAGAAATTGTCCTAATTTTAGTTCCTCGTATTATTTTTTAGAAAAGGATAAATGGAAAAAAGCAAATATCTTAATTGTAAACCATCACTTACTTGCAAGTCATTTGGCAGGTGATTTTAAGCTTTTACCTCCTTTTTCGCAACTCGTCATTGATGAAGCACATGTTTTTCCAGAAATCGTTGGCAAAGCTTTTGGATCAGAAATTCGTTATGAATTTATTTTGAATTTGCTCCATTACCTTTATTTTCCAGAAAAACGTACTGGATTGGTTTTGAAATTAAAGTCGAATGAAAAAATCATCAAACAAATAGAAGCAAGCATTAGTTATGCGAATGATTTATTTCGGATGCTTTTGTCTGCTATTCCTTTACAATTCAATCAATTTTCTAGCCGGCATACGGAACGAATCAAACTGGATAATGGTGCTTTAGAAGATACATTGGCTGACCTTTCTTCAACCTTAGAAGGACTATTATCGAAGTATAAAAAAGATAGTGACGATATGGAAGAAAAAGAGTTGGCTTTGGGTCTGGAGATGGTGGCTGGAAATTTAAAGAAGGTTTCTTCTTTCCTCACTGACTTTCGATTAAAAACAAATCCAAATTTAGTGTTTTGGATTGAACCTCCACCGCAGATGGCAAAAGATCCGTTCTACTATTTGTTTTCCCAACCAAAAAATACAGATGAAATACTAGCAAATACTCTTTTTCCCAATATGGATTCCGTTGTCTTAACCTCTGCTACACTGTCACCTACAGCGGGAAACTTTCAATATTTTTTAAAAGAGGTGGGCACAAGTGAAGTCAAAACAAAAACCCTCAATTCTCCTTTTCAATACCAGACTCATTCGCTTCTTTTTGTACCCAAACAAATTGCCGATCCTGTTTCTGATCCGAAACGAAACAAAATTGACCTTTCCTATTGGATCACTCGGCTATTGAAACTTTCAGAGGGAGACGCCTTTGTATTGTTTACCTCGAATAAATTACTTTCAGAATTATATGAAGAGATTCGAAATTTAGTCCCCTATCCTATTTTTGCCCAAACGGAAATGGGGCCTATTGCCGCCAAACGTGAGTTCCTCGCAAACAAAAATAGTGTACTTTTTGGTGTATCAAGTTTCTGGCAGGGTGTGGATATCAAGGGTGATAAACTTAGAAATGTGATTGTGACAAAACTTCCTTTCCAAGTTCCAACAGAACCTGTTCTCCAAGCAAAAATGGAAGATATGGAGAAAAAGGGAAAAAGTCCCTTTTGGGAAATGCAAGTTCCAAAAACATGTTTGTTACTCAGACAAGGATTTGGAAGACTCATCCGCTCCCAATCCGACACGGGGATGGTGAGTATCCTCGATCCACGGATTCATACAAAATCCTATGGAAAAAACGTCTTGCAAAGTTTACCGAAAGGAGTTCCGCTCATTACGGAATTTAATGATTTAGAAAGAAAATTCCATTTATTGCCGAAGTGATTAGTATGAAGCGAACATTTATTTTGATCTTTTTCTGTTTTGGAATCACAACATTTGCGAAACCCATTGAAGATAAAGATATCTATTCGTCGGTTGTGAATTGGACAGAACAAGTCATTGTCTCTAGTGTCAAAGAAACCATTCCGAAAATTGTATTCGATGAAGATGATCCTGAATTTTTTGGCAAAAATACAGCAACGAGCCAAGGCAAATCCCATTCTATGGCGAGGAAAAAAGCAAAAGAGAAACTAAAAGTAAGGCTTAGCCAGAGACTCGAATCAATGCTTTTTAACGCCGATTATACGATCTTTGAATATACCCAAGTCAACCAACAAGCTAGATTACGACTCAACTCCTATATAGGAGCGGAAAAAGAAGAATACGATTTCCAATTTGTGAAAAATGTCTTAGAAGCTAAGGCAAGCCTACCGATCAAAGGAAAGGATGGGATCCTTGCCCATATACCGATGGAATATGGTACAGAACGAGTTCCTGAATTTAGCGAAGATATGATCCCAGTGGAATTTTCAGGCCTTGTCGTCGATGCAAGGCACCTTTCAGTCAAAAGAGCTTTGTTTCCAAAAATACAAACGGATAGAGGCCTTGATGTTTATTCTCCCTTCTATGTGAAGGATGCGTACGCTATCGAAACAGGATATATTGTCTATCGAGAAGATCAAAATGGAAAAACGTTTGAAAACAAGGTTGGAAAAAATCCTTACTTTGTATTAGCTTTATCGACGGCAGGAAAAAACCAAACAGACTTAGTGATTCCAACTGATGAGGCGGCTAAATTTCTCAGCCACCCGGAATCCAGAAAAAACATCACACGTTGCAGAGTTTTGATTTTAGTTTCTCAGTAAGAGACAAAAACATTTTTTCCGCTTTTCCATACTCACCATTGAATAGATAAGCAAAACCCATATCTTCTAAATCTTTGTGATTCAGGGTTGTTGATTTTTTCTCTAAGTCTACAATGTTTTTGTAAACAGAATCATACATTTTTCTTTTTTCTTCGAAACTAGGAAGGTTTAATTTATTTGGAATGTTTTCAAAGATAAGATTCGCTTCTTTATGGCGGTCCAAAAAGAGTAATGCCATCCCTACCAATTTGTGGATATCAGAATCATTTAACAATTTCATATGATCACGAAACAATTTGATCACTTCATCATATCGTTTAAGATAATAATTGCAGATTAATTCTTCCTTGGTAAACGATAGATCATTCCATTGTTTTTTATATCGAGTGATGATGTTTTTTGCATCCTCATATGCTTCCGCTCGAAAATAGATTTTGATTGCTGTTTGGATGATGGAAAAACAGAGAGGGTTGGCTTGCGTTTGGAAGTACAAACTAAGATTTTTTGTAGCCTCTCCACTTTTGCCTAATTCAAAATTTTGAATGGCATCAACGAGGGGAGCCAGGTTCGAGATTCCTTTCGGAGCAGACGTTGTGACACGACCTGTGAGTTCATAAAGCGCTAAATAGGCTAAATGTTGTACATAAAAATTGTCGAGGTTTCGTTTTGCTAAAACCACAACATCTTCATTGGATCCTACCTCATATAAATCCCAAGCTTCTTTTTCTACAGATGTGTTTAAAACTTGGGTTGCTTGTTGTGCCATAAGGTACCTCTCTTTCTTTAAAAAGATCGGTCTTATGGTTTGTTTTCCTCGAAAAAAAATTATGGTGTCAAACGGTAAATCATCCTTGGAAAAGGAATACACTCCCGAATATGAGGCAATCCACAGATCCAGGCGATCACACGTTCCAGACCCATTCCAAATCCCGCATGAGGTACAGAACCATACTTTCTTAGGTCCAGATACCAGGCATAATCTTCTGGCGGAAGGCCTTCTTCTTGTAAACGTTCTACAATTTTTTCATAGGATTCTTCCCTTTCCGAACCACCAATGATTTCGCCGATCCCATCTGGAGCTATCAAATCAGCTGACAAAACGGTCCTTGGGTCACCTGGATTTTGTTTCATATAAAAGGCTTTGATGGCACGAGGGAAATTTTGAATGAAGATGGCTGTTCCGAAATGAGTGGTGAGGATTTGTTCTCGTTCTGCATTGATGTCTTCACCCCATTCGATACTTTCCCCTGCTTCTTTTAGGATTTGAATGGCAGTTTCGTATTCCACTCGTGGAAACGGTTTGTTTAGGTAAGAAAGCAGAGTTTCCGGGTTTCGTTCTAAGGTTTTTAAGTCCTCTATCGTTCGTTCGACCGTGACTGTCAGAACAGATTTCACGAATCGCTCCTGTAGGTCTAAATTTCCCTCTTGTCCCAAAAATGCAGTTTCTGCTTCTAACATCCAAAATTCCGTTAGGTGTCGTTTGGTTTTACTTTTTTCGGCTCGAAACGTCGGTCCAAAACAATATACCTTGGAATGGGCAAAGGCAGCTGTCTCCAAATAAAGTTGCCCTGTCTGGGCCAGGTACGCTTGGCCCAAATCGAAGTATTCAGTGGAAAATAAAGTCCCAGCCGATTCTCCAATCGAGCCTGTAAGGATGGGGGTATCTATGAGTGTGTAACCTTCGTTACGGAAGAACTCCCTGATGGCAAAGGACAACTCAGAGCGTACCCTTTGGATGGCAAGTTGGCGTTTGGATCGTAACCACAAATGCCTATGGTTGTGTAAAAAATCAGGCCCGTGGTCTTTTGGTGTGATGGGGTAATCAGATGAGGCACCAACGATATGGAAGGATTCCAAAACCAATTCCTCACCGCCAGGAGCCTTTGCATTTTCTTGCCATTTCCCTGTAACCGTAATCGAAGTTTCTTGGGGCAATGATTTGATTTGTTTGAAGAGATCCTCTCCTAAGGACTCTTTTTCGCAGACAACTTGTAAGATTTTTCCATTGGTACGAAGTTGCAAAAATTGGACATGGTTATTGCCGCGAAGGCCTTGCACCCAACCTTTTAATGGTTGGGTATTGTTTGAGAGGGACGGACGGGTCTCTTTTGGTTCTAAACTTGGAATCATAGATGGTTTTTTCTGTTTGCCAGTTCAATTTTCTCTGAAATTTTGAACTTACAGAATGAAATCTAGCATCCTATTAGACGGTAAAGCGATTTCCGAAAAAATCCGAAATCGAATCCAAGAAACATTAGCAAAAGCAAAAGCCGAAGGTAAGGGAATTCCCACTTTGGCAACCATCCTTGTTGGGAATAACCCTGCATCGGAAACCTATGTGAACATGAAGGTAAAAGCCTGTGAAAAAGTGGGTATGCATTCGCGTTACATACGTTTGAAGGAAGAAACCACTACCGAAGAACTCTTAGGCGAAATTCGAAAACTCAATTTAGATCCGAGTATCAATGGAATCTTATTACAACATCCAGTCCCTCACCAAATCGATGAACGTAAGGCCTTTGATGAAATCGCATTAGAAAAAGATGTGGATGGGGTGACAACTATTTCATTTGGAAAATTGTCCATGAATAGCGAAGCCTATTATCCGTGCACTCCGTACGGTATGGTTCTACTCTTACAAGAATATGGAATCGATGTGACAGGAAAACATGCAGTGGTTGTGGGAAGGTCTCCTATCCTTGGAAAACCAATGGCCATCATGTTGACCAATTTGAATGCTACTGTGACACTTTGCCATTCGAAAACAGAAGATTTACCATCACTTGTCAAACAAGCCGATATCATTGTTGGTGCTGTTGGGAAACCGGAATTCATCAAAGCTGAATGGATGAAAGAGGGAGTCGTGATTTTGGATGCTGGGTACAATGTGGGCAATGTCGGAGATATTGAAGTTTCTAAGGCCAAAGATAAATCCTCTTATTATACTCCAGTACCTGGTGGTGTGGGACCGATGACCATTTCTGTTTTACTCTTACAAACGATGTATAGTTTTTTAGGTCAATTTTCGCCTAAGTTGGAGTCTCATGTCGCAAATCGTTAGTTTTGACGAATGTTTTCAAACCGTTCCAAAATTGGATCCTCCAAGTGATTTAGATAGTTTTTGGAAATCTGGAATCGGTGAACTGAAAAAAGTTCCTATCAAAGCCACATATAAAACAGTGCTGAAGGGTTCCTTTATTTGGGAATCTCTAAATGATATCAGTTTTCAAAGTATCGACAATCATGTGTTACATGGTAAACTGGCGATTCCAAGAAAACGTGGAGATCGCCCAGTAGTTGTGTATTTTCATGATTATCTTGCCATCCCTGAGGAAATCCAAAAAGGATATTCTGATTTGGGTGTGGCGCAACTTCACATCACCTTACGTGGACATGGCGATGAAATGGTACAGATGCCGGTGGACCCAACAACTGGCAAATCCCCGATAGGATGGACACCGAATTATTTTGCTCATGGACTGGACCAAAAAGAAGAGTTTTATATGCGAAAACTTTATTTGGATGTCATTAGGACCATTGAATTTTTAAGACTTTCGGATGGGATCGATGGAGACCAAATCATCCTTCATGGTAAGTCCATCGGATCTGCATTGGCTGTTTTTGGTGCAGCATATTCTGATCGAATTAAAGGTTTAATCCTCGAGACACCTTCTTTTTGTTACATTGATAAAGAACAAATGTCTTTAAAAGGAAATCCATGGGTAAGAGAACTCACGCCATTTTTTGAAAAAAGAGCAACGAAAAAAATCGATTATAAAAAAGAGTTAGCTTATTTTGATGCAATGAACTTTGCCAAAAAGATTAAAATCCCTGCCCTATTTTCATGTGGTATGGAAGACCAAATTTCGCATCCCAAGTCTACCTTCGCATTATTCAATCATATGAATTGTGATAAACGAATGCAAATTTATCCAACGGAAGGAAATGAAGCAGGCAAAGAAAAACAACCACAAGCCAACCTTGAGTTTGTAAAAGAAATTTTTGGATTATGACAACAATTCCCTTCTTCTTTCAAAATACCAAGTCTGGAAAAAAAGAGCCCTTCCAACCAAAAGATCCAAATTCTGTTACGATTTATTCATGTGGACCAACTGTTTATAATTTTGCTCATATCGGAAACATTCGATCATTTTTGTTTGTCGATGTGCTGAGACGTGCTTTATTACTAGGTGGGTATAAACTGAACCAATCGATGAATATCACTGACATCGATGATAAAATCATAAAAGAATCCATCAAACAAAACGTCAGTGTAGAAGAGTTTACAAAACCTTGGACAGATGCTTTTTTTAAAGATTTGGAAACCTTACAAGTTCAGAAATTAGAACATTATCCCAAAGCAACTGAGTCCATTGATGATATGGTTACTCTAGTAGAAACATTACAGTCAAATGGACTGGCCTATGAAAGAGACGGGAATGTCTATTTTTCGATCCAAAAATTCAATCAGTATGGTGAATTATCCAAGATTGATGTCTCAGGAATGAAATCGGGTGTCCGTTATGATGCGGATGAATATGAAAAGGATGATGTAAGGGATTTTGTTTTATGGAAGAACCAAAAAACAAAAGAAGAAAAATGTTGGCATACACGAATTGGAATGGGAAGACCTGGGTGGCACTTGGAATGTTCCGCCATGATTCGAAAAATTTATGGTACAGGTATCGATATCCATACAGGTGGAATTGACTTACTCTTTCCACATCATGAAAATGAATTTGCTCAATCAGTAGGTGCCTATCCAGAAGAAACATTTGTTGGAACCTGGCTTCATTGCGAACACTTGTTAGTTGATGGTGAGAAAATGTCAAAAAGTAAAGGGAATTTTTATACCTTACGTGACATTTTAAACAAAGGTTTTGAACCTCGCGCCATCCGTTTTCATTTGATTTCAGCTCATTACAGGAGTAAGTTAAACTTTTCCTTGGGGAAATTAGAAGAGTCGAAAGTGGCATTAGACAGAATTCAGAATACAATCTTTCGTTTATTGGAGTTAAATCCTTCAGTGGACCTAAATACCAATGATTGGAATCAGATTCACTTTACCGATCCAGAAATACAAACCTTGGATTCTGATTTTTTAAATGCAATAGCAGATGACTTGAATGTTCCGAAGGCCCTGGCGACTCTTTATGAATTTGTAAGACTCGTGAACCAATCCTTGGACCAAACTAAAGAAAAAAATGCAGATGAGTTTTTTAAACAATGTTTAGGTTTCTTTTACAAAATAAATTCTTTATTTGCAGTATTTTCGTTTGAAAAACAGAAGGAAACATTAGATGGAATTTCAGAAGATTGGATTTTGGATCAAATCGCCAATCGAAAACTTGCGAAACAAAACAAGGATTTTGCGACAGCTGACAATATTCGAAAAGAGTTGGAAAAAATTGGTATCCTTCTCACAGACACAAAAGAAGGAAATACAACATGGAAAAAAGCCCAGTAGAAATACTCTTTGGTAAACGAAATTTTTTCGAATTTTTAGAATCATTGGAACAAATGGCTCCAGAACGGGGTATCAAAACCATCCGGGAAGTCATTGTTAAGGATGGAATTGGAAATGAAGAAAAACAAAGGATCAAAGCCTATCTTCCTAATTCCGTAAAGTTTACAACAGTTTCTGCAAGGGAATTGGATCGGATTGCCCAAGATAAAAACCACCAAGGTTATGTGATCATTCGAACGAAACAAAAATCTTATTTATCTCTTGGATTTGAACAATTCAAACAAAATATAAAACCGAACGAAGGTCCTGTTTTGATCCTAGACAGAATCCAAGATCCTGGAAATTTAGGGAATTTATTACGAACAGCTGAGTGTATGGGCGTTAAACATGTGTTAATGTCTGATAGGGACACTTCCCCTATCACTCCCGTTGTGGAAAAAGTTTCAGCAGGTGCCATTCACCATATTCAAATCTACCGAGTCGCCAATTTGAAACATGGAATCGATTTTTTAAAGAAAAATGAATATTGGATTCTAGCCACTGACGAAGAAGGTGAAGAAGGGATATGGGAAACGTTACCAGATGTATCACAAATGGCTGTGATCATGGGAAATGAAGGAGAAGGAGTCAAAAGAATTTTACTTGAAGATGCTGATTATGTAGCTAGAATTCCATTGTATGGCGCTGTTACATCCTTAAACGTGGTGGTAGCTTGCGGAATTACTTTGGATAGGCTTCATCATGCTTCCTTATAGCAGAATCCGAATTGTTTTAGTATTCCTTGTATTATTTCTATTCACTTCCGAAGCCTGTATTTATGATTTTTATCGAAAGGAATTTGTTTCGGAAGATCAAAAGAATGATGAGGCTTTGTTACTTGCCTTCTTCGGTCTTCTTCCCAATCCGAATCAAAAATTATTCGGATTCATTCCCGGTAGTTCACGTAACCTTTCCAATGCTCAATTTTTAAATGCCGAATGGGTTCCGAAATCCCATAAAAAAAAGTTGGTTTGGGTACACGGTTGGAACCCAGCGGAACGGGATGCCGATCCCATTACCAATGATCAGAAAAAAATTCAAAATATAAAAAATACATTCTCAAATGGAATGGTACATTTCCAAGAAGGGAGAGATTCTGCTAGTTCAGAATTTGATTTGTACTTATATACCTATCGAACTTCAAATAGTATTCTCGTAAATGGTCGACAGTTTCATTCCACGTTAAGGGCTACTTTTTCCGATTCGGATTCGGTTTACATTGTTGCGCACTCGATGGGAGGACTTGTCACAAGAGTGGCTCTGGCAAAAGAAACGGGAGAATTACCTTTTGTTCGTTTGGTGGTCACACTCGCAAGTCCACAATACGGCTCCCCCTTTGCATCCAAGGGTTTTTTGGGATCCAATCCATTTACGAATGAATTAGGATCGTATTTGGTGGATACCCAAGGTGGTAGTGAACTTGCTTATACAAATCAAGGAAATTTACAACCCGTAATCAGTGGTGCCAGTAACCTTGTTTTAGATGTGTTGAATGATTCGTATTTAAAATCAGGACTCAATGTAAAATTCATAAGTTTTGCAGGAGTTTTGAGTAATTGTACGCTCGGTGAAACATTTTATTACAATACAGGTTGTAACATTTTATCCAATGCCGGATTGAACCAATCAGATGGGATTGTACCCTTAAATAGCGCAAGGCTTGGAAATTTAGGTTTAAAACAAATTAATGTGAGTGATTGTGATCATTCGATGATGGCATTCCAAACAACAAATATTGATGATTCCAAAAGTTTAAATTTGTTTTCCCAAGTGATTTCAGAAATTCGAAACAATCCCTAACTCTAAAATCACACTGAATTGAATCATTCATCGTTTTGTAAGTGTTTGATGGAAAAGAATAAACCGAAACAACCGAGTAGAAAAAACAGGCTCCCCCATTCTACGTATCCCTGATTCCATAATATGCATTGGACAGAATACAACCCACCAAAGACAAAACAAAGTCCAGATAAGGTTCCCAATAGGGAGACATGGATTTTATTTGCATGAATGGTTTGTGTCAAATTTGGATTCTGTTTAAAAAAACCTTTCCAGAAAAAGTATGGTGGTTTTGATTTTTCATAAAACGAGAATAGAATTTCTTTTTTGGTTCCAGGCAAAATATAAGTGGAAACAAGAAGGAAAATTGCCGAACTCATCGCTGTATATAAGATTGAATATGGAAATGAAATTTTTAAAATGATCGAATATAGAATGTACAATAATGGCGAAAGAATTAACGCCAAAATTTCAGTCCAAGCTGATACGCGCCAAAAGTACCATCGAATGATGAGTACAAATCCAATTCCAGAAGAGGCTTCTAATAAAAACACCCAAGCTCCCTTGATGGTTTCCATTCCATAAACCGCAAGTATAAAGGAAAAAAAGGCAGTGATCAATTGGATCATATAAGAAAACTTTATATAATTGGAATCTAGTTGTTTGTTTTTTGTGAGAGGTTTCCAAAGATCATTTACCAAATAAGAAGCGCCCCAATTCAAATGGGTTGCAAGAGTTGATAAATAGGCAGCAAGAAAGGCACTTAACATAAGCCCCATCATTCCATTTGGCATACCTTCCTGTAATACCATAAGAAACCCTTTTCCACTTTCCACTTCTGATAAATTAGGATATAACACAAGTGAGACGAGAGCGACAAGGATCCAAGGCCATGGTCTTACAAAATAATGTGCGACAACAAACCAAAGACTTCCTTTTAATGCCGCATCTTCATTTTTCGTAGCAAGAATCCTTTGGGCAATGTAACCACCACCTCCAGGTTCGGAACCTGGATACCAACTAGACCACCAAAGTATGGTGAGTAAAATGAGAAAATGATCCCAAGGCAAAGATCCATTTTCTCCGTTTGGGAAAAATAGTATTTTGTGATCAGGTAGTTTGGATTTAAGAGATTCCAATCCACCAATGGAAGGAAGTTGGATGGCAAAGTATGCAAACATGATACAACCAAACCAAGCTAGGAAAAATTGGAAGACATCGATGTACGAAATTCCTCGTAATCCAGCAATGGCAGTGTACATCACACCGAATAATAGTAAAAATATCAAAATTAGATTCGGATTGTAACCTGGAAAGAATACAGGAATGATTTTTAACATGGCTAGATTGACCCAGCCAAGGATGATTAAATTGAGTAAAAATCCAATGACGAAGGCTTTGAATCCTCGGAGGAATTCCGCTTCTTTGCCACTGTAACGGATTTGAATCAACTCAAGGTCAGTACTGGCACCAGATCGTTTCCAAAGTTTCGAAAAGAAAAAGACGGTGACAAAACCACCGACAGACATATACCACCAAATCCAATTACCTGAGATTCCCTGTGTCCGGATGATTTCTGTGACAGCAAGTGGAGTGTCAGCTGCAAATGTGGTAGCTACCATCGCAGTGCCTGCTACAAACCAACTCAAACTTCCTTCTGCTTGGAAATATTCTTTGGTGGAGTTGGATTTGGAACGAAACCGAACGAGGATTAGGAGAATGATTATAAATGGAAAGAAAAAGAAAAGATAATCTAAGATATGAAATGAATTCATAATCTAACTTTGATTCCCATCTCTTTCATGGTTTGTTTAGTTTCTTGGATGGAAAATTCTCCAAAGTGAAAGATAGAGGCTGCAAGTACAGCATCAGCTCCACCTCTTAAGATCACTTCTGCCATATGTTCTGGATTACCAGCACCACCAGACGCAATGATTGGGATCGTTAGATTGGAAGTAAACGATTTCATAAGATTGATATCGAATCCGTCTTTGGTTCCATCTTTGTCCATGGATGTCAGTAATATTTCACCGGCTCCCATTTCATGCGCCTCTTTTCCCCAATCTAATGCTTCTCTACCAGTTTCTGCTCTACCACCATTCAGATACACTTCGTACCGTTTGCGTTCTGGATGAAACTTAACGTCAATGGCACAGACTATGCATTGTGATCCGTAAATTTCACTTGCATCTTTTAAGAGTTTCGGATTTTGGAAGGCACTCGTATTGATGGATACTTTATCAGCTCCTTTATTGAGCACTGCCTTTACATCCTCGATTGTTCGAATGCCACCACCGACAGTGAATGGGATAAAAAGTTTGTTCGCCACTTCTTCGACGAGATGTAGTAGAATGTCTCGTTTGTCGGAAGAAGCAGTGATATCTAAAAAACAAAGTTCATCCGCTTTGTTTTCTTCGTAAGCGACAGCACAAGAAACAGGGTCTCCTGCATCGATTAAATTGACAAATTGAACTCCTTTAACGACCCTTCCCCCTTTGATGTCCAAACAGGGAATGACTCTTTTGGTAAGTTCATCCATTTTATTTGATCTCTTTTGGTAAGGAAATCTGACAAATGTCTAACTTTGATAATGATTTTGCAAACCCGAGTAATTTGTTTTCATCAAAATGAGATGTTGTCAATTGGACTCCGATCGGTAGACCATTTTGATCCAATCCCGCAGGACAACTGATCGCGGGAACTCCAGCCAAATTCACAGAAGTGGTTAATATATCAGCTTGGTACATTTGAATTGGATCTTTCGTTTTTTCTCCCACTTTAAAGGCTGTGGTAGGAGAGGTAGGTTGCAAAATGACATCAACTGTTTTAAAAAATTCTGCATACTGTTTTCTGATGAGAACTCTTGCCTTCTGTGCCTTTCCATAATAAGCATCATAATAACCAGAGCTAAGTGAAAATGTACCGAGTAAAATTCTTCGTTTCACTTCTTTTCCAAACCCAGCACTTCTGGATTCAGAATACAAATCATCTAGTTTTCCAGAAGTTTCTTTTCTAAGTCCATATCTGATGCCATCAAAACGGCTTAGATTAGAGGAACATTCGGCAGTAGCGATAAGATAATACACTGGAATCGCATACTTTAATAATGAAAAATCTAAAGGAACGAGCTCGGCACCTTTGCCTTCTAAGGTTTTTAAAATTTCCAGATAACGAGCGTTCACATCTGGTGAAAAATTAAAATCCTCAGTTTTCATGATTCCAATTTTTTTGCATTTCCAGTCAATTTCATTCACAGATTTTGATTCGAATTGATTCACTTTGGAAGTTGTTTGGTCTTTTGAATCGATCCCTGATAGGATTTCAAGTAGATCACTGATTCCATCCATATCATTTGAAAATGGACCAATTTGATCAAGACTTGATGCATAGGCAACAAGGCCATACCGTGAAACTCTACCATAGGTTGGCTTTAATCCCCAAATTCCACAGAGGGATGCAGGTTGGCGGATGGATCCACCAGTATCCGAGCCGAGGGAGATTGGTAACATGGATCCGGCAACTGCTGCCGCAGAACCACCGCTAGAACCTCCAGGAATTCGATCTGAATCAAATGGATTTTTGGATGTTTGGAAAGCACTGTTCTCTGTAGAGGAGCCCATTGCAAATTCGTCCATATTGAGACGAGGGAATAATACAAATCCTTTTTCCTTTAACTTGGAAATGACTGTTGCATCATAAGGTGATACAAAATTCTCTAAAATTTTAGATGAACATGAGGTGACTTCACCTGTGATACAGATATTATCTTTGATGCCAATGGGAATTCCATCAAATTCAGAGAGAAGTTTTCCATTTTTACGTCTATCATCACTTTCTTTAGCTTGTTTGAGGATTTTTTCTTGGTTCAATTCCAAAAATGCTTTTAGTTTCGAATCAACTGCATTGATCCTTTCTAAGTAGGCAGATACCAATTCTTCCGAAGATAAAGATCCTTCATTTAATCTTTTTTTGATTTCAGAATAAGTTAAAAATATTAAATCTTTCATGTTTCAATTACCTTAGGAACCACCACATAACCATTTTCATACGAAGGAGAAATTTTTGATAAGTCTTCTCGTTTTAATGAGTTTTCACTTAAATCCTTTCTGAGTTCGTAAAAAATCTGTTCATAAATTTCATCCTCACCTACTTTTGATGTATCTAAGTTTTTAATTTCATCTACATACTGTACAATTCTAGAGAAGTCACTTAACATCCCGGAAATCTCGTTTTCTTCGATGTTTAATTTTGCTAGATTCGCAATGTTTTTTAATTCTTTTTCATCCATATGGTTTCCTTAATAGGCATTCCTATCAATAATCGCTTTGAGTGGGGTTAGTAAAATGATCTTAATATCGAGTAATAAGGACCAGTTTTCTATATAAAATATATCTGCTTCGATTCGTTTCTCTATGGAAGTATCACCACGAAAACCTTGCACCTGCGCCCATCCTGTAATTCCGGCTTTGGCAGCATGTCTACGCATGTATTGGTGGTGTTCATTCCGAAACTTTTCTACATAAAATGGTCTTTCTGGTCTTGGTCCGACCACAGACATATCTCCGAGTAATACATTAAAAAACTGGGGAGTCTCGTCGAGGGATAACTTTCGTAAGATGGCACCTATTGAAGTCACTCTAGGATCGTCTTTCACTGTCCATAATGTATCAGATTTTTCTTTTGCTTGCACAACCATAGATCGAAACTTAATCATTCCGAATACTTTGTTATCCAATCCAACTCTTTCTTGTTTGTAAAAAACGGGTCCTTTGCTTGTTAATTTTACAAGTAAGGCAATGAGTATATAAAAAGGACTGAAGAGTAAAATAAAAAATAAGGAAAATAAAATATCAAAACTTCTTTTTAAAACTAAATTGTAACCCAATCGGAGAGGAATGTTTCGGATCGAAATGATTGGAATCCCATCTAATACTTCCACTCTTCCTTTTGCTGTGACAATCTCTTCATAACTAGGAATTACTTTTAAATCAATACCGTGAAAGTCTGCGATATCGATGACCTCTTTCAGTGAGTCTCCTTCCTCATGTGACAAAGCGTAAACAATTAGATCAATAAGGTTGTTTTCAACATAATTTTCTAATTTGGATGTGGTGGTCACTGTTTGAACTGATTTGGGAGATAAGTTTTTTTTACCAGAAACAAATCCTTTGACCGTATAACCGTAGATAGAGTGTTTTTGTAATGTTTTTGAAAAATTAATTGCAGATTTTCCAGTTCCAATGATCAAAACTGATTTTAAATTATATCCCTTACTTCTTAGATACTGCATGAGTGCACGTAATAAAAAATGAGAAAAGGAAGTGAGGATAATCGTACAAATTGCAAAATATCCAATGACAAGCCTAGAAAAACTTTCTCCACGAAAGAAAAATAGGAGTGAGAGAACCACCAAAAGGTTTAAGATTACACCTGAAATGATGGCAAACAGTTCATCTGAAAACGACAGTCCTCTCCTCGGATGGTATAAATCAATGGATAAAAAGGAGAACACTTGCGAAAACCCAAGGACAATTCCAAGGATCAAATAATTGAGCGGATCGATTGTTTGGATTTGAAAACTAGAATCTGGAGATAAATAATAACGAAAGATATACGCTGTTAAAAAACTCGTAAGACCAATAAAAAAATCAGTTACTAGGAATAATAATTTGAAGGATTGACTTCTTTCTTTTAACATTGTTTTCTTATGCTCATTCCGATAAATCGGTTGTTGTTCCATCTAATGGACGTTTTCTGAATCGATACAATCTTACCCTTGTTGCTTGTGCGGATGCGGAATCTCCAAAACTGAAGTTCGTTAAATTAACGGATAAATAAACGGATTGGTCATAAAACGTTAATTGATTATTGAGAGCAAGTCCACCAGGTAAGGCACGAAGATTCATGCTATATCCCAATCGGTATTCCCAGTTATGTAGGTCCATTTTAAAGGTCATCATAAATCGATTGATATTAAAAACCGTTTTTTGCCTTTCCGTTTGACCGTTGGCACCAGTTCCTGATGCTAAATCTTCCCAAATGGTGGTTTGGTCATAATTCGTACCTGTTTGAGACGTATATAGTTCGGGACTTGTATTCAAGGCATAAAATTGACCTTGCGCTAATGCTGTTAATCTCCAAGGTTCTGTGACTCTTGAGTCTAACTCCAGTTCAACGCCTGTATACCTTGTGACTTTCACATCCGTTTTAAAAAAGAAACGGTAACTATCCAAAAAACTATCCTTATAAACATGATACCATGTGGATCCAATTTCTAAACTACGAAAGGCACGAATGATGGGCCATGAAAACCCACCCATTTTATATGATACTGTTAAATTATTAGATAAAGAACGATTTTGTGGAGTGTGGTGAACGTAATCATTATTGATAAAAATACCTGAATAAAAGTTTCTTTTTCTTTCTAATAAACTTGGTCTTCGCGTAGAAAATCCATCAACGAAATCGAAAAATCCTCCAATCCGAACCACAGTATAATACCATCGTTGCATATTGGTAAGTCCTGGATTGTAAGTAGAAGAGAACTGTCTTAAGTCTCGAATGGTTCGAACTGAGATATCCCAATCATTCAAAGCGTAACTTTCCAAAGCGAATTCTGCCTCATGTTGGCGTAAATTACCAAGAATTGGATCTTTGGCTTCCGCTTTATCGGCATCTAATCTTCTGTAGGTGGTCGATAGAAAAATTTCAGGAATACCCATACGAACTGTATGGGACTGTCTCACATATTGGTATGATTGTTGTTTGAGTAAAGTTGCGTAAGCTTTGTTTACATCACGATCAGGACCATTCAATTCACTCCCAGAACCAGGAAATTCCACTGTTTGTTTGGTCGCTCCCATATAAACAGATGGAGTGAAAGACATATAAGTTCCCATGGCAATGGGAGAACGAAGGCCTGTTTCTCCAATCACATTGGTTTGTGAACGTAAAACAAAGTCTTGGTATTGGCTTCTAGGGTCCACAATTCCTGTCGTTGGATTTACCTTTTGTTGAGGTGGTCCATAGATTCTGTTGATATTTGTTTGGAATAACATATCCCAATAGATGGGACTTGTGGTGCCAGGGATATTACCAACGTTACTTGAGTTCCGAATGGTGACAGCAGGTAAGGTATCTTGAGCTGCAAAGTATTGGTTTGCTTGGATTTGATAAATCAGTGTTCGGCTCATGGAAATCCCAACACTTAGATCACCACGGTTTTCCGTATAATTAAAGTTCCAATTCAGTAAGTTTCGAATGAGGCCAAACCTTACATCTCGAAAGGTATATAAAGACTGTAATGAATTGGATGGTTGGTATCTGTTACCAAATTCATAATCAAACAATCGGTTACTATAGTTTTCATACTGTAATTGAAAGTTACGAGTGTAATCTTTTGAAAAATCATTGAACTTTGCATTCAATCGTAAATCCGCTTTCCACCATGGATCATAGTTAACGCCTGTATTACGATAAGGTAATCCGGAATTGGGAAACATCTCCCCACGATCAACATTATTGGTAACAGCTACATTCCCAATCCCACCGTTTCGAAATCGATCTTCATAGACTGGAGTGATTGCATTGTTTTTATAATTGGCATATCCTAAATTGATATTATAATTTAAGATAGGAGATACTTTCCACATCTCCAATTGGGCAGCCTGTCCTGTTTTTTCGTACATATCAAAACGAAACTTATATCCATTTGCTAAAAACAAACTATTGGGATAGGAATCAGACCATTGGTATGAGTTTTGCCAAAACCAACCTTGTGTATTGTTTTTACCAAACTGTGTTGTGACACCATTCCCTGATTCTGAATTGTACAAAAAAGGTAACATGAATAAGGTGGTTCCACCCACTTTATAGGACACCCATTGAGCAACAACCGTTCGGTCATCATGAATCACGATTCGTTTTGCTTGGAATGATTCGTGAGGAAGTTCTGCGTTACAGGCTGTAAAATATCCCATTTCCAAAAGGTAACGTTTTTCATCCAAACGTTTGATCTTTTGACCAATAAAGTGGGACGGGAACATACTGAGTTTTGAATTGTAGACAACACCTTGGTTTAATTTAAGATCATAAATCATACGATCTCCAATCACCTTGGTATTTCCATCCTTGTATTCTACGCCACCTTCCGCATAAATTTCTTGCCGATTCGCATCGATCGAAACAGAATCGGCGATGAGTTCCCCTGCTTTGATTTTGACTCGGACCTTACCTCTTAAAACAAGGACTCCCCCTTTTGTTTTATCGATATTCATCAATTGACCTTCTGCCGCATTTTGAATTTGGATGGGAGGCCCTTTTTTCGGTTGTGAGTTGAGTAGGGATTCAGGAGTTAACGGAAGTTCTTCTTGTGGAACCAATGCCTCTCGCAGACGTTCCCGTTTGCTGTAAATCGTTCCCGTCGGATTGAGTCCTAAATTACGGAGGTTATCTTCTACCTCTCGATCGGTCATCGCATCCACAGATTTACGAACAAGTCCCCTTTGGATTTGTGCAGAGGTTTGTTTTCTCTCTTCTTCTTGTTGGTTTTTGGAAGGTAAGGTTTGGTCCGGGAATAGTAATTTTAACCCATTGGTATCCTGTGCCAGAATTTCCATTCCGATCAGAAAACCACAAAATAATATGAGAAAATGAATGGATTTTTGCACAGCGGGCTTTGGAAGTATAGAACGAGAGTTTTACCCCTATCGAAAAAATCAATGGAAAACCAGGTTGAAATTCGAGGCGGAAAGTTGTAATTTCTTTGAAAAAGAGGTTGCCTAAGTTTCCGATGAATGGACATAATCAAATGGCTCGAATCCTTGGGCATAGGTGAGTTTTGAATGGCAAAAACCTACTCTGGAGAACGAATTCCTGGTACACTTAGGTACACTCTAAAAATTAGAGAGGGAAACGAAGAACACATTGTCCAAGTCCCGGAGCCCTCCATCCAAATCCTAAGTGATGGTTTTGGACCTGAGGAAAGCGCCAATCGATTGGCCCTCGCCATACTTTTAGATTTTACGAAAAACCCTCAAATATCGTTTGCCTATTACAAAGATTTTAATTTTTTCTTAGCGGGACTTTTATCCGAGGACAATTGGTTGTTACATTCCAATCGAATCGATTTATTTTTTAAGTTATTAGAACGCCCAAGTTTGGAAAAAAAACCAATCTTATCGGGAAATCATTAAGTTCCGATCAAACAGGTTTGACAATCGGTAGAGTGAAGACCCAAGCAGACGTTGGTTCTTCTCGTATCAAATTACCTTTGTGTTCGGCGATGATACTCCTTGTGACATCTAGTGAGTTCATTTGGGAGATTCCCATCATCAAATCTTCAGCTCCATTGTCTTTGATTTGGATCTGCACAAATTCATTCCCATCTCTTTCCACGACTGACATTGAAACAGCTATCTTTCGTCCTATGGAATCTTCCCTTGTATTCACACGAAGTCTTGCATCTTGCATCAAGTTGAGAAGGACTTGTTTGATTTTTTGAGGTTGGCAATAAACATGAGGCACATCTCCCATTTCCAATTCACATTGGATCCCTTCCTTTAAAAAATATTGGTGTAGGAATGATCGTGTGTCATTTAAGATGCTCACTAAATTTGAATAGGTCCATTGGGAACTCGTAGATTGGGAGTAAGAAACTAGGTTTTTCACAATCTTTGCGATTCGTTCTGATTCTTCGCTGATTTTATCTGCCTTTTCTTTGAGTGAAGGATTCGAGTTTTTTTTTGCTTCTAATGCTATGAGATCTGCTAAATTGAGAATCGAAGTGAGTGGATTGTTAATTTCATGAGAGATCCCCGAAGCAACAAGGGCTATCGTTTCCCATTTTTGATTTTCAGCCAAACGACTCTCCACCACTCGAATGTGTTTTTGCACTTGGGATTTGTAAATTGCCATTTCCACCGAAATATAAAGATCCCTGCTATTGAATGGTTTGATTAGATATCCGAAAGGTTCCGTCGTTTTGGCGCGATTGATGGTTGCTTCATCTGAATAGGCAGTGAGATAAATGACAGGAATTTCCTTGGTTCGTTTGATCTTACTTGCGATTTCAATGCCATCCATCGGACCATTTAACATGATATCCATTAAAACTAAATCAAAGTGTTCTGATTCAATCTGTTCAATTGCATCATTGGCTTCGGATACATAAATCGCATTGTATCCATATTGTTTTAAGGTAGAACAAATATTGATCGCAATGATCCTCTCGTCTTCCACAACGAGGATCTTTTTTACATCCGTTTCTTTTTCATTTCCCACAATTGATGTCATCGTTTTACAAAACCAGTCCACACAATCAAACAGAATAATTTCCGTTTGTCAACAGAATCCAGACAACAAATCTCTGTATTGTGGAAACGGATTTAAATGAAGCCCAAAAGCAGGTGGTTTTAGCACCAAAAGGGCCTATTTTAGTGGTTGCGGGTGCAGGGACAGGGAAAACCAAAACCTTAGTTCATCGACTGGCCCACTTGGTAAAGAATGGTACAAATCCTGAATCCATCCTTCTTTTGACCTTCACACGGCGAGCAGCAAAAGAAATGTTAGGGAGGGCTTCTCAAATTTTGGATCACCGAATGATGTCTGTTCGAGGGGGAACTTTCCATTCGTTTTGCCATTTGTTTTTACGTAAGTATGCAAATGCCCTATCTCTAGATTCTCATTTTACGATCCTAGATGAAGAAGATACCATTGGTTTTGTGGGAATGGCAAGAGACCAAGTGGTCACAACTGGAACAAAAGTTCGATTCCCCAAAAAAGAAACACTGGCAGAAATCTTTTCTTCTTGTTTTAACTTACAAGTCTCACTCGAAAAATACTTACAAAAAGAATACCCAATGTTTCTTGGAATCACAAAAGAAATCCAAGAAATCAAAACAAAGTTTAGTGATCTGAAATTAAAACACAACTCTCTTGATTTTGATGATTTATTAGACTTCACTCGAAAATTATTGATGTCAGATGAATCCATTCGTGAGCGAATGTCTTCTGTTTATGAATACATTTTAGTAGATGAATACCAAGATACGAATCGTATCCAAGCTCATATCGCTTGTTTACTTGCAAGTAAACACCAAAACATTTTGGTTGTAGGTGACGATGCTCAATGCATCTACGGATTTCGAGGTGCTAGTGTTCACAATATGTTGGATTTTCCCAAAATTTTTCCGAACACAAATACCATCCAACTGACCAAAAATTACCGAAGTGTTCAGCCGATTCTGAATCTTGCAAATGCTGTTTTAGAAAAGAGTTCTGAGAATTACAAAAAAAATCTTGTATCCGCTTTTCCTAAAAATTCCAAGAATCCTTACTTAGTACAACTTCCGTCTTTGGAAGAAGAAGCGGAATGGACAAGCAATCAAATTTTGGAACTCTATGAGGAAGGGATAACTTTGTCAGAAATGGCAGTTTTGTTTCGTGCTGGTTTTTCATCCCACCTACTCGAAGTTCAACTAAACTCCAAAAAAATTCCATATCGGAAATATGGTGGAAGGCGATTTTTTGATTTGGCCCATGTGAAAGACATGATCGCCTATTTAAAGATCATTGAAAATCCAAAAGATATTTTGTCTTGGAACCGAATTTTACTATTAGAAGATCAGATCGGAAAAAAATATTCGATTCTTTTATTCAAAAAATTAGAATCCAATCAATTCCAATGGAAAGACGATGAACATTTTTTCCTAGGATTACCTGAGACGACAAAGGATTCTTTCTTGAAACTCATGCACTGTTTGGATTCTGTATCACCTGTCATTCATTCCACACAACAAATTCTCGAACGTATCCTTGCCTATTATTTTCCTCTTTTGGAATCCAACTACGATGATGCAGAAAAACGAAAACAAGACCTTGATGCATTGGTTCTTTTATCCAAACAGGAACCAAAATTATCTGATTATTTATCCAACCTAATCTTAAATCCTGTGGAAGGAAAAGAAATCGGAACTTCCAATGAGGTGGAGGATGAGTTTCTCACCTTATCCACCATCCATTCTGCAAAAGGATTGGAATGGAAGTATGTGTTTACCTTGCAAGTAGTAGAAGGAAATTTACCACATAGCCGCATTCGTACGACAGATGAATTGGAAGAAGAAAGACGTTTGTTTTATGTGGCAATTACGAGAGCAAAAGAAGCCCTTTTTCTTACAAATCCAGCCTTTAACGACAAAAATCGATTTACGCCCGTTAGTCGTTTTTTATCGGACTTACCAAAAGAAAATCAATTATTACAATTTTTAGATCCCAAAAATGCACAAAGTCCAAAAGAAATCCCAAAGGATGGCCAAAAAGAGCCTTCAAACGAAACCTTCCAAAACATACAAAACTACTTTTTGAATTGATTTTTCTCCAAACACTGTAGAAAATCAAAGGCATTGGGGGAATTATGAAGAACCATTACCAAACCATAATCATCAGTTCACTATCGTTATTATTATCCTTCGCCTGTGCATCTAGTGATCCAAAAGACGCAAGCGATGCAAAAAACCAAGATACAAAATCAAACTCTCGTAACGTAAATTTAGAGGATCCTGAAAAAGGTGGCAAAAAATTTGGCTGCATTGAAGGAAACTGTGTGAATGGAGTTGGTAAATATGTTTATGAGAATGGAGATATATATACCGGTTCATTTAAAAATGATTTGAGGGACGGAACGGGAAGTTTTGTCTACGCAGATGGTGAAAAATTTAACGGAACCTATGCGGAAGATAAAAAACAAGGTCCTGGCGAATACAACTTCAAGAATGGAGACAAATACGTTGGTGAGTTCCAAAATGGACAGATCAACGGAAAAGGTACGTATAGTTTTAAAGATGGGAAATCAGTTTCAGGTGATTTTACCTCCGATGGCCAAGAAGGGATCGGAGTTCTCTTAGAGGAGGGTAAATCCAGAAATTGTAAAATTTCAGGAAGGAAATTATTATGTGAATGAAAGGGTTCACAGATTGCAGTTCGGTTTTTTCCCTGATTGGACTGCTGAATCATACAAGGCCATCGCTTTTGGCATGGCTTCGTTCAATTGGCGCATCCTAGTCTCGTCAGAAGGATGAGTCGAAAGAAGTTCACTTGGTTTTCCACTCCCAAGGGCACTCATATTTTTCCAAAGGTTCACACTCTCTCTCGGATCAAATCCAGCCTTTGCCATTATTTCAAGCCCAATCAAGTCTGCTTCTGTTTCATGTTTTCTTGAAAATGGCAACAAAACTCCAAATTTTGCACCCATACCCAATGCGCCAGCCACAGTTGGTTTTCCGAGTGTTTCCAAAATTTTAACAGATCCTGATGTCAATTGGTTTTGTGAAACCCTTTCGTTTCCATGCCTTGCAATCACATGGCCTATTTCATGTCCAATGACAGCCGCTAGTTGGTCTTTGTTTTTTGCAACGGAAAACATTCCCGTATAAACTCCAATTTTTCCGCCAGGTAACGCAAATGCATTGGGAGTGTTGTCGCGAAACACAACCACTTCCCAATCACTCACACCTGTTGTATCATTCGTAACGGTGAGTTGGTTCTGGACAATACACTTAACATATCCATTTGTATTCGGTCTTGGATCAATTGGTGTTTTGGATTTTAGGTCTAAAAATGCCTGTGCACCCATTTCATTCATTTCTTCATCACCAACTAAGGTAATTTGACGCCTTCCGGTTGGGGAAGTATTACACTGAACAAATGACAATACTATGAACAAAAGAATTTTGATTCCTTTCATTGATTCTCCTTCTGATAAAACTGATCTAAAAATGGAATGATTTCAGGAAAAGGGATTGGTTTTGATAACCAATACCCTTGGATTTCATCACATTGGTATGACTTAAGAAGTTCCAACTGTTCTAATTCCTCTACTCCTTCCGCGACCACAGAATAACCTAGGTCGTGTGCCATATTGATAATGGAAATGAGTAAAAAACTTTCCTTGGACCCAACATGAACATTATTTAAAAAAGACTTATCAATTTTTAAAATCGAAAGTGGAAGTTTTTCCAAATACGATAAGGAAGAAAAGCCGGTTCCAAAATCATCCAAAGCAACTTTGACACCAATATCAATCAAATTCGAAAGGATCGGTACAGTCTCTGATAAATTTTTCATGGCCAAACTTTCGGTGATTTCTACCTGCAAGGATGTGTAGGGAATATTTCTTTGTTTGTGTAAATCTACAATCCAATGGAAGATGTTTTGATCAAAAAACACCTGAGGGCTTAAATTGACGGCAATTGATATCGGTTTTCCATTTTTAATCTGTACTTCTTCGATCACATTTGCACTTTGTTCTAAAACAAAACGTGTAATAGGAACAATGAGTCCTGAATCTTCTGCAAGGGGGATGAATTCTGCCGGAGACACCATTCCACGTTGGGGATGGCGCCACCTAACGAGCGCTTCCCAGTGTCCAATTTTATTGGTCTTTAAATCTAAAATTGGTTGGTAAAAGACTGAAATTTCATTTTGGTTGAGAGCTTTTTTAAGATCGTTTTGGATTTCCAGTTGGAAATGGATTCTTTCCTGCATTGCCTGGTTAAACACAGAGACAAGCCCTACTTTCTGCGATTTTGCATGGAACATGGCAATCTCTGCATTTCTAAGTAACACATCAGCTTCCTTTCCACCAAGTCCAAAACCTGAGATCCCACAAGAAGCCGTTAAATAAATTTCATAACCACCGATTGGAATTGGATCACCAATGTATTCAAGCAAACGGTATGCATAATCGACAGCTTCTTCAATGGAGAGTAAGTGATTGAGGAGAATGGAGAAATTATCTGCTCCCAGTCTAGTGATCACTGCTTCTTTATCAGAAAATTGTTTCAATCTTTGGGAGAATATGATGAGGATCTTATCACCTGCCTCGTTTCCGAGTGAATGATTGATCCTTTTAAAGTTATCGATATTGATACAAAAAAGAATTGGATACCCATCGTTTTTGATATTGTATGAGAAAATTTTTTGTTCAATTCTTGCCAGATACAAAGCTCGGTTGGGTAAACCTGTGAGGTTATCATAAAATGCATCATGTGTTAGTTGTTCTTCTGCTAATTTTCGATCTGTGATGTCGTGATGGATGGCGATGTATTGGAATACAGATCCATCGGTTCCAATAAAAGGAACTATCGTTGTGTCGACCCAGAAGCTTGATCCATCTTTTTTCGTGTTGAGTATTTCTCCACGCCAAACCTTACCTTTGTGGATGGATTCCCAAATTTTTTCCCATTCCTCTTTGGTTTTATTTTGGCATTTAAGGATGCGGTGGTTTTGACCGAGTAACTCTGTGACAGGAAAACCTGTGGCATTCGCAAATGCTTCATTCACATAGGTGATGATTCCATTGGCATCGGTGATTGATACGATATTGGCTTGGTCCAAGGCAAATTTTTGTAATTGGATTTCCTTTAAGGATTGGAATAAAAAAGTTTCCGTTGTATTCTTCTCTTTCCTATATACGAGCTCTCTCCTCTCCCGTTCTAACACTTCAGCCAATCGAAGTAATGTTGTACGGTCGATGATGTCGTTGACACCTGATTTCATGTACTGGAGGTTTTTCTGAAAGTCTTCTTGGTCGGAGATTAAAATGACAGGGATGTCGATTTTTTTTTCATTTAAGAATTTTAGATACAAAGAGATTTCTAAATGAAAGGGTTTTCGTGTGCTACATAGGATGGCATCCCAATCCTCTTCTAATACAGTCGATTCGAACGAACCAAACGATTCCACAACCTTGTAAAGTGGGCTAAGGCCATTTGCCTTCATTTCACGAACGATATCGAAAACGCTACTGGAATCGTTTTCTAAGATTAATACACTGATTGGGCTTCCCATTTTGTTTGCCGAAGTGGCGGTTCTCTCGGTTTAGGATGGGGAAAAATCTAAAAATCTCAACCTAAAAATGATTCGAAATTTCTTTGAATTCTCGTCGAATTGGCGTGTGCATCCCAAGGTTTTTGAAACAAGTTACATCCGGAAAGAGCATTTAGAACATGAGCTACGTAAGTTACTCATGGATATGAATGATTTGGATTACAGAAACTTAAATGACTATGACAAAGGTGGGTATGATGGATTCAACCAAGCCATTACCCTTGTCTTAAAAAAATTGCAAAACTAGGGTTTTTTCTAGTAGTTGGGTTGACCGATCGCAGTCGGGAACCATTTCTACAAAAATTCTTTACAAAATTTGTGTTAAAACAGATAGTATACGTGCCAGTAGGAAGTTCAATGAATTTCACAACAAAACAAGTTAAAAATCATACAGTTGTTACTCTAGAGGGATCCCTCGATATTTATTCTGCACCCGCACTTAAAAAAGAGCTCCATAAAATCATCGATGACGGAGCAGAATCAGTAGCAATTGATATGATCAATATCAAATTATTGGATTCATCTGGAATCGCCTTACTTGCGAATTTACAAAAGAAACTCAAGTCAGAAGAAGGACAGTTTTTCCTTTTGAATGTCAGCCAAGATGTGATGGTCATTTTGAAACTCTCCAGTTTGGATAAGTTTTTTACCATTCTCGGCGCAGAGGGAGAACTTCCATAATCGAATCTCCTCTGTCCTGTAACGATTAGAGTCGAAAGAATTTTACTTCGGCTCTTGTGACAGAACTTTCCGTATCTTTCGAAAGGATCCAATCCCCACTTTGATTTTGGTTCCACTTTGTTGACTCACCCGCAATTCCATTACTTGTCCCGAGTTTGATTTTTCCTTTTTTGGGATTTGTGGACTGAACGGAAATAATGAGATCATATGGCAAATTCAAACCAAACGTTCCTAGTTTCAAGCTGGCAAGATTCCCTTCAATTTGCACTTCATCACAAACAACTTCACGACCATCTCTTAATTTTACTTTTAGTTTGATCGGAAGGTTTGGTTCTTCTTTTTGAGTTAGGTTTCGTGGTGGATCTGGGATTTTTTTCTCCGCCACTGTCTCCGGTACAAGAGGGATTTTTTCTTCCGAAACAACTGCCGCTAAATTTTTAACTTCTTGTTTCGAATCCTCTAGCGAAATTTTAATTTCTTCTTTGATTTGATTGAGTTCTTTTGTTTCTTCTTGTGATAGATTGGATGTGTTTTCTGTTTTCAGAATTTTTTCGATGATGACAGGTTTTAAAAATAAACTTTTCCCCTCTTCAATATTATCCGCCGCTTTTGCATCACCTAGTTTATTTGCTTCCTCCTTTGAAAAAGCCACAAGGGATTTGTTTTCCTGGTAAAAATTTCCGATTAATAATAACCTTCGATTGGCACGGATTGCCACTTCTTTGTTTTCTTTTTGTTTGACTAACTGGATGTATTCTTTTACCGCATTGGAAGTTTTTCCTAGTTCTTCCATCGATCTTGCTTTGATATAAGATTGGTCATTGGTTAAAACTGGTAAACTTTCTAAGGTTTTTAACGTTTCTTCGTAATCACCACTTTGAAACAGAGAGTAAGCCAGTTCCTCAGGTGATTTTTTTTTGGATTTTAATTCTTCTTTTTTCTTTTGACCATCTTCTAGGAAACTAATGAGAAGAGATGCGTTCTCTGCATAATGAGAACCTGGAAACAAATCAATTGCTTTGTTGAGTTTCACAAAGGCTTTTTCCCGCTCTCCCATCATCACCAAACAATATCCATGGTGTAATAATGTGAAAGCCATCTCATCGGATAAAGTGGATGTGATGGATTCTTCCAATTCCTGGTATTTTTTGGAAGCAATGGGATACTTCCTTGTTCGTTCCATATAAAAAGCAAATTGGAGACGAATGATTGTATTTTGTTGTTCTTCTAACTCTAGAGGTGATTTTAAATTGAGAAATCGAACAGAATTGATCACATATAGACCAAATCGATCTTTCCAACTCATTTTTAAATCCAAACCTTCCGTTTCGGAGTTCATGATCCCTGATTCCAGGATATTTACTTTCACCTCCGTCATATAGTCGTCTTTGGATAAAAACATTTGTTTCAAACGTTCTCGTAACGTTTGGGATGAAAGTTCATAATTCATGAGTTGGTCTCGTAAGATTCCAAATCGTAATTCTTGTAACTTAACACTCACAATGGCTTCTGAAGCCATAGCAAAGAACAAAAATAGAAAACCAAAAAGAGAGAAAAAGAAAAACTTTTTCATTCTGGTACATCAAGGACAAGCATGGTAACATCATCCTTATACTCTTCATGTTTTTCTTCGAGTAAGGTCATCGCCTTCTCAACAATTTCTGCATTCGTCAAATGGATATTTTCTAAAACAATTTCAGTAAATCGTTCTAAACCAAAGAGTCCACCTTCTTTGATCGGTGTTTCCACCACTCCATCAGTATAAAGAATGATTTTATCCCCAGGTTCCACAGGAAAGGAATCAAGAGAATATTGAATATCATCCCCCATACCTAATGGTGGACCTGAACTATCGATAAATCGGACTTCTTTTGTAGAAGGTCGAATGATAAAAGGTGCATTATGACCTGCATTCACAAATTTAACCACACCAGGCTCATCAAACACTACAAAAACTCCCGTCGCGAAGAAGGATGCTTGTAATCGATTGGCAATCACTTCCCCAAGCGAATTGATGGCATGGATGGGAGAAGGACTTTCTTTCATGATGGCTTGTAAAGACATTGCCATAACAACTGTGACAAGTGCTGCAGACACTCCATGCCCAGATGCGTCTGCCAAAAAGAATCCGTAAAAATTCTGTTCGGGAACTTGGAAGTATTGGTATAAGTCACCTGATACTTCACGCATGGGTCGATATAATTTTCCAATATTGAATTTTTTGAATTTTTTAACAGAAGGCAAAAATAATTCCTGAACTTCCTTTCCAATCTGAAGTTCCTGATTGATTTCTTGGTTTAGTCGCGTAATCGTTGTTACCTTGTTTTGAATTTCTTCTGCCATTTGGTTGAATGACTTACCTAAACTGTCGAGTTCGTCTTCACTTTTGAATTTCCAATTGACTCGGGATTCTAAATTGCCAGTGGCCATGTCCTTGGAAGCAATTTCTAAATCACCTACTCGTTTGAAGATAGCACGATAGACAAGGATTGCAAAAATAATGTGGAACAAAACACCCCAGATCACTGCATACCCAACTTGGATATAAAGTTGTTTCAAACGGTCTTGGATGGATGAGATATTAAAATGTGTGTATAAAAAAACTTCCTTTCCATCGGAGAGTCGGATGGGCAAAAGAAAATTCACTGTAAAATCGGATTCGTTCAATTCGAGACTGTAACGTGCCTTAAATAAATTTCCTTCTTTGTCCGAGGATACTTCCTTTGTTTTTTTGAGTACGGATTCCTCGATCGGATCTCCATTTTTTTCCACTTCTGGTTCCAAATGAATGATCTGTCCTTCCGAATCAAAAATGGAAAATTTGGATATTTCATAAAGTTTCAAGGTTTTTCGGAAGACTTCAAAACCTTCGTCCCTCTCCCGAGAAAGCCCTATCGACTGAATGTCTGTTAGAATGGTATTTGCTAAATTTTCAGATTGGAATTGGAAGTTTTTTAGGAGCAAATCCGACTGGTTTTCGAAGATCATCACAGTAAAAAAAATGATATTGAGAAAGGCTAAGAGAGAATAAAAGAGTCCAATCTTAAAGCGTAAGGAATTCGTCGTTTTGATTTTGCTTTTGTTCACGGCAATTACTAGTATTGTCGATAATCAAGTGATAGAAATCTATCACAAAATTGAGATTTTCCATTGGTTTTAAAGATCTACATAACAAAGATTCGGAAGTTTGGTCTGGTGTTACTCCTCCTAGGATGGCTTCCACCCTTTGTGATGCTCCATGCAGACAAAATTCGCTTAAAATCGGGGGAAGTACTGAATGGAAAAGTAGTCAATGTGACACCGACTCATGTGGAATGGACGGACCAAGGCAAACGATACAAGTTTGCAAATGAAGAGGTACTTGGAATCGACGTTGGGTATGACGGATTACCTGCCTGTGCCGATTACAAAACCTTTGGTGTGGAAGATTGTGACCTCATCCTCACTCGGCTCACGAAAACCAATGCAAGTTTTTCTAAAAAAAGTAGTCCCTTGGAATTGGAAATCATCCCCTTAAAAAAAATCACAACCTTACAGGTGAAAAAAGAATCGGGATTCCCTGTCGACCGTTACATCCAGTTTGGTGCCAAAGGGAGATGGGTTTTCAGCAATAAGGAAATCTTTGGAATGTATAAATCGCTCGAACGTGGCAAAATGACATTCGAAACAGAGGAAAAAAAATTGGAATCGGCGGAGGCACTTGATTTTGAATCCTTCGAATACCAAAACAAATCGGTCATTGCCAAGGTCATCAAAGAAGAAACTCCCAAGGTGATTCCAGGTTACGCATCCGTTTCCGAAAAAAAGTATGGGAAAGCTGCATTGCTCTTTGGTACTGCGTTTTTATCTGGGATCGGAATGGCTTACGAGTACAATATGTCCGTTAAAGCAATCAACCAAGACATTGAATACATTCCCACGGGAGATGGTCGTGTTTTTTTATTTGCCAATACTTTAGGAAATGATCGCTATGATTTTCATAGACAACGTTTTACGGTGTATGCGGTCGTATTTGCATCGATTCTCACTTACAGTTTTATCGATAGTTTTTATTTAGGACAAAGGGAATCAAATCAGGATAGTTCCCAAGCGGTTTATTTGAAACCGACAATCGATTATAAGCCCCATTCGAGTTTTCATCAGTTTAACACGACCATATACAAACCAAACGAATTTTTGTTATACGGCTTTAGTATTGAAACAAAGTTTTAATCTAGATTTGATTCATCAAAACTAAACTTGTACTTTTCTGAGAAATAAGTTTTTTACGTTTTGTTTGAATCGAAAATAATTCCATTTCAGCAGAAACGAATAAGGTATGGAATCGAGTTCACACATTACCCCACAATTTCCTTCCTCATTTTCTCGACTCCAAAGGATTTTCCCACCCAAACCAGCAAAACAATCCAAACCTAGCCATAAATCAAATTTCGCTTTTGTCTCCTTGGGATAATTTTGGGAAGTAGGAAGGTAAAATAAATTAGCTTTGATGTGAAAGATGGCAGAATTTTCTTCTTTGTCCTCTACATGCATATCCACAGAACTAAAGAGTGGAACGGCAAGCATTCGATCCCTAAAAAAATAAGGATTTAAAATTCCCGCGAAAAAAAACATGAGGGCAAGGACAATCGGGTACATCACAAACAAAGCGAAATAATCTTGTAAGGCAAGATCGGGAAACTTCCGAGATATCCACTCGGGTGCGTCAAACAATAGATAGATGGAAAGTATGCCTGGAATTAGAAAAAAAATGGTGAGGACAGAGTGTCTTATATTTGGGTATTGGAATAACCGAATCCCAGCTGTTGAAATGTGTTTTTGTACATTTTGAATCCAACCTTCATGTCGATTGTGCCGACTCAAAATTTCATATTCTTCCATACTCATATTCATTAAATTTAAAATATGACCAGGGACAAGGATCCTTGATTTTGCAATGGTGATTTCCAATAGAAAAAATAATGATAGGATACAAATGGGTAAAATCACAAGTAAGTCAATTTCTTGGAAAAGGGAAAGATTGTACAAACCATGGAAAAAAACACAGATA
Organism: Leptospira biflexa serovar Patoc strain 'Patoc 1 (Paris)'; assembly: GCF_000017685.1. Taxonomy (NCBI): domain Bacteria; kingdom Pseudomonadati; phylum Spirochaetota; class Leptospiria; order Leptospirales; family Leptospiraceae; genus Leptospira; species Leptospira biflexa. Next base: position 1,822,051 of record NC_010602.1, read on the forward strand.
AAGAATCCCGATAGTAAATTCCCCCATTTAAAAATTGGATTTTTGTGGAAAAGAAACATCATCGTAAATGCACCGACAAGTCCACCATTCATCATATGGATTGGCAGAGCGGTGATCGATCGTAAAACTTGTGACCATAAACCTGTATTGATGAAATACAAAATATTTTCAACAAGTCCAAACCCACCTCCAAGGACCAACCCATAGAAGATCCCATCCGTCACAGTGAACTCATCCTGGTTTTTACTAAAAAATAGATAGATGCCTAACAGTTTTGCAAATTCCTCCACAAAAGATGAAAGGAAAAACGAATTCCAAATCGGTCCCCCATTCGGGACGAGCTGCAAAAAAACTGCCTGTAGTCCAATCGCAATCCCTGCACTAAACAAGGAAAAGGCAAGCGCTGTGTACTGTAAAAATCCCTCTGTGAATCGGTAAAAATGGAATCGATAAAAGGAATAATAAAATGCTAAGGTACAAAGATTGATAAAACAAATGACCAGACTAGAGATTGATATTTGTATGGACATTCCTATAAATTAACGACAAATCTGAGTCCAAAAATGAATCAAATCTACTGAATTCATTTCTTAAACCAGTCGTTTGACTGCTTTTCGTAATCCATCAATGGTCAATGGAAACATCGGTACAACATCTTCGATCGCCTCGATGGTCGGAGCTCCCCAAAATCGTTTGGGTTCCGGGTTTAGCCAGACGGAATCAGGAAAATACCCTACGAGTTCCCTCAAACATTCCAATCCACTTTTGGCTTTTTTTTCCTTTTCTTCCTTAGTGTGTGAATGATACGCATAGAGATTGTAAGGTGTTCCCATCAATTCATAGGGGGCCATGTAGGCATCCCCTACAAAAATAAGCTTCGTGTTCTTTCTAAATTTTTCTTCGAAATGTTTGATTGAAATTTTGGATTGGAACTCATGATTGGCATACAAATATTCATGAAAGATATTATGGAAAAAGTAATTATGCACTTCCTTGAAGTGATACAATCCACGGCTCGCACTGAATAATTTACTCACCCGATCAGAATGTGGGGTCATACTCCCGCCGATATCCATGATGAGGACAAGTCGTAGTGAATTCTTCCGTTCTCTCTCCTCAACCAGTTCAATTTCTCCTCCATTTTCGCAGGTTCGATCAATGGTTTTATCCACGTGTAGTTCCCGCCTGCCTTCTTTTTTTAAGAACCTAAGTTCTTTCAAAGCCAATTGGATGGACCTTGTGTCTAAAATTTGATCTTCCCGGTAGGCTTTGTACTTCCTTTCATTCCAAAGACTGACCCCAGACCGGTTCCCTTCTCCTTCCGTATTGCCCCCGATAGAGAGTCCATTGGGATTAAAACCTGAGTTTCCAAAAGGACTGGTTCCGGACGTCCCTACCCATTTACTCCCGCCGTCATGCCGTTCTTTTTGTTCGGCAAGTCGTTTTTTTAATTCTTCCAATACCTCTTCCATACTTAAGTTGGGTGCATTTTGTTTTTGATCGTCAGAGAGGTGTTTCGGGATATTTTCTTCCAACCACTCCATTAAAATGTCTCGGAACTGAATTCGTTGTTCTTTCCAACTTCCAAACGTTTTAGCAAACGCTAAGTCATAGGAGTCGTAATGTTTTAAGTCTTTCGCAAAATTAAGCCGACCCACCCTGTACAATTGTTCCATAGAAATGGAGCCTGTGGGGTCTGTTAGTTTTCTGATACTTTCTAAAAATGCGATGAGTTCTCCTGTAGAACAGGGAACCGTTTCTCGTCGAAGATTGTAGAAAAAATCAAGGAACATATTAGTTTAGATACACTCTGTAATCATCTTCGGACTTAAATAAAGTACCCGCGAATGGGATTTTGTTTGATTCCAGGGATTCACCAGAGACAAGCAAAACTTGGATCCAATCGAGTAACTCACTTGTGGACGGTTTTTTTCTGAGACTTTCTATTTTACGAATCGAGTAAAACATAGCGAGTGCTTTTTCCATAAATTCGGTTTCGATGGATGGAAAATGGGCTTTGATGATTTCTTTCATCGATTCTCGTTTTGGGAATTCTATGTAGTGAAAGATACATCGTCTTAAAAACGCGTCCGGCAATTCCTTTTCGTTATTGGAAGTGATGATGACAATGGGACGTTCTTTTGCAATGATGTGTTCTTTTGTTTCTGGAATAAAAAATTCCATTTTGTCCAATTCGAGGAGTAAATCATTCGGAAACTCAATGTCGGCTTTATCAATTTCATCGATGAGAACCACAGCTTTGTTCGGTTGTTGGAATGCTTCCCCAAGGGCCCCGAGTCGGATGTAATTTTTGACATCTCGGACGCGGATCATTGCTTCTTCTTCTGGAAACCGGGAATCGTTCAATCGCGAGACTGCATCATAAAAGTACAATCCCTCTTTGGCAAGGCTTGTGGACTTGATATGCCACCTGTAAAAAGGAAGTTTTTTAGTTTCCGCCAGGAAACTTGCCAGTAGGGTTTTTCCCGTTCCAGGTTCCCCTTTTAAAAGGAGCGGACGTTTTGTGATCTCAGCCACTTGTACTGCTTCTTTTAACTCTTCGGATAGGATGTAATCTGCCATGTTCTTTCCTTTTGGACTCCAATCTTTTTCGAAAAACGGGGGAATCTACTAAAAATTGCTTTTTGAAAGAAACTTCTGTTCCTATAGTGAGAAATTGGAACGATAGTAAACATATATGGGCGATTTCGATAATACAAAGCGGGCCATCGGCGTTGGTAAACTGGACGATTCTCAAAGAAAGGATATGTTCAATAAGTTTAAGAGCGCTGGTGGTGAAGTCATCAAAGAGAAAACACCTCCGAAAGAAGATGATAGCAAAAAGAGTCGTCCTGAACCTAAAATCAGACAGAGTACGGTTTCTCGTGGATCCGATGAAGGTCGGTCTGGAAGCCGTGGCGGAAGTGGGAGCAGCGGAAACAATTCCAAACAAGATTCCAATTCTTTGAAATCGCAAGCTGACTCTAAGGCTCAGTATGAAAAAGAAATCAGTAGTTTTGCCGCTCGTTTTTCAATCAAATTAAAATGTTGGTTAGCAAGAGTTACCTCTTTTGGTTCGAGTGACCTCACACCAAAATTTATGCATGATTTTTCCATTCGAGGAAAACAGGCACTCATAGAATTACAATACAGTGGGAATGAATTACTCGCAAACCAACAATACTCCCCTCAGCTCAGTAAAGCTCTCGATCGTATCAACCCTCTACTCGTCGAACTTTTGGCGATGGGTCAAAAATTATACAATGGTCCTGAGCTAACAGACATTACTGAACCCATAATGACTGCCCCTGAATCTCCTGTGGCAATCGAAAGAGTCAAAACTCAAATTTATTCACTCTTCAAAAGGATGTACATCCTTTACCCTTACCAAGAAACTTTAAAAAAGTCTTTTTCGCAAGCATATGACGAATTACAAAAGTTAGAGGGAAAACCTTCCCTCATCTATGCAAACAAAAAACGAAAAGTATTACAAGAAATTGATACTTTATTCGATGGATTTTTTGACCGATTGTATTTGGTCGTGATTCGAGCAGAAAACAAAAATATACCTCTCGTTTCCCGTTACATGGAAAACCTATTAGGAATCACTCCGGAAGAGAAACCTGGACAACGCAAATCCGGTGAAAATGTGCCAGGTGGAAAACCTGTCGAAACAAAAGAAGAAAAAGACGCAGAAGCAGCCGCCAAAGAAGAGGAAAAGAAAGAAGAAGAGGAAGTTCCTTTATCCAAAGAACATGCCTATGGTTTACGACTCATGCAGATGTACTCCATTCCAAAACTTCGGAAAAAATTTGATCCTAAAAACGAATATGCAAACATCCCAGATGCAGATAAAGCACTGCTTGCTCTTTTTTATTTTTATGAATTTGATGATGAATATTCGTTTGTAATGACCACAAAAAAAATCGATATCAAACCTGGTTCGATTAACGGTGTGAAGGTGGACTATAGACAAAAGATGTTGGATATTTATGAGAGTACTCGTACCATCATTGACCAATTTCGAATTTACCATGATATTTTACGTGAATTAGAAAAACACAAAGCAAATCCTGGTGCCAATTATATTGAAGCATCAAAAAAACTAACAGGGATAGAACAAAAAAGAACTGGTCAGTCCCGAACGGTTCGTATGGCGATCAAAGAATTCAGCTTAAAATCAAGAGATTCTTTACTCACCCTCATCAAAGATATGAAAGGGAAAAAAGAAATTGTCGCCAACATGAATGATGTGTTGACCTTAGATTCCATGGAGTCTAGAAAAAGACTCAATAAAAAACCAGTTAAACAATGTATTATGGAAGCATATTGTTACCTACTTGCTTTACATGATCGAATTGAAGCTGGTGATTTGTATGGTGGTCTTGTGGAGCTCACACCTGAGCAGATGAAGGCTTCCTTTGGTGTGGATTCAGAAACAGCAAAAGAAACTGGATCTCCTGATGCCAGTGATTTAGAAAATGACACACAAACGGAAAGTAATGGGAAAACCAAAGAGAATCCGGCAGAAGAAGTAAAGAGTGCTGAACTAACTGATGAGCAAACAAATGACAGTTTAGACGATCTTTCAGATGATGACATATTACCAACAGGAAATCCATTTTAATGGCAGTCATCAAAATCGCCCTCTATCAAAAGAACTTACACAAACGATTCACTTTAGACGAAATCATAAAAGTGCAACAAAGTAAGGCACAGTTTTTACTTTTACCTGAAGGGTTCCCACATTTGTTTCAAAGTGTTTCGCCGATCGATGGTGCAAAACATGAAAAAGAATACCAGGACCATTTATTAGAAATATCTGAAAAATTTTCAGGTGTCATCCTTGGTGGCAGTCATTACCGAAAGAATGAAAATGGAAAATTAGTTTCTGCCCTACCTATTGTACAATCCTTGGTACTCGTTGATTTTTATGAGAAAAAAACACCAAGTACCACAATTGATGTAGGTGTTGCAAGCGGATCAACCGAATCAATTTTCATTATGGGTGGTTTGCGATTTGGATTATTATTAGGAGAGGATTTAAACAACGATTCCATATGGAGTGAGTTTCAAAAAGAAAATATTGAAATTATTTTCCACCTAGATGCAACGAATCCAAACAAATCATATGAAGAAGATTTGAGTTTTTATGAATCGTTAGCCAAAGAAAAGAACATCCATCTGGTTCGCGTTTGTGGTCCAAGTGAAGGGAAACCAGCTCGCAGTTTGTATGCATCTCCGTCTGGGATCAATTGGAAAGTTGGAAAATTGGAAGAAGACAAAGAAGTGTTTAAAACTCTTTCCGTCAATGTAATGCGAAGTTACTTACTCTAAATTCATTTTCTCACAAATCCATTTCAAAAACAAAAGACCACTTCAAGTTCAAAACTAAGATTGGAGGATTAAATCTTTATCCAATCTTAGGATTCGTTTTCAATGATCGAATCAGAGTTGTATGTGGGATTTGGATTATTTTTTATCCATCTCTTTCCAGTCCATTGTAAAGAGTAAAATCACAATGCCGATGGAGACACAGGAATCAGCCACATTAAATGCAGGCCATCGATCAAATAATAAAAAATCGGGCCATTCAAAATCCAAAAAGTCAACCACACCTATGAATTCAATTCCTGGTTTTTCTGGTGTGAATCCAAATCGAAATCCACTGCCTGGAATTTTCACAAAAAACTTATCCAAAAAATTTCCGAAAGCACCTGCCATCACAAAATTCCATCCCCAAGCATTGCCTAAGTCAGAATTTTCCCAGCGATAAAATATTAAAAAAACAATCGCAAAGCCTGTCGCAAATAAAGAAGGCAAAGCATTGTCTTGGAATAATCCAAACACAAAACCAGTATTAAACGTTAACGAAAGTCGAAAAAAATCACCTAACACAGGGATACTTTCATGAGCATACATTTTTGTAATGATGACGTACTTTGAACTTAAATCTAAAAATAGTCCGAAGGCAACGAAGGCCAAATATCCAGGTTTAAAGACAGAGAAAAATGGTGTTTTTGGTAATTTCATACTGAAGTTTTGTAATCTTTTCCGTTTATTTTTGTTTCCAATAACTTAGACTAGATTTGGCAAGTGACCAAAAACAAAGTCCTGATAGTATATAAAAAATTATGCTTGGTTCTTTCCATAATTTTTCCGCATAATACATTCCAAAAAAGAAAAATAGTGAGCCGAGTGTACCAAAGGTAAAAATTTCCTTTAGTTTCAATTCTTCCTGTTTGTGGTCCTCTTTGGCTGTAAATTCCCCTCGGTTCCATTTGTACAAAAAGTCATTCAATTCTCTCGGAAGGGAAAACAAACTCGTTAGAAACTCCTCTCCTTCATCTTTCCAAAGCCTTTTGAATGAACTTCCTTTGAGTACAATTTGAGAAAACGGTTTTTCTGCATATTCAATCATCGATCGTGTTGGGTCCAAAAACGAAAAGTTCCCAAGTAATAAAGCGAGTACACGGTGTAAACTCAGGAAATTGGGAGGGAGTTTGAGACTCGATAACAGACGTTTGAGGCTTACTTGGATTTCTTTTAGAAATCGTAAGTCATCTCCCGGTCGAAGAGTATCCAAACTCAAATTTCTAAAATGATTGGTGTCTGCCAAGATCCGATTTAGTTTTTCCAGAGAATATTTTACAATTTGAGTGAGTTCCTCTTTCGTGAGCGAATCGGTGACAGCACCTAATTCGTATAAAGATTCAGAAACTAGATGGTAGTCCTTTCTCATGGCGCCGACTAAGATTCGTTCCAAAATTTGAGTTTCTTCCTCGGAAATGGATTGGACTGCTCCAAAATCAATAAGACAAAGTTCCCCAGTTTCCATAAAAATTAAATTTCCTGGATGTGGGTCCGCATGGAAAAAACGATAATCAAAAATCATCAGAATGTAAGCTTTGATCAATTTATCCAAATTTGGATTTCGTTTGGTGAACATTGGTTCCGATTCTAATTCGTATATTTTTTTCCCCTCTACGAATTCTGTAACCAATGTATGTCGACCACAAAGTTCATCGATTGGATTTGGAATATAAAAGTCCTTTTCCAATGCAAACATCTGTTTGAGTAATTTTAGATTTTTTAATTCCGAGCGGAGATCCAATTCAGAATGGATCATGGTTTGTAATTGGTCCACGACTTCCTTTGCTGAAATTCGCACGACAAAACGATCTACAAGCCATATCACTTTGGAAATTGTTTTTAAATCCGATTTAGCTGTTTCTTCAATGCCTGGATATAAAGTTTTGATTGCTACTTTTTTGTTTTGGAAGATTCCAATATGAACTTGAGCGGTCGAAGCACTGGCATAAGCATTTGTATCCAATGATGCAAAAATTTGATCCATTGGTTTCCCGAAACCTAATTGCCAACGTTTATCAATTTCATTAAATTCACGTGGTGGTATTTTATCTTGAAGGTCTTGTAATTCCCATAAAAATTCTTCAGGAAGGATATGGAACAAATTACTTACGAATTGTCCAATTTTGATGTAAACGCCACCTAACTGAAAGAACAAAGTTTTTGTTTCGAGCCCTTTTGCTTTTAGAAACGAAATTCGTTTGTTTTCATAATTTTCTTTGGAAAGGATTCGTTTCGAAATTTTTGATAAATATAAATATTGAATGTATGTTTTCAGAACAAATGAATAAACAGAGACAGATCGATTTTGATCAGATTTCATTTTGATTGCCTATAAATGGATTCGATACTTTCTAAAATTTGAATATTGTCAGCGAGACTTGCTTCCATTCTGGTTGTTTCGCCATGGAATACTTCTTTGATTTCTTTGTAGATCCCTAAAAAGGCATTGGACGACTCTGGTTTTGGAAAGTCCTTGGGTTGGTAAGTTTCTAAACTGCGGAATCCTTGGTACAATTTTGATGGTACAGACCTATAGAATTGGAAACCATCATTGGAACAAATGATTCGTTGGGAATCTGTGTGAATGTCCAATTCAAACTGAAAATAATCTCGACCACCTGATACATCCAAAATGATTTCCACCTGGGATTTGGTTTGGAAATAAGCAAATGCTCTTGTTTCAACAGAATTTTTTTTGGGTCTTTCTATTTTTGCTTGGATGAGTTTTGGTTTTTCCACCAACCAATGGATGAGGTCGACAGCATGTGTTCCATCATGTAAGAGAGGTCCACCACCAAACTTAGAGAAAGCGATTCCAGGATTTTTAGCTGAAGTGAACACAGAAGCTCGGATGGATTTGAGGTGACCCAAATTCCCTTTTTTCAATTCGTTTTTTACATAGAAATAACTGGGATGGTATCTCCTCTCATGATTGATCCAAATGTTAGCATTTTTTTTCTTTCGAAGGGATTCCAATGTTTTGGCACCGGAAACTGACATCGCTACTGGTTTTTCAATGAGAATCTGCTTGATACCCATTTGCATACATTGTTTTGCATAAAACTCATGGGTATGACTTGGAGTGGCTATGATGGCTAGATCGATGGAAGTGCCATCCAAAAAACGAAGGGATCCATCAGGAATGGATTTAGTTTTTCGTTTCCATTGAGTTTCAAAGGATTGGCAGGCGACTGGTTTCGAATCTAGGCCAAGGAGAAACTCAAAATGGGCTTTTCCCCAAGGAGACGATAAGACTCCCATGTGCGTACAGGGCTTTTTTCGATAGGGGTCAAGTTCTAGTTTGGAAGCGATTCGTCCAAGACCAATGAGAATCGTTTTGATTTTAGTTGGTTTCATCTAAGTTTTTCTTTATAATCTATCTTTCTGGGAGAATCTGGTTCAAGAAGCTATGATCGCACCATTTGAATATTCCCTGTCAACTATTCTAAGTTTGTTTTCTTTGAAACCAGTTTGGGAGAATCCAATGAATCCAAAATTCTTTTGGATTTCGACTTCTTCTAAAGAAATTCAAAAAAACACTCTCTTTGTCCCCCTTCGTGGAGAACGAGATGGCCATGAGTATATTGCCGATGCGTTAAAAGCTGGTGCCACAGGTTTTTTATGCGAAAAAAATCACCCGATCCTAAAAAACCTTTCGAATGAAGACCAGAAAAAAGCCATCTTCGTAAAAGATACTTTGATCGCCCTTGGAACTTTAGCGAACTTTCATCGAAACCGATTTTGTCCCATCGTCATTGCCATCACTGGTTCTTCTGGGAAAACATCTACAAAAGATCTGTTAGGTGGACTTTTTTCATTTTTAGGATCAAAGTCTCTTGTGGTTACGGAAAAAAACTACAATAATGAAATCGGAGTTCCTTTCACTCTCTTTCGTATCACGGAGCGAACACAAGTTGTGATCTGTGAAATGGGAATGAACCATAGAGGCGAAATAAATCGGTTATCAAAAATGGCTGAACCCACACATGCTTTGATAACGAACATTGGCTCCGCACATATAGAAAATTTAAAATCAAGGGAAAACATCGCGGAAGAAAAAATTGATATCATCAATGGTTTACGCCCAAATGGAGTTCTGTTTGTGCCAGATGATTTGGATTTTTTAGGACGAGCAAAACAAAGGACCAAAAAATCAAATGTGAACTTGAAGATATGGAAACATTCAAAAAATCCGGAACTGAAGGTGAATATAGTCCAAAAGAACGGATTTTTGTTAGAATGGAGAATGGAAAAGATTCAATGGAATATCCCTGGTTCTAAATTATTGAGTAATGTTCGAGGAATGATCGCCGTTGGAAATTTCTTTCAAATTCCCGATGTAGAAATGAAAAAAACAATTCGGACTTACAAAAGCCCAAACAAACGACTCAATATTAAAAAAGGATTTTATACCATCATTGATGATAGTTACAATGCTAATCCTGAATCGATGTTGTCGAGTATTGATGCAAGTATACAATATGCACAAAACAAACCCATCGTCTGGGTCCTTGGAACAATGAAGGAACTTGGAAAGTTTTCAAAATTCTATCATGAAGAAATCGGAAAAAATTTGAAAAAATACCCAAAAGGAACCTTACTTGGATTTGGTGATGATACATTACCAATGGTCAAACAAGTATCCAATGGAAAACACTTTCAATCAAAAGTGGATTTAGTTGAATTCATTAAAAAAGAAATTCCAAAACAAGCAGTGATTCTCGTAAAAGGATCTCGCTCTATGAAAATGGAAGAAATTGTCTCGGAACTAGTTTCATTTAAAGGTTGATCGAGAATGAGGTTTTTTTAGATTCTACGTATGACAAACCCTTTACCGAAAGTTGCTGTAATTATGGGATCATATTCCGATTGGGACACCATGAAGGAAGCCTGCGAAATTTTAACTGAGTTTGGTGTACCTTTTGAAAAGGAAATTGTCTCCGCACATCGTTCTCCTGACAGAATGTTTCAATTTGCGAAAAATGCAAAAAACAATGGTTTCGGTGTCATCATTGCAGGAGCGGGAGGAGCCGCACATTTGCCAGGTATGACGGCATCCCTCACCACATTACCAGTTTTAGGTGTTCCAGTATTATCAAAAGCATTGAATGGAATGGATAGTTTATTATCAATCGTCCAAATGCCAAAGGGAGTCCCTGTCGCAACCCTTGCGATTGGAACAAGTGGTGCTGCCAATGCAGGTTTACTTGCTGTTCGTATCTTATCCCTACTTGATTCCAGTCTTTCCAAAAAATTGGAAGACTATGCGGATCAAAATCGTGAACAAGCTCTTTCGAAAAATGACCAACTGGTTTAGGAATCATTGATGAAAATAGGTGTTTTGGGATCTGGTCAGCTCGGCCAAATGATGTGTTTGGAAGCGATTCCACTTGGACATGATTTCTATTGTTATTCGCCCGATCTAAATTCTCCTTCTGAAAAACTGGGGGCCAAGGCAACCATTGCATCTTATGATTCCATTCAACAGTTAGAATCCTTCCTTCAAACGATCGATGTATTGAGTTTTGAGTTTGAAAACATACCAAAACCAACTCTTGAATTTTTAAAAAACCAAAAATTGATCGCCATTTTCCCACCACCACAAGCACTCATCATTGCCCAAGATCGATTTTTAGAAAAAAATCATTTCCGAAAACTTGGATTTGAAACCGCAGAATTCTTTCACCTAACCAAAGCTTCTTCCAAATTTGAAATTTCGATCCCATTTCCTTGGATCATCAAAACATTACGATTTGGATATGATGGGAAAGGCCAAGTCAAAGTGAATCATCAGTCAGAGTATGAATCCTTTTTACAATCGGCGTTTTTGAAAGATGAGTCTGAATATCTAATTGAAGAAGTGATTCCCTTTCAAAAGGAAATCAGTATTTTACTCACTCGTTTTCAAAATGGTGATATTGTCTGTTATGGTGCTGTCGAAAACGAACATAAGAATCATATTTTAGATCTATCAATTTTCCCTGCCAGAATCCCTGTGGGTCTCAACTTAGAAGCAATTGAAATGGCGTCAAAATTAGCAGAATCTTTACACTATGTGGGAACGATGGGTGTTGAGTTTTTTTTGAAAAACAATCAATTGTATCTAAATGAATTTGCTCCAAGGCCACACAATACAGGTCATTTCACCCAAGACTGCCAAAGTTTTTCTCAGTTCTATTTGCATGTACAAGCCATTACGGGAAACACTCCCCCAACGGATGTTAGGCCAAAGCCAACACTGATGAAAAATATCCTTGGGAATTCATTCGAAGAAAGCCTAGAAATTGCAAGTGAACTACAGAAAGATGATCGTTACCGGTTGCATTTATATGCAAAGGAAGAAGCAAAACCAGGAAGAAAAATGGGACATTTGAATTTTAAAGGAAGTTTAGAGGAAGTAAACCCCCTCTTTCATGACCTCTAAAATTTTTTAATCATTAGATTTAAGAAACAAGTTCCATTCCCCAATCCCTCACATTTCCAGCTCCCAAACACAATAAAAGGTCTCCTTTGTTCAGATGAGATTTGATTTGCTCCAAGTCTTCCCTAATATTACCATCTAACATTGTAGTTTGGCTTCCAGTCAGATACGGTAAAAAGCGATTCGAAGTAATCCCTTCCATTGGGTTTTCCCCAGCGGAATAGATGGGAAGTAAAAATACAAAATCTGCACCGAGAAGTGATTTCGCTAGATCTTCTAACAATAACTTTGTGCGAGTGTATCGATGAGGTTGGAAAATCACATGGAGTTTTCCTTTGTTTTTGATTTTATCTTTCAAAGATTGAATCACCATTTTGATTTCAGTTGGGTGGTGGCCATAGTCATCGATCACTGTCACCTCATTCCAAACTCCCAAAATTTCTTGCCTTCGTTTCACACCGATATAACGAGAGAGAATTTGAGAAGACTGAGAGGGACTGATTCCAATTCTATATGCACAAGTGAGAGCCACTAATCCATTGGTAAGGTAATGGACACCGGGATACGGTAATTCTAATGTATAGGACTGGTTTTCCAGTTGGAAATAAAGTTGATTTTCTTTCACTTCATAAAGAACCACAGTGATTTGTTTCTGAAACTGGGATAAAAAATAGGAAAACCATTCTTCATTTGTATGTGATTTTGTGACAAGTAAGTTCAGGTGTAACTCATTATGAAACGTAAGGTTACGATAATGAATTTCTAATACTGATTTTATCCCTGGATCACCAACAAATAATACAACTTCACCAGGAGATCCAAAACCCATATAGTCTAAGAAAGCTTCTTCTAACCTTTCTCGCGTTCGGTAGTAATCTAGATGGTCGTTATCGATATTCGTCAATAATCTAATGTTGGCTTTATGGCGAAGAAAGGTTCCGTCAGATTCGTCTGATTCGTAAACTGCATAGTCACCCTTTCCCATCTTACCACCACGTTTTTGTAATAAACTGGTATCCCCTCCAATCATGATGGTTGGATCAAGTCCAACTTCCGTTAAAATCTGTGAGACCATAGTTGTGGTCGAAGTTTTACCATGGCTACCCGCAACAGAAATTGATTTCTGATTGGAAACAAGAAGGTGCATAAATTCCGATCGATGTTTCAAAGGAATGTTTAAATTTTGAATACGATTAAACACATCTTTGTGTTTGTCATTGATGGCAGAACTGTAGACTACCATTTGGATACCATCCAAAGGAATTTCTCCAATCGAATGATAGAGTTTTACACCACGTTCGACTAAGTAGTCTGTGATATCTGATTTTTTTTTATCATAACCGACGACTGGAATTTGTAAATCGATGGCCATATGAGCAAGGCTTGACATCCCACTCCCACCAATGCCTAAAAATAGTATAGGACCTTTCATTTACGTTTTAATCCTAGTTTGAGTCTGAAAAAAAATAAGAAACGGTTTGGTAGGCTGCATTTACATTCGATAACGCCAAACTGATATGGCCCATTTCACGTAAAACTTCTGAATGGTCTTTCCAGGAAAGTAGGAATTTGACCAAAGGAGTTGGGTCATCACTTGTAGAATGTATGGTGACAGCGGCTCCTTGCTTTTCTAAATATTCTGCATTCGCCTTCTGGTGGTTATCTGCCGCAAAAGGATATGGTATGAGGATCATAGGTAAACCAAAAACCAAACACTCGGCAACTACACCTGCACCAGACCTTGCCACAACTAAATTTGCCCATTCATAATTGGGTTTCATATCATTGGCATAGGAAATGATTTCAGTTCCATCATTTGCTTTTTGTTTCGTTTCGTCGTAGAGATTTGTTCCCGTTAACAAACGAAATTTATACTTAGAGGCAATTTCAGCATTTTCCATCGTCTTTAAGATCATTTGGTTCAACTGTCTTGCTCCTTGTGAGCCTCCGAGGACGAGAACGTTGATTGTGTTTTTTTTACCCTCATGCAAATTTTCATTTTGTCTGATATTCAGATGTTCGGGTATCACACGTTTGCGAATGGGGTTGCCAATGATTTTTCCTGGAATTTGAAATGAGTCCACAATTGGAAAACTGAAGGCAATTTTTTTAGCAAATTTAGAAAACACCCTCGTGATTTTTCCTGGAACACAATTTTGTTCACATAAATACAAGGGTTTTCTAAATAAAATTGCATACAATATGGCAGGTAAACTGGAATACCCACCCATACCGATGACTGCATTGATTTTCAATTTTCTAAATAATAATATTGTTTTGATAAAAGGAAATAAAAACAAAAAAGGATAAACAATCGTCTTTAACCCACCTAACTGAGGGATATTATGCCAAATCACTTGGCAGGGTGGATTCAACAGGTCTGGATTATTTTGATTGCGAACTAAGGAATGAATATAAACAGATTCATATCCAAAAGCATTTGCCTTTTCACTTAAGACTTCTGCAAGCGCAACACCAGGTGAAATATGCCCACCGGTACCGCCAGCTGCAATGATTATAGATCCATTCATACGACCAAATTCTCCCTCCTAGTAATGTTGGCAAGGATTCCGAATAGGATAAAAATCGTTAAGAGAGAAGATCCTCCATAACTTAAAAAAGGAAGAGAGATTCCCGTCACTGGAACGATCCCTGTAACCACAAAAAGATTCAATATGGTTTGGAATCCAAATAAAATGAGAATCCCTGATCCTAAAAAGAAGCCCAATTTGTCTTTGGTTCGTTCCAAAAGGAAAAAAATGCGAACGAGTAAACATAAAACAATCAGAGTGAAAAATGTAAATCCGATAAAACCAAAATCTTCTACAAAAGAAGATAAGACAAAGTCGGTGTGACTATAAGCGAGATAACGATGTGCATAACCTGTTCCGATTGCTTTCCCAGTTGTTCCGCCATCAAAAAAAGCACGAAAACTTGTGACCAATTGGTGGCCTTCATCAAAACGGAATTTGTATGGATCAAGCCAAATCTCAAGTCGTTTTTTTCTGTAACCTACTTGAGTGACAAGTACAACAAGTAGTGGTATCACAGATGCTCCTAATATAAAAAGTCGTTTCAAAGGGAAACCAGCTAACAATACAAAGAAAAACAGTACAAGAAGTAACTCTACAGTGGTTCCAAACGCTGGTTCAATGACAATGAGTAAGAGTGTTAAAAAAATCACAACGATTGAAACGATCTTTTTTTGATCCCATTTGATTTTCTTAAAATCAAAGTTATAAAAAAAATATGATGAAAAAAGTAAAATACTGATCTTAGAAAATTCAGAAGGTTGGATTTGAAATCCAGCTATTTGGATCCATCGATTGAAACTCCTTCCATAACTCGTTCCAACAGATTTCCCAATTCCAGGAATGAATACCGCAACTAATAGTAATAAGCTGAAAAGAGAAAAAACAAATGACCATTTAACCAAAAATTGGTAAGGGATCTGGCAAAAGATAAGGAATAAAAAAAGTCCAATACCGCCCCACAAGATTTGTTTTTTTAAATAATAATAGGAATCGGAAAACTCTCTTTCAGCGGGAATGACGGAAGCACTAAACATCACAACGATTCCCATTCCAAATAACAAAAACATAAAAAAAAGCATGGGAGCATCAAATCGGGATGCTCCATATCGAAATAAATTTCGAAAATTTCGAATCAATTCCATTATTGGATTTTTAAGGTAGAGAGTGTGATGATCGCAAGAATGATCCCAATGATCCAAAACCGAATCACCACCTTCTCTTCTGACCAACCGGAAAGTTCAAAATGATGGTGCAAAGGCGCCATTTTAAAAATCCGTTTTCCCGTCAGTTTAAACGATCCCACTTGCAAAATCACGCTAACAGCCTCTGCAACAAAGATTCCACCGAGGATGACAAGTAGGATTTCTTTTTTTAACATAATGGCAACTAGACCCAAGGTGGATCCTAAAAACAAGGAACCTGTATCACCCATAAACACTTGCGCTGGGTGGCAATTGAACCATAGGAAACCAAGTAACGCACCGGAAAGGCCAGCAAGAAATACGGAATATTCATGGGAACCTGGAAGATACGGAATATGCAAATAGTTTGCTGCCGAAGGAGTTCCAGAAACATAAGCAATCAAAGCAAATGTTGCCGTGGAGATGACTACAGTTCCAGAAGCCAACCCATCCAATCCATCTGTTAAATTCACAGCATGAGAACTTCCGATTAACACGATAATGGCGAATGGAACTGCAAATATACCTAAGTTCCAAACAGGTCCTTTCACAAATGGTAAAAACAAATCGGTAATAGAAAAAACGATTCCTTTTTGAAGATTCACATTTGATTTACCTGTATAATAAAAATACAAGGTGGTAATCGTCACAGCAAAAAGTATCGTCACGATGAATTTGGTACGAGCTCTCATCCCACCTTTTATTTTTTTTACAGATTTCATATAATCGTCTGTAAATCCAAGGCCTGCAAAAAGGATAGCTGAGATAAGGAGTAAAATCACATTCCAATTAGACAAATTACCCCATAACAGAGTTGAGATGGTGAGTGATAAGATCATGATCAAACCACCCATGGTTGGGGTTCCCGATTTGTTAGCATGGGACTGGGGTCCATCATTTCGAACCGACTCTCGGAATTTTAAGGAAAGCAAAAACGAAATAAGAGATTTTCCAAAAATAAAGGTAATGAACATAGACGTAAGTCCCGCCATCATTGCCCGAAGGGTTACATAACTAAACACTCTTAAAAAACCATAATCATTACCAAATGATTCATAAATCCATTGGAACATACTAAATCCTCTATAACCCGGTATCTAAATTTAAAAACGCATTTTCAATTTCTAAAAAGTCGACAAAATTGGTTTTTTCTTTGCCGATGATTTGGTAAGTTTCGTGTCCCTTTCCTGCAACGACCAAAATGCCGTCTTTTTCCAAAAGGGAAACTGCTCGCTGAATGGCAACCCTTCGGTCAGTGATCTTCTCATACCGTTTGAAACCACGAGAAAAACCTGATTCGATTTCATCCAAGATGGACTCAGGATCCTCAGTTCTTGGATTGTCGGAAGTCAGGAAAACAAAATCAGCCAAGGTTTCTGCAATTTTTGCCATTTGTGGTCGTTTGGTACGATCCCGATCACCGCCACAACCAAACAAACAGATGAGTTGTTTGGGACGAATTTCAACACAACTCTTCAGAATATTTTCCAACGCATCAGGAGTGTGTGCATAATCCACAACGGCGATCCGAGTTTTGTCAGGGTATGGGATGACTTGAAAACGTCCAGGTACAGTGGGAATTTCTTCGATCGCCGTAACAACCTCATCCCAAGGAAATCCAAGTTCATAAGCAATGGACATGGCAAAGGCAGTATTAAACACGTTGAAGTTTCCGAGTAAATTGGTGCGAATGCTTCTGACTTCAATAAAAGGAAGATTTTTTTCTTTTTTATGGAAACGGTATTCGCTTCCAAGAAGAGAGAGTTTTGTATTGCTATAATGGAATTCACCCGATTTGCCAAGAATATAAATGGGAGTTTTTAATTTCGACTCGCGTATTCTTTGGATCATTCGATCACCAAATGAAACATCACCTGCAACCAAACCAAATTTGTTTTTGACTGACGATTGTTCGAGGAGTTGGAAAATTTTAAACTTACTTTCAAAATAGTCTTCCATACTTTCATGAAAGTCTAAATGGTCTTGGGTTAAATTGGTGAAACCAGCACAGGTGATTTCGATTCCTGCCACTCTTCCCAATTTTAATCCATGGCTACTTATCTCCATAAAAACATATTCTACACCTTCGTCTAACATCTCTCTGAGTAATAAATTGAGAGAAGATGCATCTGGTGTGGTATAACCTGATTCTAAAATTCGGTCTAAAATTTGGATTTGGACAGTACCTATGAGTGCAACTTTTTTCTTTAATTTTTTGGCAATGTGGAATAAAATAAAAGTTAAAGATGTTTTTCCATTTGTGCCAGTGATCCCAATGATTTTTAATTTTTTAGATGGGTTCCCTAAGAGTTGTGATGCCATTTTTCCATGAACATCACCTAACGCATCTTCTGATTCGAGTATGGTCGGAAATAAATCTAGATTTTTTAATTTGAGGTTCCGTTTGGATACAAGAACCACTTTGACACCTTTATCGTAAGCCATTTGCAAATAAGACTCGATTGTCTCAGCTTTGTCTTCCGGTAGTACAAAAACATCATTTGGTTTCAGCTTTCGGCTATCTGCCCAGATGTATCCTACGTCTAAATCTCCATCTCCTTTGATGAGTTTGAGCTCAGGAATTTTTTTGATAATTTCAGTTAGCTTCATGGTTTTGATTTTGCTTGCATCTCAGGTATGGGGGGAAGTTCAATCGTTACTGTCCTATTCCCTAAACTAATGGGTAAAAATTGATAAGTCCTTCGATACAAGGTTTCGATCCGCTCCGCAGAAGTATAGGAAACGATTCCAATTTTTAATTCATCGTTTTTTCGTTTTAACTCTTCTTTTGCTGTGGTACGTTCATGAATGAATCTCTGGAGTTTTGCCTTTTCCAAACCTTGCCAAACAAAAAAGAAAAAAAATCCTAAGAGGGGAAAAAGCACCAATAGTGATTGAAGAGGTGCCAAAAAATCGGACACCAGATTGGGTATCGATTTGATTGAGTGTGTCATTTTTCCCATCTACTTTCTTTTATCGGATTGATTTTCATAAGACCTCTTAATTTTGCCGATCGTGAGGCTCTGTTTTCCTTGATTTCTGTCTCGGAAGGTAATATGGGTTTTTTGGTTAAAATTTCGAATGGTCCATTGTCTTTCAAATCCCGAAAGGTCCATTTGACAATCCGGTCTTCCAATGAATGGAAGGAAATACAAGTGAGGACACCACCTATTCCCAAACATTGGGCAAGTGCTCGAATGCCTTTTTCCGCATGGACCAATTCTTCATTCACTTCAATTCGTAGGGCTTGGAAGATCCTTGTGGCAGGATGCGATTCTTTTGGCCAAAACTTTCTTGGGATGGATGCTTCTACAAGTTTTACTAAATCGGTATTGGTTCCAAATTTCTTTTTGTGTCTCGTCTGTACGATGTTATTTGCAATTTTTAAGGCCCAACGTTCCTCCCCATACTCCCAAAATACTTTTTTTAAGTGCAAAACTGAACTATAATTCACTACATCGGCAGCTGTTTTTCCACCGATATTGGCTTCCAACCGCATATCAAGCGGCTCATCATTCTTAAACGTGAATCCCCTACCCGAATGCAAAAAATGGAAAAGGGAAACGCCGAGATCCACAAGTGCCCCATCAAGCGAAGGACAACCTACTTCTTGTAATAACTCAGAATCTACTTCTGAAAAGTTCATTTGGAAGGCATGGACCCGGTCAAGAGAACCTATTTCTTTTAAGATCTCTTTTTTTGCTCTTTCTAACATCACTGCATCTCGATCGATGAGGATGAGTTTTGCCTCGGGGAAGGTTTTTAGAATGAGTTTGGAGTGTCCACCTTCTCCAGCGGTCCCATCCAAAAACCATTGCGGATTCGGATTTTTGGTCTGTTGTAATAAGGAGATGACTTCACTTGGCAGGACGGGTATGTGAGGAGATTCTAACACTGTTACTTTCTTACTGTATACTTGTCAAAATCCTTGCAATCCTTTAATCCTTCTCGGAGATTGAAAGTATCAATGAGTTCCTATGAAGAACATTCCATACGTAAAAATCTCTTTAGCATAGGGAAATTAGGATATGCAAAAGGGGACAGACCCAATGTAGAATGTATCCTATGTGGTGTACGCGACAAAAATGAAATTGTCCCGAATCTCACCATTGCAGAAACGGATCTTTCCATCGTTTCGATCAATTTATTTCCCTACAATCCAGGACACATCATCATATTTCCCAAACGCCATATCATCCATTATTTAGAACTGACTGACGAAGAGGCTTTGGATATCCATAGACTGACCCAAAAAACCATGAGGATTTTGGAACAACAATGGAAGGTACAAGGTTTCAATACGGGATACAATTTGGGGAAAAACAGTGGAGGGTCCATCCCCCACATCCACGAACACATTGTGCCTAGGTTTCCGAACGAAGCGGGATTTTTAGATGTACTTTCCAACACAAGGATTGTCATCTACGAACCTTACCAAATGTGGGAAGACCTAAAAAAACTTTGGGTAAAAGAAGAAAACTAAATTTACGTTTTCTTCTGGTAAATCGTATGACCTAAAAACTTAAATTGGTCTGAGATTCCAAACATGGTTTCCGAGTGGCCAAGGATCAAATACCCTTTGGGTTTCAAACTCACTTCAAAATTTTGGAAAAGAGTTTTTTGAGTGGGTTTGTCAAAATAAATCACAACATTCCGACAAAAGATCAAATCCAATTTGTCTGTGATGGGAAACGGAAACTGGAGTAAATTGATTTGGCGAAAATCAACGAGTGCTTTTAAATGAGGTTTCGCTTCAAAATAAACGTGTTCTTTTTCCGTAAATTGGTTGAAGTGTTTTTTCTTTAAGGACTCAGATACAGGTTCCAATCGATCGTCTCGGTAAACTCCCTTTTTCGCAGTCATGAGAACTTGGGTGTCAATATCCGATGCATAAATTTTACAATTCCAACCTGGTTTGTTTTGGAAATAATCATAAACGGTGATGGCAATCGAATAAGGTTCTTCCCCTGTGGACGATGCCGAACACCAAATCCGTAAGGTTTTGGGGGCTCCATTTTCTTGGGCTTCTTTTTCTAAATGGGGGAAGTATTCATTTTTTAAAAATTCAAAATGGTGGTTCTCCCGAAAAAAATCAGTCTTATTCGTTGTTATGCGATTGATAAGCTCTTGCATCTCTTGGGTCGCAAAACTAGGATCCAATTTTAATTTACCAACATAGTCTTCGAAACTTGGGATTCCAAGAGTCCGTAACCTAGCATTGAGCCTGGACTGCACCATGATTTTTTTGTGCGGAGCAAGGAAAATCCCTGCCTGTTTGTACACTAAATTTTTGATGAATTCAAACTCGGCATCACCGATTGTGTTTAAAGATGTTCGAAAGTCCAATTTGCCCTCACGAAGATTCAACAGTGTTTTTTGATTCTGACAAGTTGTTTTTTCCGAAGGAGGGTCAATCATGAAAATTGGCATCGTAAAACACCTAAATGCAAGGCCACTTACCCTCTATTTTGAAAGATCCCCTGATTTTACTCCCGTATATGAGAATCCAAGTGTCCTCATTGAACTTTTAAAAAAAGGGGAACTTGACTGCGCCCTCGTCTCTTCCATTGAATGTGAACGAAATCAAAACAAACTAGATTACACAAAAATTGTTGGAGTTTGCGCCAGGGACGTAGTGCGATCCGTTTTATTTTTTAAAAATGAAACAGAAACCGGGATCCCAGAAAAAGTGTTCACAGACATTGGGTCACGTTCGAGCGTTTGCCTTCTGCAATGCCTCTTCCATTTGGAATATGGAACGAAAGTGGAAGTGATCCCAACAGATGCCAAAGACATTTCCAAAATGATGGAAGAAGGAATTGGTTCCCATTTACTTTTTGGTGACCATGCACTTTTACAAACTCCTATCCCGAGTTACAAGGTGGTGGATCTTGCCGAATGGTGGCACAGAATCACTGGACTTTATTTTTGTTTTGCGTTTTGGGCTTATCCCAAGGGGAAAAAATGGGACCACCAAATCTTTTTAACTGCACTCGAATATGGGCTAAAGGAGCTAAATTCTATCATCAGTGAAGAAAAACGCCTTCCCATTGCCATTACTGACCGCTATCTAAAACAAGAGTTACACTATATCCCCGAACAAAAAAATTTGGATGGGTTTCTACTTTTTATCAAAACAGCAAAAGAATTAGGACTTTTATAATTAAAAAAATCGGATTTTGTATTCCCAAGTTTTAGCCTCAGGGTTTTCTAAAGTTTCTTGTAAAGGGATTTGATACACTAAATTTCCAAGTCCAATAAAACCCCGATTCGAGCTACACTCAGAATCTTTAGGAAACAATACTTTAAACTGAATTTTTCCTTCCCGTAATAATCTGGATGTTTCCGAAATGATTTTTTTTTCACCTGCACTCGAGTCAAGGATGGCGTTATCTGTTAGGTTAGGAAAATCTCGTTTGATCGATAAAGACCTAGGTTTTTGTTTGATGGAAAAAGTTCCTATGAGGACACCTTCCAAATGGACTGGGTCTTCAAAGTCTAATTTGTAAGAAACCTTTCCTTTTCGTTTGAAATACATATCCGTGGTCTCCGATTTCTCCAATTCACGGAACGTAAAGTCTCTCACTTGTAAATTATTATTGGATTTTTTTTTGACTGAATTTTGGATTTCTTCTTTTGAAGTGGGTAAAAATTTAACAAGAGATTCCTTTGAATCTTTTTTTAGAGGAACTGTATAAGCGATTTCCACTGTCCCAGAATTCAATTTTCGAAAAAGGATGGTTTCTTCGTATTCAAAGCAACCATAACAAAAAGGGAGTAAACATAATAAAATTCGAAACACACCCTAGACTTCCGCACGGAGAAATCTAGGGTCAAGGACTATTTGGAAACTGGATAGGCTTCGTTTCCGTGTTCTAAAATATCCAAACCTAACAGCTCTTCTTCTTCCGAAACGCGAAGCCCGACTGTTTTTTTGATGAGATAGAACATGAGTAAACTCGCAGGGAAAGCCCATAAAAATGCAGTGACCACTCCAATGGCTTGGGCCGCAAATTGAGCAAATCCCGCGCCGTAAAAGAGTCCCGTGTCCAAACTAAACAACCCATAAGCCATTGTCCCCCATGCGCCGCAGACCCCATGCACGGAGACAGCACCTACGGGATCATCGATTTTGCGATTGTCCAAAAAGAGAACCGAAACAATGACTAAAATACCAGCCACAAGGCCAATGATCACTGAGCCCAAAATGCTCACATTATCACATGGTGCCGTGATGGCAACAAGCCCGGCAAGGCCTCCATTGAGGGTAAGTCCAATCTCCGGTTTTTTGAATAGATACCAAGTGAGTGCCATAGCACTGAGAGCACCTGCACAAGCTGCCATATGAGTCACGACTGCGATCTTGGCAAAACTCCCCCCTTCGATGGAAGTGGTAGACCCTGGGTTAAATCCAAACCAACCAAACCATAAGATAAACACACCAAGGGCTGCCATAGACATATTATGCCCAAGGATTGGATAGACCCTACCATCGGATTGGAATTTGCCCATCCTTGGACCAACAACTATTGCTCCCGCAAGTCCAGCCCAGGCACCGATGCTATGTACGACTGTCGATCCAGCAAAATCATGAAACCCAACACCTTCACCTCCGCCAAGTCCGAGGGACTCTAAAAATCCTGTGGAGACTCCGAGTAAACTCCCCCAAGCGAAAGATCCAAAAACAGGGTAAATGACGGCAGTGATGATTACAGAAAAAATCAGGTAAGCAGAAAACTTGGTTCGTTCTGCCATCGCACCCGAAACAATCGTGGCGGCAGTGGCAGCAAATACAATTTGGAAGATAAAGAAAGTGTACTTACCTGGATCCATAGTCCCATCTTCTGCATTGATGAGAGATTCTGCAAACGAGGGGACTCCAATTCCAAATCCATCCAAAACTTGTGGGCCAAACATAATCGAAAAACCAATGAGCCAATACGCGAGGGCACCTACTGTTAAGTCGGAAAAGTTTTTCATAAGGATGTTCACTGCATTTTTGGCTCTCGTAAATCCTGCTTCGACATACGCAAACCCAGCTTGCATAAAAAAAACCAAAAAGGCGGCAATACAAGTCCAAACCCAATTGGCTTCTTGCTTTGTGGTTTCGAGGGCAAGTTTTGTTTCTGCAAGAGAGGCCTTGATAACAGCCAAGTCTTTTGCCAAGGATTCCAAACTTTCCTTTTCCCCGTTCTCAAGAGACTCAGCGTTCAGCACGCTGACCAAAAATAGGGCCATCAATGTAAAATAGATTCCGAAATGTTTCATATAACTTTCCTTAACTCACTTTTTGTGTATGTGATTCTAATCTCAAAAGAGAGGTTTTTAATTCCAAACTTTGAGGGGTGTTTTTTACGCCTTGTTGTAATACCTTAATCGCTTTTGGTTTCGCATTTTCTTTCAAATAACATTGTGCCAACAAAATACTTGCTTTCGCAAAACTATGGTCACTCGACAGGGCCATCTTCAAAGCCCGTTTCGCTTCCGAAATCATCCCTGCCTTGTAATAGGCTCGACCCATGGTAAAGTGAGAAGCGGCAGTATTATCACCAGAAGTGCGGAGATACTCTTCTAAATACCGAATGGCTTCCTTGTATTTTCCGTCTCGATAGTACATTTTTCCAAGGAACACTAAAATTTCTTTTAAAGAAGAATCGATGCTAAAGGCTTTGAGCGCTTGGGCATAGGCTTCTTCCATTTTCATTTTGGAATTGGATTGTTTTGCCAATTGGATGTAATGGGAAGCTTCCGGAATGGAATCTCCACAATACAAAAAGAGAAAACTCAAATCGTCTCCATTGGGAACTTCCCCTTGGTAGGCCCGAAACCGTTTGATAAAGGCAGCAGATAATTTTTTTAAATCCACTTTTCCTCGCCCTTCGATGACAAGTTTTTCCCTTTCATCGTGTAACCAAGTTTGGATTCGTTCCACACCTACTTCATCTTTAAGGTGGTTTCTTTGTTCACTAAAACCATCTGAAATCAAAAGTAAAAAATCACCAGGTTCGAGTTTACCTTGTTTTTCTTCATAATCTGCTTTTCTGACAGGAAGGATTCCCAAAGGGACCCCTTTTGTATCATATTGAATGAAGGTATCATCAGATGCTTTATAATGTAACATCCGTTGGTGGCCCGCATTCACATACCCAAAGGTATAATCACTAAAGATTCGAACCATAAACGCAGTGAAATAAGTTGATTCAGGAAGTTGTTCTCTTAATTTTTCGCCGAGTTCTTCCATGATTTCTGTGAGACCAAGCCCTGCCATCACGGATCGTCGGAACTGATGGTGGATGGCCATAGTAACGAGCGCCGCAGGGATTCCATGTCCCGACACATCGATGTTAATTGCTGTGAGAGAATGACCTTGTCTGACAATATCGACTAAATCCCCACTGACCTCAGCCATTGGTTCATAGTGACTTGCAAAATAAATTCCATTCCAGGCACTTAAGTCTTGTGGTAGGATTTGGCTTTGGACATTTCGTCCCATTTTTAAATCCCACTCCAATTGATTGAGAATTGCCGCCTCACGTGCCCTAGCAGTTACAAGTCCCTCAATGAGGCGCACACCATAAAGTGCCAGTGCCAGTTGTGAAGTGAGTGCCTCCAAAATTTCCAAGTCATCAATGATGTAGAAGTTTTCCCTTTCACTTTCTACAGCCAGAGTTCCGAGGATCTCTTCTTTTTGCATGATGGGAACACACATCACCGACTTGGTTTTTTCCCCCTCATCAAAGTAATGCGCCGATCTGGAAAGGTCATTGACAAGGATCGGTTCTTTGGTTTCAAAAACAGTTCCTGAATACCCTTCTCCTGCTTTTAAATTCCGACGTGGAGGTTCGGTTTCTTTTACAAATTTAACAGGGACTAAAAATTCACCGTCCCATAATCGGAGTGTGGTGTTGTCCGATTCAAAAATCTCCTGGCAAATCAGGATGACCTTGTCAAAGAGTTGGTCTTCTCTATCTAAATTGGCAAATTCTTTGGAGATATAAAGGAGGATTGCAATTTTATCTTTATCTGTTAATCCTCCCACAACTTTGTTCTGTCCGCGGAAGTTGACGAGCATTCGTTTGGAAACTTTGAAATCAACCATATTGGATACCTTTCACCTTTAGATGCAAGTATCGTACCGACGATGCATCTCGCCTAAAGAAGTTAAAATATCCTATATTTCTCTACAAACTGGATGGAATTTGCACAAAACGTCAACGGCTTGTTTATGGAAAACAGCCAATTTGTTTATCTTTTAAGCAAATGGTGTTCTTGATTAGAACTGAAACTGCAATTGGAAGGCCATTCGAGTTTCGGCACCCTCTCTTTCCGGGACACTCAAACCTGCTCTTTGGACTGATAGGGCATAAAAATAACCTTCGCCAAACCAACTTGGAAATAAGGATCCAACAATCCCGATGGATGCAGTATAAAACCCACGCAAAGTCCGATCCATCCTGATCTCTCGACCAACACCTGTTAGTAGTTGGATGGATTCTATTTTACCTACGGCAATACTGAAATTTCCCGAATACATAGTTCTCACAGCATAAGGAATGTATTGATTGGATTCATTGAGACGGACACTTGTTCTTTCATAAAATTTTCGTGACCCCTCTAGTTGGAATTCCAACCATTCATTCCATTTGTATCCCAAACCAAGTAAGACTCGTTCCGGTAATTTTTCATTTAGGCGTTCCGATCCCAAGAATTGATCATATCGATAGGATCCAGGTGATTCTAACAATACCCCAAGTCGAAACTGTTCATATTGGATCGCTGTCGAAAGGGAAACATTCCAAGAATAGGAACTATACCCACCAAGCCTTCCTGAAACACCAGGTCCTAAATGTAAGGCAAAGGAAATGTATGGATTGAGTTTCCAATTGGCAAATGCCTGAAAGGCATAATTCGAATAACGTTCATCAGATGGAAAGGATCGTAAGTAAACTGGTTTCCCACGAAATCCAAACCCAAATGACTCCGAAAACGAAACATAACCTGCTCCCGAAATATAAACTGGAGAAAGATTTGGATTCGCATAACTTCCACTTGATGATACATCCAAAATATGTTTGTTCTGGAATGAAAGAAATGCTGTGTTCCCATATATACTTCCCATCGCATGAGTGCTCACAACTCCTTGTGAGGAAAGACCAAGCAAATAGGCAGAAGGGAATGCAACATCGTAACCCGAAATTTGTGCGTGGATCGGAAGGAGAGGGAAAAACGAACTACAGAAAAGTAGGAACCCCGAATGCCATTTTGATTTGAAAATCATTTACTGCCATTCCTTCATGAATTTACTGGAAAGAAAAGGGATTTCTGATGACAAAACCAATGTACAAACAATTTCGTTCCCCTCAAGGTTGGTATTCCTTCCTATTTCCTGTCAACTGGGAGCAAATGGTGGTCGAAGAAATCCCAGCCTTTTTCCATCCAGATGGTGGCGGTGCTTTACAAGTCTACGCCTTTGAATCAAAATTAGAACACTTCGATATTGACAAAGAATTGGAAAATTATCTCAAAATCCATGAAATCGACTACGATCCAGAAAAAGTTGCTGAATTTGAAAATAACGAAGGTTCATCCATCCGTGCCTGTGAGTTTATGCGAGATGATCGCGTTTGGATGGTATACATGGTGGCAAATAAAGAAAAGATGATCCTTCTCACTTACAATTCTGATGAAGAAATCGGTGATGAACTCTTCCAACAATTAACCAATATCATCAGTTCTGTCAGAATTTTGAATTAATTTCTACTTTACAGATTCAAAAAACCAACATAGTCTCAACTCCACCGTTTTAGATGGAAGTAGGAGTCACCATGAAAAAAGTAGGTTATGGAATTGGAGCATTTTTTGCTGCGATTCTTCTAATCATCATCATCGCATTTGTTTTAGCTGGGAGTATCATCACTCCAAGTTTTCTTGTCAAACAAATTGAATCTTCCTTAAATGTCCGTGCCCATGTCGAATCAGTGAATATCAATCTTTTGAATGTGTTATCTGGCATTGAGATTGAAGGGATCATCCTTGCCCCAAGGGATGAAGTGGCAAACAAAGGCACTCCTCTCGAAGAACGAAAATCGAAACCGAAAGGTGCCATCCAACTTGGTAAAGTGGATGTAAAAATTTCTTTCCTAGCTCTCCTTACCAAAACGGTTAAAGTCAACAAACTGGTGTTAAAACAACCAGAAATTGCTCTCACCATGAATGAAGATGGAGGCAATAATCTAACGTCACTTTTCAAAACGCCAAAAATCGTAGATGGCGAAAAAAACCCTGCCCTCTCTCCTGAGGCCCTAGCTGAAAAAAAAGCCGCCGAGGAAGAAGAAGCGAAAGAAAAAGCAAGTGCACCTCCCTCTGGACCTTTTTCCATTAAAGACGTTCCGATTGCCATCAAGATGGGACTTGTGGGGATCCAAGAAGGGAACATCCAAGTGAATATGCGTAAAACGGGTCAACAAATCCTAGTCCAAAAATTAGACCTGGAAATCACAGACATTGATATTGATGGAAGTGATTTGGATTCGCATAACAGCCTTGATGTGAATTTTGATGCGGATGTCACAATCATTGGAAGGAACAAAAAAGAAGCTGCCAAGTTTTTACTCGAAACGGGTGGGAAGGTCACTCCATTTGTTGTGAAGACAGGCCTTGTGAATCCAAAAGTGATATACGAAGTTACGATGAAAGAGGATTCCTTTCTTTCGGGTTTTGCTGCCTTTGATGCGATTGCCGGTGAACTTCCTGCTATGAACCAAGCTGGACTCAAACTCGACAAACTCAAAGAAAAAGCGGAACTCAAAAAAGATGTGAGTTTCAAAGTGGAATATAGCAACGGTAAGGTGACTTTTCTTGACGAACCCACTTTCCCTACAAAAAATTATGACCTGCAAATCACAAAGGGTTCTTACATCATCACAACAACCAATTACCATGAAATGAGAATGGGTATGTTGTATGATGAAGATGAATCTAAAAAATCCCTGGCATCTGTAGATGAAAAAATCAAACAAGCCACCAAAGGCCAAGGGGATGCGAAAGCACTCCGGAATAAAATTGTGGGAAACTTAGTGAAGGATGAACGTTTGTTTATCCCTTTTCGCACCTATGGCGATATCCGCAATCCCAATGTAGAACTGGGTGTGGGACTTGGTACTCTCACTGACCTAATCGGTGGGGCGGTGAAAGAGGTGATCAAAGGGAAAGCAGGTGATGCGTTGAAAAAAATCCCAGGTGCAGGTGATGCCTTAAAGGGACTAGGGTTTTAAAATGAAATCCTAGATTTAGATCAAGAATGTACATAAAAAAGGGACCAAAGATTTACTTCTTTCTGGTCCCTTTTTTCATTCAGCCAAAATACCAAACATTTTAGATTGGCAGTTTGGTATTGTTTTTTAGAGACTAACGTCCACCACTCGATCTTTTTCTCATACTTGCATCCAAAACTTTTTTACGAAGACGCAAACTTTGTGGAGTGACTTCCAAAAGTTCATCATCATCTAAAAATTCAATGGATTGTTCCAAT
Source organism: Leptospira biflexa serovar Patoc strain 'Patoc 1 (Paris)' (assembly GCF_000017685.1). Lineage (NCBI taxonomy): Bacteria > Pseudomonadati > Spirochaetota > Leptospiria > Leptospirales > Leptospiraceae > Leptospira > Leptospira biflexa. The sequence continues at coordinate 1,851,091 of NC_010602.1, forward strand.
GTGAGTTTTTTCGGTGGAACAAGGCGGATTGCCTCATCCGATCCTGAAGCCCTTACGTTTGTGAGTTTTTTCTCACGCACTGGGTTTACTTCTAAATCAGAGTCCCTGCTGTTCATTCCGAGGATCATACCTGGGTAAACAGATACTTGCGGTTCAATGAAAAGATCCCCACGTTCCTGGACTTTCCAAAGAGCATAAGCAGTTGATTCCCCAGAGTCCATAGAAATGAGGGCTCCGTTTTTACGACCTGGAATTTCCCCTTTGTATTTATCAAAACGTAGGAAGCGGCTAGACATAACCCCTTCTCCACGAGTTTCCGAAATGAAATGGCCTCTAAATCCAATGATCCCTCTTGTAGGAATGATGTATTCCACGCGAGTGATTCCAGAAGTATGGGCATCCATTCCAGTGAGTTCTCCCTTTCGGCGGTTTAGCTCTTGGATCACAGCACCTGTGTATTGGTCTGGTAAATCCATCACTAAAGTTTCGTAAGGTTCAATTTTTTCACCGGCTTCATTGTGTTTGATGATGACTTCTGGTCGAGATACTTGGAGTTCGTAACCTTCACGTCTCATGTTTTCAATGAGGATGGATAAGTGGAGTTCCCCACGTCCCAAAATTTTAAAACGATCTTTGTCTTCTGTTTCTTCTAATCGTAATGCAACGTTTGTTTCAAGCTCTCGATCAAGGCGTTCCCGAAGGTTACGTGTTGTCACAAACTTTCCTTCTTTTCCGGCAAACGGTGAGTTGTTGACCATAAAGAACATGGAAACCGTTGGTTCTTCTACTTGGATCGCAGGAAGTGGGAGTGGATTGCCCATATCACAAACGGTGTCTCCAATGAAGACATCAGGAATTCCCGCCATCGCGACGATATCTCCCGATCCGGCTTCATCGATTTCATAACGAGTGAGGCCTTCGTATCCGTAGAGTTTTGTGATTTTATAATTAGCAGTGGTTCCGTTGGTTTTGGCGAGAGTGACATCTGCCCCTTTTTTCATTGTCCCTTGGTAAATTTTACCAATGGCGATACGACCCACATATTCGTTATAATCAAGTGCAGTCACTTGGAACTGGAGTGCTTTGTCACTGTCTCGTTTCACCGGAGGGACATGTGCAAGGACCATATCAAGGATTGGCTCGATGTTGGCACCAGGCACTTCCGAAAGATTATTCACAGCCCAACCTTGTTTTGCGGAAGCGTAAACAATCGGAAAGTCTAACTGTTCTTCTGTGGCACCAAGGTCACTAAACAAATCAAATACTTTGTCGACAGAAAAACCTGGCCTTGCCCCTTCACGGTCGACCTTATTCACAACTACAATGGGTTTATGGCCTAGTTGGAGGGATTTTCCAAGGACAAACCGTGTTTGTGGCATAGGACCGTCGAATGCATCCACAAGTAAAAGTGTACAGTCTGTCATGGACAGAACTCGTTCCACTTCTCCTCCGAAGTCAGCGTGGCCTGGAGTGTCTACGATATTAATGCGAGTGCCTTTGTACTTTACCGAAGTGTTCTTGGCAAGGATGGTGATCCCTTTTTCTTGTTCCAATGCATTGGAATCCATGATTCTTTCTCGGTCTTCTTTTGCGGTTACGGCGCCCGTATGGCGAAGGATACAATCTGTAAGTGTCGTCTTACCGTGGTCGACGTGTGCGATGATGGCGATGTTGCGAATTTCCATTGTTTTTACCAGAAATTCCAATCCACTTTGGCTGTAAATGGGGATTTGCGTTTGACAAGAGGTGCCTTTCAGAAATCCTGGTAAGAACTACATTCGAGAAAGAGATTAGGATAGTTATATGTTCGCCATCATTGAACTTGGAGCCAAACAATTTAAAGTGTCTCCTGACCAGGTATTCGTCGCAGAAAAAACAGGAAACACGGTTGGAAGCACAGTAGAGACGAAAGTCCTACTCCTTTCCGATAATAACAAAGTGAACATCGGTTCTCCAGCTCTGTCTGGCGCCAAAGTCACTTTAAAGGTATTAGAAGACTGTAAGGGTGAAAAAATCCACGGTTTCAAATACAAAAAGAGAAAGAACTACAAGAAGTCTTGGGGTCATAGACAACAACTCCAAAAACTACAAGTGGTTTCGATCAGCGGTTAATTGATTTATAGTAAAATTTTTAAAGATTTAGGAGGGAAAATCGCAGGAATCCAACTGGAAGGGCATTCTCCAAGGGACCATGGTCTAAGCGGAGAAAATCTATTGTGTGCAGGGGTATCCACTCTCGTTCAGAGTGCTCACTCTTACTTAGCATCACAAGACAGTTTGGAATCGGAAGCAAAACGTGACGGGTATTTGGAATTTTTTGTCAAATCCAACCAAAGAGAGGCTTTGCAAAGCCTACTTTCGATGGTCGAATTTGGACTGAAAAGCCTAGCCCACTCTCATTCCGAAGCGATTTCCATCCGTGACGAAATACTAAAGGGGTAAACAATGGCTACAAAAAAAGGTGGTGGTTCCACAAAGAACGGTCGTGATTCGGTATCGAAAAGACTTGGTGTCAAAGTATATGGTGGCCAACAAGCAATTGCTGGAAACATCATTGTTCGCCAAAGAGGAACTGAATACAAACCTGGAAAAAACGTAGGGATTGGTCGTGACCATACCCTGTATGCACTCGTTGACGGGATTGTGACTTTCGAACATGTAACAAAAGAAAGACAACAAATTTCCGTTTACCCGAAAGTGTAATCCTCTCCTACATTTGAGAGGACCAAACCCGTTTTAGGATTCCCTTAAACGGGTTTTTTTTTGACCCAAGGACTATATGAGCGGATTTATCGACGAAGTACCCATTCAAATTCGAGCCGGACACGGAGGGGCAGGTTCTGTCCATTTCCATAAAGAGAAATTTGTCGAATTTGGTGGCCCAGATGGTGGCGACGGTGGCAAAGGTGGCGACGTGATCTTTCTTGCGGAAGGTCGAATGATGACCTTGGAAAACTACCTGCCCGATCGTATGTATGCCGCACAAGACGGAGAGCCAGGTCTTGGTCAAAACCGAAACGGAAAAAATGGAGAAGACCTAATCCTCAAGGTTCCCGTAGGAACTCAAATCATAGATTCCGTGACGATGGAACTTATCTACGACTTCAATCACGACGGAGAAAGTTTTACCATTGCTACGGGCGGACGCGGCGGAAAGGGAAATACATTTTTTAAAACTTCTGTCCAACAAGCCCCACGTTACAGCCAACCTGGCGAAGAAGGTGGTGCTTTTTCTCTCATCTTAGAATTAAAATTATTAGCAGACATTGGCATTGTGGGTCTCCCTAACGCTGGTAAGTCGACTTTACTTGCCAAAATCACTCATGCCCATCCTAAAATTGCAGGGTATGCCTTCACTACTCTCTCCCCAAATCTTGGTGTTGTGCATAGACATGAAGATTTGTTTCGTTATACGGTAGCAGACATTCCAGGGATCATAGAGGGAGCATCAAGAGGTGTGGGACTTGGGATCAGTTTTCTCAAACACATTGAACGAGTACAAGGGATTCTTTTTCTTTTTGACGGTGGGAATTTACAACTCGAAGAAGAATTGGAAATGTTACGAAGTGAACTTGGGAATTATAACCAAACACTTCTGGATAAAAAGTTTTTACTTGTGATCAATAAAATGGACATTTGGGACAATGATCCCAGTTTCACCGAAGAGATCCAAAAAAAATACTCTCACCTAGGTGAAATCATTTGTATCTCAGCAGATAAAGAATTCAATTTGGAATATTTACTCGAACGTATCGACAAAGTATTTTTTACCGAAAAAGTAAAGTTAGTTTATGAAAACACGTAAGGATTTTTTAGATTCCATCCAAAAATCAAAACTCATAGTCATTAAAATTGGTAGTGCGCGGGTTTCTGGCGAAGAATCTAAAATTAATGATTTTTTATATGATTTGGTAGGTGACATTCGTTCCCTTCGTGACCAAGGAAAAGAAATCATTCTTGTATCCTCTGGTGCGATCGCACAAGGGAAAAAACTCTTGGTTCAAAAAAGTGGTTCTCACCTTCCCAATGGAAAAACGTCACTTGCCGAGAAACAAGCGCTAGCTGCTATGGGGCAGAATAAACTTCTCAACCTATATGATAGTTTTTTTAGTCGCGTGAATGTTCCCATTGCGCAAATTTTATTTGGACGAAAGGACTTAAACGAAGAAAATAGTTTCACAAATTTGAAACAAACATTCCGTCAACTTTTGGATTGGGGAATTTTACCCATTGTGAATGAAAACGATTCTGTTTCCACGGAAGAAATCAATTTAGGTGATAATGACATTCTTTCTGCCGTAGTTGCCTCTGTTGTAGGTGCAGACCTTCTTCTCATACTTACAGGTGTGGATGGTTTTTTAAATGGATCCGAAAAAATTGATTTGTTTACTGAAATCACAAAAGAAACAGAATCTTTGGCAACGGGTCCTTCTGGTCCTGGTACGGGTGGAATGTTTACAAAAATCAACGCCGCAAAACTTTTGTTACCATTTGGAATCAAAACAGGAATTGCAAATGGCGAAACAAAACATGCAATCAATCAATTTTTTTCAAGAGAATCGTTTGGGACCTTGGTTGCCAATGGAAGTTTTCCACATAGAATTCCTTCCGCTTCTGAAATCCAATCACACTTTTTTTCCTATCAGGTGGAGTAAACTATGACATTCGAAGCAACAGAATATGCAAAGTCCATTGCAACAAAGGCAAAAGAAGCAAGTCGTGCATTAAAAAGTCTCACAACCCTACAAAAGAATTCTGTTTTAAAACGAGTGGAAACACTGCTTTTGGAAAATGAAACGGCAATCATCAAAGAAAACCAAATCGATTTACAAAATGGAATTCAAAAAGGACTTTCATCCGCCATGATGGACCGTCTGTTATTAGATTCCAAACGAATCCAATCGATGGCAAAGAGCATAGAAGAGATTCGAAACCTTCCCGATCCCGTGGGTGAAGTTGTACGCGGGACCATCCTTCCGAATGGACTCGAACTTCTTACGAAACGTGTGCCCATTGGTGTGGTCATGACCATTTTTGAATCTAGACCCAATGTGATTGTCGACATTGCATCTTTATCCTTTAAATCGGGGAACGCTTGTATCCTACGTGGTGGGAGTGAAGCATATCACTCCAATTTGATTTTGTCATCCTTATTCCATCAAGCAATTGGTGAGTCGAACCTTCCCAGTGTCACAAAAGATGTGGTGAGTTTTGTGGAAAATACGGATCGCGAAGCGATGGTTCCGTTTTTCCAATTGGATGATCTCATTGATGTGATTGTTCCTAGAGGGGGCGAAGCCCTCATCCGATTTGTATCAGAGAATAGTAAAATCCCTGTCATCAAACACGATAAAGGTGTCACGAATTTATATCTATCCAATAAAGCCAAGGAAGACATTGTCCTTCCTATTCTAATCAATTCTAAAGTCCAACGCCCAGGGGTTTGTAATGCACTTGAGAATTTATTCATTCACAAAGACTACCCCCATATTCAAACCTTACTGAGTGATTTGCAAAAGGCTGGTGTTCAGGTTTTAGGAGATCAGTCGACCCAATCCATTTTTCCGAACCTACCGCTTGCAACAGAAGCAGATTTTTACACAGAGTTTTTAGATACAAGGCTCAGTGTCAAAATCGTAAAATCAGTCGAAGATGCCATGCAAAACATCCAAAACTACAGTTCAGGTCATACGGAATGCATTCTTTCAGAAGATGAATCAGAAATCCAAACCTTTCGCCAAGGACTCGATAGTGCGGCTATCTTTGTCAATTGTTCCACAAGATTCCATGATGGAGGCGAATTTGGCCTAGGAGCAGAAGTTGGAATTTCCACAGGAAAACTCCATGTGAGGGGGCCCATGGGACTTATCCACCTAACTACGACTACCACCTATGTTACAGGAAAAGGACAAGTCCGAGGATAAAATGGATGTGATCTTGTTTGGTGGGAGTTTTAACCCACCGCACATAGGGCACAGACATGTGATCACTACCATTCGGAACCAATTCCCAAAATCAAAACTTTATATCTGTCCTAATTTTGTTTCACCATTTAAGTTGAATGAAAAAAAGTTTTCGAAAGAAGAAATTTGGTCTCTTTGTTTAGCTGAATTCGAAGCATTTTTGGAAAATAATGTGATCCTTTGGGATGAAGAAATCAAAAAAGACCAAATCAGTTTTACAATTGATACACTATTCAAATTAAAACAATTAGAACCGGGCCATTTGATTTCTCTCGTGATTGGTGAAGACAATGTTACACATTTTAACCAATGGAAATCATACCGAGAAATTTTAAACTTAGTTTATAAATTAATCATAGTCAGGCGAGAAACAGAATTTCCCAAACCAGTTTCCATACCAAATTACATTCCAGCTGAGAAAATCCTTGTTTTAAACAATCCCATTATGATAAAAAGTAGCCAGGAGATTCGGAACCTATTAGAAAATGGATTAGAAATCAATTCCATTCTTCCAAAAACCAAAACATTACTTCTAAACATGTACAAACAATGAGAATGAATCATAACGAAACCAAATCGATTGAAGAATGGATTTTTTTCTTCGAAAAAGAAGTTCCGACTCATGTAACAGAAACCAGGTGGGAGCATATCAAAAAAGTGGCAAAAATTGCAGAAGATTTGGCAATCATTCACGAGCCAAAGAATCCAAAAAAAGCCTACTTAGCAGGTCTTTGTCATGACATTACCAAACAAAAAAAATCAGATATCCATATGAATTTATTTCGTGAGTTCCATTTGGAAACAAATGGGATTCCCACCCAGGCCCTTCATGCCTATTCTGCCCCCTTATTCTTACAAAAACAGTATGGATTCTTCGATGAAGAAATCCAATCGGCCATCCAAAGCCATACTCTCGGGAATACAAATCCTTCTCTTTTGGACCAAATTGTATATGCAGCCGATTTTTTAGGATCAGATTTTGCCCAAAGGTCTCAGGAAATAGAAGTGTGGATACAAAAAACGAAGGAAAACCTTCATTTTGGGATTTTTATGAAGGCGTTTCAAACCATCTCGTTTCTCATGGAAAAAAAAGAAGTCATCCATCCCAATACTTTTTTTACATACAATCAATCAGCCCAATTTCTAAAGGAACACAGTTAAATGTTACGTGAGACCCAAGAAAAACAAACCATCCCTGCCAAAACCCTTCTATTGATTGCAGGTAGCTTTTTTGTCTTTGCATTATTATTTTTATTCCTAAGGTCAAAAACAGGATTTTCTCTCGATCAAAAATTTTCCCAAAGCAAACGAATGCCGATTCTTTTTTCTGTTTTAGGAGACAAAGATGAGTATCTGTTTTCTCTTTACGCGGAATTTTATCCAAATGAGAAAAAAGCAGCACTTTTTTTTGTGAATCCAAAAACGAGTTTTGATGACGGTGAAAAATCTTTAAAAGAAAAAGGAAATTCTGCACCTTCTTATGTTGAGTCTGTATTGGAAGATACTTTAGATTCTAACATTCCTTTTAAAATCGTTTGGACTAAGGAACAATTTCAGAATTGGATCAACCTACTCGGTGGATTACAACTTTTTTTTGAGCCTAAATCTTTACACCTAACTAAAAATTTCGATCGTAATAAAGAATCCTATGTGTTAGATGGAGAGGATTGTTTTGATTGGATGAGTTCTCTTTCAGACGAAACCATGATTTCCTACATTCGTAGATTAGAAATCCAAGAGACAGTGATTTTGACACTACTAGAAACCATTCATGAAAAAAGAGATACCATAGGCAAACAAAAAGTCGCATACCTTCATAGTCAAATGACGACAAACCTTTCTTCCAAAGAATGGGAAAATCTTTTTGATTTTTTAAAAAAGGAAAAAATTCAATTTGGAGTTTCTGAAGTTCCCGGTGAACCAGTTTTACGTCCCAAAATCAAAGACCAAATTTTGAAAGCAAATGAAGAAACGGTAAAGGTAGCATTTTATAAATTTTCAAGCGAACTTAGATCACCTTCTTTTGGAGAGGGAGAACGAGCAAGAATCGAAGTCTTAAATGGAACAGCAAAAAATGGACTTGCCAGATATGGAAAAGTGTTACTCAATGATAAAGGTCTGAAAGTTCTCACCGTTGACAATGCTTGGAATTCCAACTTTAAATCCACTGTGATCTTAAATCGTTCGGGAAATACTCATTACACAGATATGATCTCTGATACCTTCCAAGGCAGAAAAGTTTACTTTTCATTACGAAAGGATTTGGGTCTAGACGCCACCGTGATCATCGGAGAAGACTTTCAGAATTCCAAGGATTAATATGCCAAATATAAGCACGGAAACATTAGAACATTTAAAGAAAATAAAACAAACATTAGTTGAAAAAAAATGTGACCAAATACAATTTTTGGATCTAAAGGATGTACATTCCTACTTATCTTTATTTGTAATCGCCACAGTCAAAACAGAAACACAAGGAAGATCTTGTGCCAAAGACATTGATAAATACATGAAACCATTGAAACTCGCAGTCAAACGTCAAAATTTCGCTGACTTACCGAAAGATGCCACTGGTTGGATCTTACTCGATTATGGCGAAATTTGTGTACATATCATGACGGACGAAATGCGGAATTATTATTCATTGGATCGGCTTTGGGGAGATGCAACTCCTATTTTGATATAAGGTGGAAGGCTTCTTCCCAAGTATCCGTTGGCAATTCACACTGAAAGTTTTGGCATACATAATAACGCACTCCATCACCGGCATCACGCCCATTTAATATACCTAAATCAAGTTCTAAGGACCGGCTCACATCCTCCGAGAGGACAAGCCAAATGAGTGTGGGGTCGTTCAAAGAACTTAAGTTTTTTCGGATCTCATTCATTTTTTCCTCAGATTGATTCCGATGGAGTACAATGACTACTTTGGATGGTGTTTGGAATTTCTGAAAGGCAGACAACATTGATGGATAACTCAATGAATTTTGAGTGAGCTCTGGCAAAAAATAGGAAAATATCGCATTCGCTTTTTTTAGAATGTCCGCATGTAAAAACCCGAGTGAATGTAAAAAGTAAAAAATATGTAGGATTGTTGAGTTCCCTGATGGCTCCACTCCGTCATACCCATCGATTGTCCGAGCGATTAATTCTTCATCCCCCGCTGCCGATTCAAAATATGGTCCCATATCTGATAAAAAATGTGTTTCTACATATTTGAATATTTGTAGGCCTTGCAAAAAATATTGTTTATCACCAACTAACTGAAATAAACGAAATGAAACCCATATGAGTTCTGAGTAGTCTGGTAACGTACCAAAAAATTTTGTTTCTCCCTCTCTAAATCTTCTATAAACAGACCCATCTTCTTTCACTAAATATGTGAATAAGAATTCATAAATTGTTTTGGATTGGTTGAGAAAAAGTGGGTCTCCCGTTGCCTCAAAACTGGCAAGTAATGCTCGAATCCATAAACAGTTCCAGGAAGTTAAAATTTTATCGTCACGTAAGGGACGAATGCGCTGGTTTCGCAATTGATACAAAATTTCTTTGGATCTTTCTAACTTGATTTTGAATCCATCCTTAAAATGGATTCCTTCTTGGTACGGATTTTTACCCTTAATCGCAACATTCAAAATGTTTTGGTTGTTTTCAAAATTTCCTTCTTCGGTAACATTCCAATATCCGATCACTTCCTCCTCAGTTAACTCGGAAAGGATTTCTGATTCTTTCCATAGATAAAATTTTCCTTCTTCTCCTTCTGAATCCGCATCTTCAGCACTGGCAATCCCACCAATGTCTAAACGCATGTCCCTTTGGATGTATGAAATGATCTCCATTAATGCTTCTAAAAAGAAAATTTCTCCCGTGATTTGATAGAGTTTGGCTAAAAATTCCACATACAAGGCATTATCGTATAACATCTTTTCAAAGTGAGGTACAAGCCATTCATGGTCTGTCGCATAACGATAAATCCCTCCTCCCACCTGATCATAAATCCCACCCGATTTCATCGCATACCCAGTATTATACGCCATCTCCAAGGCACGGTTGTCTTTATGAATGGAATAATAATCTAATAAAAAAATTAGGGCCATACTAGGAGGAAATTTATTTATTGTATTTGTTTTGAAACCAAAGAATTCCTGATCATAGACTTGCCAGTAACGATTGAAATTTTGAACAAGAATTTCAGTTCCAGGAACCTTTCCATCATTTGTTCTTGTTTGGTTCTCTCTTAGATAATTACTTAATTCATTCGCCGCTTGTAAAAGTTCCCCTTTTTGTTCCTTCCAAGCTTTGGTCACAAGCCGTAAAACTTCTTTGAAACTTCTTTTTCCATAACGATTTTCGGGTGGAAAATAAGTCCCACCAAGGATGGGTTCTTTTTCTGGGGTCAGAAACATATTCAGAGGCCATCCGCCTTGGGTCCCCATGGCATGTAAGGCATCCATATAAATTTTATCAATGTCGGGACGTTCTTCTCTGTCTAACTTGATGCATACAAAATCACGGTTTAACACTTCTGCTGTGGAAATGTCTTCAAAGGATTCACGTTCCATGACATGGCACCAGTGGCAGGTAGAATAACCGATGGATAAAAGGATGATTTTATCTTCTTTTTTAGCTTTCTCGAAGGCTTCCGTCCCCCAAGGGAACCAATCCACAGGATTGTGTGCATGTTGTAACAAATAAGGACTTTTTTCATGAACCAATCGATTCGGTTTTTTAGACAAATTTGCCACAATCTTCTCCTAGAAAAGAAACTTTCCGAACCTATGTTTTTACAATTTCGGTTGATTGACAACATTGATTTTTTCATCTTGTTCCTGTAAGGGGTTTAAAAAAGTTTCCATTGAAAAGTCAAAATTTTATCCCCACACGTAACTTCACACATTCGCAAAAGTTGACCAGCTGGTTAATATCTTTAAGTTTATTAGGACTTCCCATTTTTGCTGATTCTGACTTTGACGAAGAAATCAAACGGATGCAACTGGCCCAGTGGGAAAATGGTGATGTTGTCCCTGAACCTTTACAAGGACCCGGACCCAAAAAACTTAGGCTCACCATTGCCCAGGCCATCGAACAGGTCATCGAAAACAATACCATTGTTCAAAATGCGAAGTTGGAAATTGTAAAAGCGGATAGCCCAGAATGGAAAAACGAATCTAAGTATTCTTGGAAAGCACTGGCAAGCATCCAATCCGCAAAACAAATCCTCCCAAATAACAGGAATAACCTCTTTGCAGGAACCATTCGTTCCCAAGATAAAATTTCTGCGGGGATTGAAAAACAATTCAAAACAGGAACGTATTTCAAAACGGAAATCAGCACCATCCGTTTTGACGTAAATGCCTTCGAAAATCCAGACCCCGCCACTGCTGGTTTTGCCAGTTTGCTTGCGGCACCTCCCATGTACACGGGAGCCGTTTCTGCTACACTTTCCCAAGAACTTCTCAAATATGGATTTGGCAAAAACGAAGAGGAAAAGGAAAAATTACTCAAAAACCAAACCCTTCTACTTAGAGAAAATTACATCAATATCTTAACGCAACTGGTCGTCAAAATCCTCGTCGACTACTGGTCACTCAGCATCGTTGATTCAAGAATCGCTACGTATGAGAAGGTTTCCAAAAACACTGAGGAGATTCGACGGTTAACTCTTCGCAAAACCGGACTTGGACTATCGGAAGGGTTTGAGGTCAACCAATGGAACCAGGCATATCTCAAAACCCAATCCTTATTGGAAAAAGCGAAAGTGGATCGAATCGAAGCAGAACGAAATTTGATCCGTATCTTAAACGTTGATACCGCATCTTCCATTGAAGGTGTGACCGACTTAAGTGAAACATTACCGACTGGAATCAATTTAAAATCAGATATCGCATACGCCTTAGCACATCGAACCGATTACCTCCTTCTCAAAAGGGAAAGAGAAATCGCAAAACTTGCCTTAAGCACGGCTCTTGCAGAAGATGATCCTTCCTTACTTGCCACCGTTACTTATAGTTCGATTGGACAAAACTTTTTATCCCCACAGGAAAATTTCATCGCAAGGCAACGCGGAGTGACTTCCTTTATGTTTCCGCAAATTACGGCTGAATTAAAGATGTCCTATCCTTTATGGGATTTGGGAATCAAAGCATCCATTCGTGATGCAGAAACGAATTTAAAAGTAAATGAATTAAAGATCCAAAACTTGGAACAAGAGATTGAACAAGAAATTGTGACAAGACAAGAAGCCTTGATTGCAAGTCATGCTCTTCTCAAAGACTTACAAAAAACCAAAAGGGAAACTGAAATTTTTTACAATGGTTTGATGGAACGTTTTCGACAAGGCCGTTATACTGCCGTGAACGTTAAAAATGCTCTCGATAGTTTGGCCAATACGGAACTTGCCGTCACCCAAGCTAAAATTAACTATAATATCAATTTGGTACGTTATGAATTGGCGAAAAATTCACTGTTTGAAAAGTATGGACTGGATTTATATTCTATTTTAGAAGAAGTAGAAAAACGTGCCAAACTCGAAACAGATAAATTATGAAATCCTTACCCACACATAGAAAAGATGAAATGGTTCGTTACCGGAGAACCTTTCATCAAAACCCAGAACTTAAATACGAAGAAAAAGAAACAGCAAGGTTTGCCAAAGAACATCTAGAATCTCTTGGTTTCCAAGTAGAAGATGGAATCGCAGAAACAGGCCTAGTTGCCTTATTTGATTCAGGAATTCCAGGCAAAACCATTCTCGTTCGTGCTGACATGGATGCCCTACCGATCCACGAAGAAAATTCCCATACTTACAAAAGCCGAAATGAAGGGAAAATGCATGCATGTGGACATGACGGACATACGAGCATTTTACTGGCGTTATCCTCTGATCTAAAAATAGATTTCAAAAGTTTTGTTCCCAAGGGAAAAGTTTTACTTTGTTTCCAACCAGCAGAAGAAGGTGGATCTGGTGCCGACAGAATGATTGAATCTGGAATTCTAGATCGATACCATGTTGATGCTGTATTTGCCTTACATGTATGGAACCATATTCCATTAGGGAAAGTGGGTGTGGTAAATGGAACAATGATGGCATCGGTTGATGAGTTTAAAATCACAATCCAAGGAACTTCTGGCCATGGAGCCATGCCCCAACATACAGTTGATCCAATTGTTGTTGGAAGTCATTTGGTTGCCGCATTGCAAACGTTAGTATCAAGAAATGTGGATCCTCTGGAACCATGTGTAGTTACAGTTGGTTCGTTTCATTCCGGAAATGCATTTAACGTCATTCCAGAATCAGCCGTCCTTCATGGAACCGTCCGAACATATTCCAAATCAGTTTACGAAATGATCCCAGAAAGAATGAGACAACTTACCAGCCAAGTTGGCGCTGGATTTGGTGCAAAAATCACACTTGATTACAAACGAATCGATAAACCCACAATCAATGATCCAGTTATGGCTGATGTGGTTCGAAAGGCTGCAAAAACAGTATTAGGAGACCATTGCCTTACGGAAGAAAATACGAGAACCATGGGTGGCGAAGATTTTTCTGCATTTCTTATGCAAAGACCTGGATGTTATTTTTTTATTGGATCTCGAAACGAGGAGAAAGGATTTGTCCACCCTCACCACAGCTCATTTTTTGATTTTGATGAAGACGCACTTCCCATCGGTCTTTCGGTGATGAAGGAAGTGGTCAAAACCTATCTCCAAGAATTTTAATAAATTTTTTCTTGCGAAAAAAACCTAAGAATCTATTAGTTAGATATCTAACCAATTAGAGGGAATTATGATTAGTTTCGAACTCAATGACGGAATCGGATTGATAAAACTTGCGATCAATGAAAAGAACAGTTTTTCCAATGAATCATTTTTGAATTTAAAAAAAGTAATCCAATCGGCAAAAGAATCCAATGCAAAAGTTGTCGTATTACGAAGTGAATCCAGTGGTTCATTTTCATTGGGACTTGATCTCACAACTGTAAGCACAATGGATATGACAAAGGACCTTGCCCCATTTTTGGAATTATTTTACCACAATCTCACGGAACTTTACCAGCTCGAGGTGCCAACCATTGCAGAAGTTTCAGGACATGCTTTAGGTTATGGTGCGATGCTTGCTTTGGTTTGTGACTATCGATTTGGAACTGCAGACATTCGTTTTGGATTACCGGAAGTAAAAATTGGAATCCAAGTCCCTTCCTTTGTGTATGCACTGATGGGGGAAGCTGTCGGTTACGACGTTGCCAAACGGCATGTTTTACTTGGTGATGCGTTCAAAGCAAAAGAAATGCCTACTTTATTTGAAGAAATTACAGATTCAGAAGAAGATCTAAGGAAAAAATCAAAATCCTTACAAACAAAACTGAAAAAAAATTCTTACAGTGCGATGAAGGATACCAAAAAAGGAATCTTACATGTTCACAAACCACTTCTTGATTTAGTGAAAGATGATATGAAAAACACAATTAGTAGCATCCAATCTCCAGATGCAAAGGAAGGAATTTCCGCATCAGTAGAAGTGAGAAGACCTGTGTTTACATCTTAAACATTCACACGATTCCCCTTCGATTCCGTATGTGTTTATAAATTTCATCGAGGATAGGATACAAAATATCCTCGTTTTCTTTTGATATCCCCCAAGTCTGCAAAGATAGAAGTTTAGCAGAAATCGTAACAATTTTTTTTCTGATTTTTTTTCCTTCTTTGGAAAGAAGTATCGCCCACTCTCTCCCGTCACTGGGCGAAGGGTTTCGATCCACCAAACCTTCTTTGACCAAACGGTTCACAAGAACCGTACACGTTGGTTTTGTTTTTTCAATGGTTTTGGCAATTTGAGTCATATTGATGGGTTTTGATGTTCGGATCAAAAATGTAAGAATTTCAAAGTGGGAAGTAGTGAGTCCTGGAAAGCCTAGTTTTTCCATTTCCGTTCGAACAATGTCTGCAATTTCAGAACTAATGCGATCAAAATATCGGACGGATCGAAAGCGTTTTGGGAGTTCTCTTGCCATGGAACGATTGAATCTACTACGATTTCAAAGCTTCAATTTCAGAAACTTCTTTTGGAATCGATTCTGTTAAATTGATTGGTTCTTTTCCATTGATGAGGATATCATCTTCAATACGAATTCCTATGCCCCGAAATTCTTTTGGTATTGAATCATCACTTGGATCAAAATACAATCCAGGTTCAACTGTGACCACTTGCCCATCCTTTAAGGGTCTTGACTTTCCATCTATAAAATACCTACCAACATCATGGACATCCATTCCTAAATAATGCCCAGTTCGATGCATATAAAACTTTTTGTAGGTTTCTTTTTCTAAAATTTCATCGAGATTCCCTTTTAAAAAACCCATCTCACGTAAACAATCTGCAAGGAAACGAACCGTTTTTTCATGTACTTCATTGAATGGAATTCCAGTTACGGATTGACGAATCGCATTCTTTTGAGCATACAATACAACTTCATAAATTGTCTTTTGCGCGTCTGAAAACTTTTTCCCAACAGGAAAAACACGGGTTACGTCCGCCGTGTAATAATTCCATTCCGCACCAGAATCCACTAATACCAAATCACCATCTAACAAACGATCATCGTTATTAACATAATGTAAGATACATGCGTTTTTACCGGATGCTACAATATGACCATACCCACCACCAATCGATCCATATTTTAGGTATTCTTGTTCAAGTAAAGCTTCCAATTCATATTCATACAACCCGGGTTTACTTTCTCGCATGATACGCATATGTCCAAATTTTGTAATCTCGGCAGCATTTTTTAGAATTTGGATTTCTTCTTTGGATTTGATGAGTCGTTCTTCGTGTAAAAAATAAGGGTGTTCGATACGATGTGGTCCAAATTTCCCTTCCCTTGCTCTTTCCGAAAGATTTTTACATTCCTGTAATAGTTCACGATCCCTGTCGGGATTTTCTCCAAAAAAATAATATAAGGTATGATTCCCAATGAGAATTGCTGATTTTTGTTTGTCCCAATCGTTCAAATCATATGTAAAATCCAAATCTAACATGGATTTGATTTTATCTTTGCCTAAACGAATCCCTGTCCAAATTTCCCTTTCTTTGTCTTTGGGCAAACAGAACATCCCAACTGCATCAGAAGTTAAAACAAAAATTGAATCCTCTTCTCTAACCCCTGTTAGGTAATAAAAATCGGAATTTTGTCTGAATTTATATTCAACGTCTCGATTTCTAATTTTGTGAGTTGCTGCAAATAAGATTAATATTTCGCCCTTTTTTAGCTTTTTTTGGACTTTCCGAATTCGTTTTTGAAATAGTCCTGCATCGAATTCATTCGATTTCATAACCGGTAGTTTCATGTCTTAATCACTTCCTCGAGTGCTTCAAAAATACGTACTGGATTTTGATCCAACATACACCGAAAATGCCCTTCTGGGCAAACCCTACCTCCGTGAATGCCACATGGTCTGCAGTTTAATCCATTCACTTCCATAATACGGTGTTTGTCAGACAAACTTCCATAACCAAACGCCGGTATTGTGGCGCCATAAATCATCACTGTAGGTGTATTAAAGGCAGATGCAAAGTGAATGGGACTCGAATCATTCGAAAGAATGGCAGTCGCATTTTGGATCCAAACCATAAGTTCTTTTAAACTCGTTTGGCCAACAAGTGATAACAACCTTTCCCTTTCTTTTAATTCAAGTGGCTCTGTTTTCATCAAACGGAAAATATGATTCTGAATCTCTATATCTGCCTTACTTCCGATGAGGATCACAGTTTCATTTCGTTTTCGCAAGATTTGAGTGATGACACTGACAAATTTTTCTTCAGGCAACCGTTTTGTTTCCCACAAGGATGACGGGGCAATGAGGATATAACCCGAGTCATTTTTTATGAGTTTTGATTTTTTGAGAGCAAAACTCGATTCTTCCTCGGTACCTGGATACAAGTAAGGTTGCCTTTCCCTTCCCGTTGGAAAATCATAAGGTTCAAATAAGAGAGAAAATAATTTTTCCACTTCATGAGGACCTTGTTTGGGTCTTTGGATTACCTTCGTGTGCAAAAAAGAAAATCCCGATTCCTTATAACCAATGCGAATGGGTGCCTTTGTAAAAAAGGAAATGAGGCTCGATCGATAGGAAAAATGAGGAGAGTAAACCTTATCAAATCTTTCTGATCTTAATTTTTTAACAAATTTTAGGAAAAAAAAGGGATTCTTTTTGATCCTTTTTTTATCCAAACACCAAACTTTAGTTATGTCAGGATTTTGGTCTAGGACCGACTCCGTACCCAAATTGACTAAGACATGGATTTCGCTTTCCTTGTGTTCCATTTTCACAGCATGGAAAAAGGAGGTCGATAGGATCAAATCTCCTAAAAAAGCGGTTTGGATGATCAGTATTTTTTCAGGCATCAGACTCTTTCTAATATCGACACAAAGTTGTTTGTAGCTAGTCCACCTATACTTTGTGCTACTGCCAACCGCTTTTCGGGCCATTCAGAAAAGAAGCGGCAAAGTTCTACAATCTGTGCAAGACCGGAAGCACCGACTGGATGACCCCTCGATTTAAGCCCACCAGAGGCGTTGATAGGAAGTTTCCCCTTGGGATGGGTGAGACCAGCTTTAACTTGGAACAGGGCCTCCCCTCGTTTGAAAAAACCAGCATCCTCAGCCCCTACGAGCTCAAAAGGAGTGAAGGCATCGTGTAATTCCGCAAAATGAATGTCGTTTGGGTCCACCCCTGCTCCTTCATATGCTTTGGAAAAGGCAATGCGATTGGCTAAAAAACTGGGCTCAGCCGAGGAAAGAAAGGGAGCCGTGCCAGATCCCATCCCACGCACCAGAATGGAACTTGGATCCTTTGAAAGAATGAGAGCCGCAGAACCATCCGAAAGTGGAGATATATCATAGAGACCCAAGGGACTCGCGATTTTTGGTTGGTTTTCGTATTCCTCAATGGTTAGATTTTTTTTGATATGGGCTTTTGGATTTTGTAGGCCATTGTCGTGGAGTTTTTTCGCAATCGCAAATAAGTCCTCTTTCGAATATCCATACTCATGAAGGTAACGATTGGTAATCATGGCTCCACCTTGTGCCATTGACATTCCCAATTTTTTTTGAGAGTCAGAGAGGACTGAGCCTAACAACAAATTACTTTCCTCACGATTCAATTGTGACATGAGTTCTGTTGCAATCACGAGACCATGATCATAACGACCACTGAGAATTAAATTCACTCCCAATTGAAAGGCTGAAGCCCCAGAAGACGAAGCCGTTTCCATCCGAATGGAATAAACATCTTTGAGACCGAGCCTTGCTGCTATTTTTGCAGAGAGATGGTATTCCTTGTTATAAGAATCAGGTGAAAAACTTGCATAAATAATGAACTGAATTTTGTGAGATTGAAACTCATGTACAGATTGTTTTGCGGTGGCATAAGACAAATCTAATTGAGAACCTTTATGTTTACCGAATACACTGAGTGATGGATTGTGAATGTAAACTTTCTTCATTCGAATATAGTTTCCGCTTGCCTATTCCATGAAAACCAATTATCTTTCCAATTGAACCGATAAAAAGAGGTCACCCATATGAAGGGAAATAAAGAAGTAATCGACATATTAGCAGAAGTTCTCTCAGCAGAACTCACAGCCATCAATCAGTATTTTATTCATGCAAAACTTTGTAAAAATTGGGGGTATTTGGAACTCGCAGAATACCTTCGAAAAGAATCCATCGAAGAAATGAAACATGCGGATGAGATCATGGAACGCATATTGTATTTTGACGGAATCCCTGACTTACAAAAATACATGAAAATCAATGTAGGCCAATCTGTTCCAGAAATGTTAAAACATGACTTACAATTGGAATACAGTGCTGTCGAACGTCTGAACCGAGGCATTGACATCTGCGTTTCTGCAAAAGACAACGGAACCCGTGAACTTTTAGAAAAAATCCTTGTTTCGGAAGAAGAACACATCGATTGGATTGAAACACAAAACTCAATCATCGAAGCCATTGGATTGCCAAACTACTTGGCTCAAAAATTAGGAGATTCGGAATAAAACCTACTCACCCCACCTACCATGCCATCTGCGGAGAGGGTCTTTCTCCGCTTTTGGAACAAGAAATCCTTTCCTTCCATCTCAAGATAAATAATTCGAATCGAGGTGGTGTTTTCTTTTCTGGAAAAAAAGAAGATGTCATCCAATTTGCCATTCATACTAAATTTGCCTCTCGTGTGAACCTGCAGTTGTTACACGAGAATGCCCAAAACTATGATGAATTTTATTCCAAAGCAATCGAACTACCATGGGAAAAATACATTGGTCCAGGTGTCAGTTTTAGCATCGATGCAGAAACAAAAGACAAACTGAAAAACTCTGAATTTTCGATGCATCGAATGAAGGATGCCATCCTCGACAGATTACGAAGTCAAAAAGTAGCATTACCGGAAATTCAAAAACGAATGGCGGATGTAACCATTGTTGTTAGGTCACATACGGACAGGTTCAGCATCGAACTTTCGTTATCGGGTGATCCGGTAGGTAGACGTGGGTATCGTTTGCATGCTGGGAATGCTCCCGTTCGGGAACCAATCGCTCAAGCGATGTTAGAATTATCCGAATGGAAAGAAGGAGATACTTTGCTTGATCCCATGTGTGGGTCAGGCACAATTCTCATTGAAGCTGCTCTCAGGGAACGGCTGTATGGCGAAATCAATCGATTCTTGTTTGCAGAATCACCTATCTTTCAAATTTTATTCCCTACTTATGTTTTTTCAGAAAGGAAAAAAGAAAACCCCACCACACCACATTTATTCGGATTTGACATTGATCCAGAAGCCATTCGCATCGCAAAAGAAAATGCGTATGAAGCCGGTGTGGAAGACTTTATCAAATTTGAAGTGGGAGATTGTTTGGCATTAAAAAATGCATTTGGCTCAAAAGGCCATTTGGTGACCAATCCTCCCTATGGGGATCGGATTGGAAAACCGATGGAAGACTTACGAGAGATGTACTTTCAGTTTGGTCGGGTTTTAAAAAATGAATTTGGTGGTTGGAAGTTTACCGTCTTATGTGCTGATTTTTCATTATTCGGAAAATTTGGCTTAAAAGAAAACAAACATATCAGCCTCAAACATGCAAATCTAAAGGCAAAAATAGTCGATTATGAATTACGAGGGGGGAAATGAAATCAAAGGACATTCTAAGTCGAGTTTTTGAAATCACAAGAGACCCAAGGGATGGACTTTTATTCTTAAAAGAATTCCAATCCCTTTCACCGGAATCATTTGCCATTCTTTATGCAGATTCAGAAACCATCTTTGAAAGTTCTGAGGCTTTATTTTCCGATTTAAAGCTCCTTTACCAATTGGATTTATTTCCCTTCGTAGTTTTGGAAGAGGATAGTTTCCAATACCTGAAGGTATTTTTCCCATTAGAACAAATGGCAACGAACGCGACCGATGATAAGTCCCTTGGTTTTTCTTATGAGATCATCGCACGAGAAAAACCATTGAAGGAAGCGGTTCGAGATTCTATTCAAAAGAAAAAAATTCCCATACTTTTATGGAATGATGAAACTGAAAAACTGGAAGCAGTTCTCGATCGGTGCCGTTCTATTTTAAATTCGGCAAAAATCATCTATGTATCCATTGATGGGCCGTTGAAAGATCCAAACTCTGGAAAAGTAAAATCAATCTTACAATTGGAAAACACATTCCAACTCCCAGCTGGATTCTCCATTACGGAAACACAAAAAGAATTTGTGCATTTGTCGGAAGGACTACTTTCCAAAATCGAAGATCCAAAATTTAGTATTGTACTCACTTCCCCGTTTACATTGTTAACAGAACTATTTACGGTCAAAGGAAGTGGAACACTTGTTAAAAGAAAAAACAAGATCCATAAATATGAATCAATGGATGGGGTCAATATGGAGCGTCTCTTCCAATTGATTGGAGAATCCTTTGGTAAAAAATTGAAACCTAATTTTTTCCAAACGCAATTTGATGTTTTATTTTTGGAAGAATCGTATCGAGCCTGCGCCTGGATGCAAAAAACTGAATTTGGTTACCTCCTCTCCAAATTTGCTGTGAATGGAGTGGCAAGGGGCGCGGGAGTGGGTCGCGATATTTGGGATCAAATCTTAGAAAACTGTAATCCTCTTTTTTGGAGGAGTAAACCTGATAACACCATCAACAAATGGTATATGTCCATCGCCCAAGGGATTGAAAAAGATGAAAACTGGTATTATTATTGGCTTGGTGTGGACCGCACGCTGATCCCAAAAATCATCGAACTTTTACAATCCCAACCAGAAGATTTTGAATCCAAACTCCCGTGAAAGATCAGAGTCCAATCATTTTAATTTATGACGGAAATTGTTCCTTTTGTACGAATCTTGCAAAAGCGATTGAATCAAAATCGATAAATCCAATTCAAATCCTCTCTTATCATACAATCCCTGAGGAAAATTTAAAAAAGATCCATATCCAACTGACAACAGAAAGGTGTCGTGGTGAGGTACAAATCATTCAAAATGGAAATCGTTATCCCGGATTTTTTGGACTCAGAGTTCTCCTTTGGAATGTAAAACGATACCGGTATATTGTTTGGATCCTATATTTACCTCTCGTTCCCTTTTTAGGAATGATGGTACTTTCGATTCTCAAACGGACAAGGTATTGGATTGGTTAAATTCTTTTTTGTCCAAATTGGATAATCCAGAATAAAAATCTTTCCTTGCCTCCAATGCCAATCGATTCCCTTCCGCCACCTGGTGTTTGGATTCTTCCGTATGACAAACGTTTGCGATCAGATCAAACATACGTTTGCTATGCCCTTCGTCTGCATCTAAATTGACTTGGAAAAACTTACCTTCCGGTAAACCCATCTCCCATTTTAATTTTTGATACGCATCTGCAATTTGTGAATATTCCAGTTTTAACAAATATTCATTGGCAGGGCCCAAAGCACCTAAACCGTAAAAGAATCCTAAGTCGATCACTGCTTGCATCTTCTCCAAATAGGTCTTAGTTTCTGGTAACATTTTGTGAGCGAAAAAATCAAAGTGTAAAGATTTCAAAAATTCAGTAAGAATGGAAACGTGAGTCTCCTCTATTTTACCTTCGCCTAACTCTTCCCAAATGTTCTCAACAAGGATAATTTTTGCGTTTTGGTCCCTTGTTTTTGCCGCCACAAGTAGAAACCAATCGACAAAACCAATAGAGACAAAATATTCCTGGCTTAACCAAAGTAACAAATCGTCAAAACTAAACTTTAGTTTTCTTTCTTTTAACCATTTTGATTGCAAAACGGGATGGGTTTCTACGTCATTTTTTAAAGTTTGAATGAAGTTGTTCATAATTGGTCCTTTCCATATTGGAACCGTTTCTGTGTAAAAAATTCTTCAAATCCTAGTTCCAATGAATATTGAAGAAGTTCAGAATAAGACCTTCCTGATCTTTCCCATAACAAAGGCAAGGTGGAGTAAATATGAGAGAAACCAGGAGTCGCATTGGCTTCTAAAAAAAAGGGTTTCTCATTTTCTAATTTAAAATCGATTCGCAGATACCCGGAAGAGCCTAATCGTTCTGCAATTTGTAAGGAGATCGATTCTATCTGACTACATAAATGATTTGGTAAGTCAAAATCTAGGGATTCTAAAAATTCAGATTTTGATTTGATCCCTTCATGATAAACTCCGCTAGGAGTTTTGACATAGGCAATCGGTAATACTTGGTAGTTTCCTTGGTTCCCCATAATACCAACAGTCACTTCTTCTCCCGAAAGGTAAGGCTCAACAAGTAAAGGTGAAAATGTCTCTAATAGTTTTGGAACTTGTGTATCCCAATCGTCTTTCGAATGGATCACATTCGCATCCGTAATCCCTAAACTGGAACCTTCTCCATTGGGTTTGACAAAAAGAGGATACGAAATCCTTGGTAATTCCGATTCCGAATCAATCAATTGTGAGACTAGTGTTGGAATTCCAAACGAAGCTAAATACAATTTGGTTTTGTATTTGTCTAATGTCAATGTTTGGACGGCCGCATGACTTCCTGTATGTGGAATCCCTAAATATTCGCATAACGCAGGAATATACGCTTCTCTTGATGGTGATAAATACCCTTCAATGAAATTCCATACGATCCAATTCTTTCGATTGGATTTAGGAATCCCAGCGAGTGCGGAGGTGATTTCTGTTGGATGGTTTAAAACCACAACATCATAACCTAATGATTGAATCGTTTTTTCCATGTGAAGGATGGTTTCTTCCGATTCCCATTCTTGGGAAAGTTTTGGATGTTGTTTGTCGTAGATATCACAAGCGATGAGAACAGTTTTCATCTTGGTTTCCATTTCTCCCATTCTTCATCTGAGATTTTTGGATAATAAGATTCCTTGTTTGAACCAATTGGTTCAAAAGAGAAATGGATCTTTTTTGTCACAGCAGATCGGAAAACATGTTGTCTCGTTTTTGGATAGAAACCTAAATACCAGTTGGCACCAATTGTGATTTTACCACCCCCACCAGGTAAATCGTTCACAAACTGAGGAATCCCCATCCCACCAATTTTCCCTCGCATGTATTCTACGATTTCTATGCCACGTGCCAGAGGTGTACGAAAACCTCGAGAACCAGGAATGAGTTCTGGGTCATATAAGTAATAGGCCCTCACACGCATTTCTAATAACTTCTTATGAAGTGTTAACATGGTTTCTTCATCATCATTAATTCCTTTGAGTAAAACCGCTTGGTTCCCAACAGAAACTCCCACCTTTAATAACTTAAGGATCGCTTCTTTTGTTTCCTTTGTGCATTCTTTTGGATGATTGAATTGAGTGTTACAAAAAATGGATAAATTGTCATCATTGTATTTTTCGATGATTTGACAAATGGCATCTGTTATGCGAAACGGAAGTGTGACAGGATTTCGTGTTCCCAATCGGCAAATTTTTACATGGGGGATTTGGTTGAGTTCTTTTAAAATCCATTCAATCCGAAGATCCGCAAGGTTCAAAGGATCACCCCCACTCACGACAACATCTTCTATCTCAGGATGATTTCTGATATAGTCAAAGGCAGATTCCAAATCCGATTTTTCCATCCTTTCTTCATTCGATGAAACCTTCCTTCCGCGCATACAATGACGGCAATACACACTGCACGAGTGATTCGAAAATAAAAGGACTCGATTCGGATACATATGAGTGAGCCCACGAACAGGGCTTAACCTTTCTTCTTCCAAAGGATCTGCACTTTCCTCCAAAGAAAAAATGGCTTCTTCCTTTGTTGGAACAATCATCCTACGAATCGGGCAATTCGGGTCACTTGGATC
The DNA here is from genome assembly GCF_000017685.1 of Leptospira biflexa serovar Patoc strain 'Patoc 1 (Paris)'. NCBI lineage: Bacteria > Pseudomonadati > Spirochaetota > Leptospiria > Leptospirales > Leptospiraceae > Leptospira > Leptospira biflexa. Next base: position 1,875,399 of record NC_010602.1, read on the forward strand.
TGACAAAGATAAATAATATGGGGTTGTCGAGACAAGGAGTCGGATTGTGTTTTGGATCCCCACACGTTCTGAATCAGACAAGACAAAATAACGCGCGAGATCTTCTCCCTTCACACGGTTTTGAAGTTGTGAGGTGGGGTCGTTCCAATTTGTCCTAGAAAACAATTCTTCTCTGGCCCGAAGAACTTCTGATAAACTGTTTTGCACGAGCATAAGATTTTATTCCTTACTTGCCAACAGACCACCAAATTCTTTTCTGGTGGTAATGCAAGAAAACCGCTTGGGGGAAATCCGAATGGTCGCCTTCGATGTCGATGGGACCTTATTTTCCTCAGAATCCATAATCTTTAAGACGTATGTGCAGGCAATCGAAGAGTTTGCAAAAAAAACAGGAAAAATTACGTCTTTGCCAACACATGATCAGATTATCAATGAAATTGGAAAACCAGTTCGGACCATCTTTGCAAACCTTCTCCCCTCGTTACCAGAGCCAGAACGTGACTCCATCTCTGGCAGAGTTTTAGATCTCCTTTGTGATTCCATTCGTAGCGGCGGTGGTGATTTTTATGCTGGGGTGGGATCGACCATCCACTACCTCAAAGAAAAAGGTTATACCATCACCTGTGCCTCCAATGGTAGAAAACCATACATCGAAACTGTCCTCGATACTGCTGGGGTATTACAATACTTTGAACCCATTGTGGTCATCAACCAAGAGACCATCCATACCAAGGGGGAAATCTTGGCTGAGTATATTCGCAAGTACAATCTTGAGCCCAGTTCCATCGCCATGATCGGTGATCGTCATAGTGATTGGGAGGCAGCAAGGCAAAATGGTTGTCCGTTCGGATTTTGCACCTATGGCCACGGAGTCCCTGGAGAAATCCCAGACTTTGATTGGAAATTTGAAGATTTAACAACTCTCAAAGAAATTTTTTAAATTCTAAATTCGAACCTACTCCGACATTGATAGTGTGGCGGTACTTCCCCAAATCCAAGAAGACAAATGGAAATCCTTACGCTATTTCCTTGGCGGGATCTTTTTTGTACTCGTCTTAATTGAAAAATCTATGGGGTTTGATCTAAAAACCACGGGAAATTTTTTTCCAAAACAAGGTTTCAAAAACATTGGGAAATTGACCGAAAAACCAAAATTCGCCGAACCTACAGACCCTTTCCAAAGTGAAAATTTTGAAGATGAATTGAATTGGGAAGAAGAAGTGTTCAATCATACTTATCCTTCAACTTCGAGCAAATCCAAACCAAACAAAATCGTTGATGATACCATTCCAGAGATCACCTTACCAGAAGACAGGTTCCCAGGAGCCGGAAAACGAATCCAAGCAGAACCAGGTTACCTTCCTGTTTACTTTTTAAAATTTTACGGTACGGGCAAAAATAGCCAGTCGCAACTTGTCAAACTCACACGGGAATTCCCAGGTGGGGACCCCATCGTTTTCCTATTCCAAGAATTGACAAAAGGCCCAAACGGTGAGGAAAAAACGAAGGGAGTTTTATCTGCCCTGACTAAAAAGATCCGAATTGATCCCAATTATCGTTTGGAAAATGGAATCCTCCACCTCTCCGTTTCCGAGGACTTCAATTATGGTGGGAGTATGGAAATCCTAAAAGACCGCTTGGACCAAATCACCTTCACTTATGTGGGCCATTTTGGAATCCAAGGAGTTGTACTATATACAAATGGGGAAAGAATCCGAAGCCTTGGCAGTGATGGTTTGTCTTTACCTGATGTCCTTGCCAAATCCCAACGAAAAGTGATTTTATTCTAATCCACTAAATGGTTTACAGAGAATCCACAAATTGTATCCTAAAGTCTGGTTTTCACCATGCGTAGGTATACCTTCAAACGATACGAATTTGTTTTGCGGAAATTATTTTTACGCCCTTATCACCCGGAGTTCATTACAACTAGTTTGGACGACATTGCCTCTTCACTTCAAATCTTTAGTGTGATGACGGCTGTGACATCTATCATTTCGCTTTTGTTTGTTGATTCACTCGTTCGTACAAAAGCAGCCAGTTTTTGGATCGCCTTTTTTAGAATTTCCTCTCTTGCCATTTGTTTTGCCGTTTATCTCTTAGCCAAACGGCGGATCAAACGTTATGAAAAATATATCTTACATATCACAAGTTTAGTTCTCATAGGACTTGTGACTTTGTATATTCCCATGATGGTATTTGATAATCCAAACCATGCCTATTATTTATTTGGTTCTGCCATTGTCATCGCGGGAGCCTCCATCTTACTTTGGTTAGAACCCATCCGAATATGTATCCTTTCCTTGCTTTATATTTCTGTTTTTATCCCATTACATTTAAATTACTCTCGGATCCAAGGATTTGATCGGTATTTCTTTTACCAAGATGTTCTTATCGTTTCCTTTTTATTAGCCTTTGGAATCGTTGCCAATTTTCTTATCAACTACTGGCGTTTTGAAGAATACCGTGTGAAAGACAAACTTCATATAACAGTGGGTAAACTACTTCGTATCAACCAAAAGATTGAAGACTTGTCCCGAGTGGATTCCATGACGGAACTCTTTAACAGAAGGCATCTTCTAGAACAATTTGATTTGTACAAAAAAAGATCACACCGAGAAGGATTTGTGATCGGACTTGTCATTTTGGATTTGGACAAATTAAAAACGATTAACGATCGTTATGGTCACAAACAAGGGGACCTTGCCATCCAAGCCTTTGCCAAAACCTTAAAGTCAAGGACAAGGATCACAGACATTGCGGCAAGGATTGGTGGGGATGAGTTTTGTTTGCTCGTCTCTCCCATTGACAAGGAAGGACTTCACACCTTAACCGAATCCATTCGGGGAAAGATGGAAGAATTAAAAATCCCGATCTATAATGCTCCGAATGAATCTCTCACTCTCACTGTCTCTATCGGAGGAACCCTTTTCCATCCAGAAGACGATCCTAGTTTTGATGAACTCTACCATAAAATCGACACAGCCCTCTACACATCCAAAAACGAAGGCAGAAACCGAATCACTTTACTGGAAATGTAAAAAAAAAGATCGACGGAATGTGGATTCAAAATCATACCAGTAAATGAGACTGATTCTCAGTTTATGTCCATTACGGATAAGGTGTAAAACTTACGAGATGGGGAGAACTCCCCCATCTTTTTTTTTAAAACTAGCGAATCTTAGAAATGTTTTGTTTGTTTCGCTGCCGACTCGAAGAGAATCGAATGCGACCAGATTTCAGAATCCTTTTACGACTCTGTCATCACAACCGATCGATCAGTTAGTTTATACCAGCTCCAAATTCGTTGGCACTTCTTCATAATTGAGATCACGGCGGACGGGTCGAAACCCACCTTCCTTAAGGAATTTTCTCGCTTCCTTCTCCGTTTTCAGTCCAAATGAACGGAGGACATTTTCTTCAATCACAACAGAAGATATATCATCGGCTCCTGAATAGAGTGCCAGTTGTCCAACCCCTTTCCCTAGCACCATCACAGAAGTTTCAATGTGTTGGATATTATCGAGGAAAATTCGGCAGATCCCAAGCACCTTCAAATACTCATGTGTCGGAACAGGCCTCACTTTGAACCGTTTGGTTTGGGGTTGGAAGGTCCAAGGGATAAAAGACAAAAACCCACCGGTACGATCTTGTAAATCTCGCACCACCTGCAAGTGTTCCATCACTTCCTCTTCTGTTTCTTCCGATCCAAATACGATATTGGCAGAGCCTTTGAGTCCCACTTCGTGGCAGGTTTCCATGGCTCGAACCCACTCCGCCACCGTTGCTTTCTTCGGAGAGATGATTTGGCGCATCCTTTCTGTGAGGATTTCTGCCCCGGCACCCGGGACTGAATCAAGTCCTGCTTCTTTTAAAATTTCTAAAACTTCACGGAGTGGTTTTCCTGTAATGGTCTCCAGGTTGATTACCTCTACCGGGGAAAAGGCTCGGATATGCATTTTAGGGTATTTGGCTTTTACGGTGCGAATCACGTCCAAATAATAATCAAAAGGAAGCTCTGGATACACCCCTCCCTGTAAGAACATTTGGTCGGCCCCTTCTTCCATGGCATAGTCCATCTTTTGCAGGATGTCTTCTTTGGAGAGGACATATCCCTTCCCATTCCCAATTTCATCCATGAAGGAACAAAAACTACATTCAACATTACAATAATTGGTATAGTTCACCACCCGAAACATGGTGTAACTTGCCTCGGAATGAGGACGTATCTTCTCTCGGAGGAAACGTGCCACCATTTGGATTTTCAGAAAGTCTCCTTCTTTGTAGAGAAGGAGTCCCTCTTTTGGTGAGATGCGTTTGCCTTCCGTAGCCTTCAAAAGGACGGAATCGACTGGATCATTCGGGTTCAGGGAAAAGGAGGCTAAATTCATATCTCTACCTACTTGGACAGGAAATCTTCTGACATATCCCTGTAAAAACCGAATTTTCCTGGACATTCATTTTTCTATAGAAATCCTAGGAAATACCAAACACCTTAAGGGCATAAATATAAATGGATATCGGAAGAATTCTCTTTCACCTATTATTCACAGCTTTTTTCGTCGTGGCAAACGTAGTGTTTGTCCGCGCTATCCTTTACAGGCTCGGATTGATCTTCAACGGTCGTCCTGCATTTTTTAACGAAGATGCAAAAAAGAACCTGAACATCGGATTCCGTTTAAAAAGTTTTTTGATAAACGTAATCTTACAAAAAAAGAACTTCCGTGAACCTGTACGCGGGATCATGCACGCCTTTGTTTTTTATGGATTTATCGTCTATACGATCCATACAACAAGCCAAATGATCGCGGGTGTCTTCGGTTATGCCATGGAAGACCCTTATCAATTTGCACTACCCAATTTTTTATTTGGGGAAACTGCAAACCATCTCTATGAACAAACTGTTAACTATGTATCCATTTTAGTTTTAACTGGTCTCGGTTTTTTTGCTTGGAGACGTTGGATCCAAAAAGCAAAAGGTTTGGACGTTCACTCACCTGCTTCTGCCATTGTGATCAGTATGATTGCAACGCTTATGGTGACCACCTTACTTGGGAATGGTGCTAAGACTGTTGCGGCAACTTACTACACACATGCAGGTTTCATCGATGGTGCCATCGGAAGTCTTTGGGAATCAATCGGAGTAGCAAACTCTTCTGCGGATATCGTTTTCCAAATCATGTGGTGGGGCCATATCATCACTGTTTTCTCTTTTATGTTGTATGTTCCTACATCCAAACATGCTCACTTGATCTTTGCTCCATTTAACTACTTCCTTGCCACTGACACTCCCAAAGGACAGTTATCGAAACTCAATTTGGATGATGAAAATGCAGTTTGGGGATCCAACCGTGTGGAAGATTTCCCTTGGCCAAACCTACTCGATGGAATGTCTTGCATTGAATGCGGACGTTGCCAAGTGGAGTGCCCTGCCAACAGAACGGGTAAAGTATTAAATCCAAAAGCTATCATTGTCGAACTCAAACACCAAATGTTAGAGAAAATGCCTGAGGTTGCTTCCGCTCGTGCTGGCAAAACTCCAGAAGAAGCGGCAGAAGCAGTTGCGGCTCTTGACACAGGTGTCATCAACTCTCATGAAGGCCTTAGCGAAGAAGCACTTTGGGGATGTACCACTTGTTATGCGTGCGTTGAAGCATGCCCTGTTGGAAACAACCAAGTAAACGCCATCATTGAGATGCGCCGTCACTTAGTCCTTGCTGAATCCAAAATGAGTCCAGAACTCCAAAAAGCCTTCACCAACATGGAAAACAATTCTAACCCATGGGGAGTTGGTGCACACACAAGAGCAGACTGGGCAGATGGCTTAAACGTAAAAGTACTCTCAGAAGCAGAAGACAAAAACGTAGATGTTCTCTATTGGGTAGGTTGTGCTGGTGCTTTTGATGAAAGAAATAAAAAGATCTCTCGTGACTTTGTCAAAATCATGCAAAAAGCAGATGTGAACTTTGGTATCCTTGGAACTGAAGAAGGATGTTCGGGAGACTCGGCTCGCCGTGGTGGTAACGAATACCTATACCAAACATTAGCACAAACAAACGTAGACACAATCAACGGTTACGGAATCAAAAAGATCGTAACCGCTTGTCCACATTGTTACAACACGATCAAAAACGAATATCCACAATTTGGTGGGAACTTCGAAGTCATCCACCACTCGGAATACATCAACCAACTATCCAAAGATGGAAAAATCGATGTAAAAGTGGCCGATGATGCCAAAACTGGAAAGTATACGTATCACGACTCTTGTTACATCGGTCGTTATAACAACAATTACGACAACCCTCGTGATGTTGTGAAAAAGGTATCTGGTGGTAAAATAGAAGAAGCAGTCGACCATCACTCCAAAGGACTTTGTTGTGGTGCAGGTGGTGCGCAGTACTGGATGGAAGAACATGTAGATGAGTCCAACCCAGAAAGTATGCGTGTGAATAGCAAACGTACAGGACAACTCCTCGATACAGGTGCCACAACCATTGCTACAGCCTGCCCATTCTGTATCACAATGATCACAGACGGAGTCAAAGCTGCGGAAAAAATTGACTCTGTCAAAGTAAAAGACATTGCAGAACTTGTAGCCGAAAATATCGACTAACAAGATCATAGGGGAAATATGAGATTCGCAGATTTCCCCTATCTAATTTCCACATTCAGTCCCAGGAAGGAAACCGTATGGAATTCTTTTTGGGACTTTTGTTGTACGCATACGAAAGCGTTTGGCCAAAAACTGCCAAAACTCCAAAGATTGTTTCTCGTAAACTTACTTTTGTTTGTTTTCGTTTTTGGAATTCCAGCCGAATCTAAAAAACAAACCTTCCAGCCTAACCCAGATGATGGGATCACCATTATTGTGGAAAAAGGACAAACCTTAAGCATTATTTCCAAAACCTATTTGGATGATCCGAGGAAATGGAAGGAACTTCTGAAATCCAACCAAATCGACAATCCCAATCTCATCATCCCAGGCATGAAACTATGGATCCCAAAAAGTTTAGGGAAAAAACCTCTCGCCGACTTACAACGGTTCACCGGCACAACTGAAGTTTTAAAAATTTCTCAAAAACAAAATGATTGGGCCAAAGGAAATATTGGCGAAGGACTGTATGCGAAGGATGAGGTACGAACCTTAAAAGAATCGGAAGCACAATTTGTTTTTCAATCGGGGTCTCGATTTGAAATCACAGAAAATAGCCATGTAATTATGGAACGCGGAAAAACTGATTCGGAACCAGATGAAGTATTTTTACGACAAGGACGCATTCGCTCCCTCATTCCTAAATCAAAATCACCTAACCAAAAAATGTTTTTATTAAAAACAGAATCGGCTGAGTCTGTTGTCAAAGGAACTGATTTTATAACGGAAGTGGATACTGCGGGAAATACAACTTTAAGTTGTTATGAAGGAAGTGTTGCGGTATCGGCAGAAAAAGTAACCGTACTCGTCAACCAAGGCTTTGCCACCTATGTTGAAAAAGGAAAGGCACCTTTAAAACCATTCCCTGTTCCAAACCCTCCCATCCCAAACAACCAATGACGTTACAAAACATTCCAATTCAGTTTGTTTTTTTCTCTATTTTTCTTTTTTGGTTTTGGAATCCTCTTTTCGCCAAACAAATCCAATTTGCACTGGTTCCTGATAGAGAAGATATCATCCAATATGAAATTGAACTATGGAAATCAGATGTTTTGGAATTGGAAATTCCCTTTCGTGTTTTATCGAACCCAGGACAGGTCAATTTATTCATTCCAGATGGATATGAATACTTTCGGATTCGTGCCGTTGCCAAACGAAAGGTAAGAGGGTATTGGACTGAACTTTACGAAGTGAATCAATTTGGTAAAAAGAAAAAACCAAAAGAAACACCCATCGTCAAAATTCCGGTCAAAACGGATGTCCTCGTCCCGATCCTGACCAAAGAAGGAAATTCTGAATTATTTTTAACAACGAGTCAAATTGTAATCGTTCCCGTCTCGATTGGGAAACATTTTAAAATCCAATATCGTATCAATTCAGGACCATGGCAAAAGTCTACCTCTCCAGAACTGAATTTTTTAAAGGATGGCAGTTACCGCTTAGAATACAAAGTTACAAATGAATTGGGTGTCTCTGACGGGATGCAAGTTTGGGAATTCAAAGTGGATTCTACTCCTCCAGAAACCTCTATCAATTTTTTACATCCAACGTTTCAAAAAAATGGTAAGTCCTTTATCTCAAATCAAAATCCAATCCAAATTTTCGCAATCGATAGCGGATCTGGAATCAATTCCATACGATACCGAATGACCTGCAATGGAGCACAAAGCAGTGACTATATGGTTTGGAATGAGACATCTTGGAAGGAAATCCTTTCCAGTTGTCAAAAGGATTTACTATTGGAATTTAGTGCCATTGATCGTTTAGGCAACGAAGAAATCCCCAAAAAAATATACATTCAAAAATCGACCAAAGGCGAGTGAATGAAAACGTTCTTAGATAAAGGTCGAAATGTTTATTCGAATTTTATCTATGTCATTCGAACCAAATCGTTTTACAAACTATTTTTATCATTAGTTTTATTTATCATCTTACCGTATTCCATCATCGCAGGAAGGATGATTTATTTTGAATATGATAACGCCTTGGATTGGAACCAAAGATTCCAACTCATCAGAATCCAACTCCTAGCCATCGACATTGAAAATCAAATCCAAGACCAGCTGCAGAAAGAATTCACTAATCCAAAGAACAAATTGGAATCAAAAAAAAATTCAGATGAAATTAGAACATTTTGTAAACTAGACTCATCTGATTCAAAACAAGAAGTTTTTTTTCAAATGGTTCGTTGTCATTTTTCAGAAGAAGAACAATCTTATTTTCTTCTTTCAGATGGAAATGGATATCGAATATATCCAAGTACTTTCATTGAAGAAGCACTTCTAGACTCCCCTTTCAGTGATCCAAATGAAGGCCTTTTTTTATTAAATTCAAAAGGTGATTTTGGTATTTCAGGTTTTATTGAAGATGATTTTTTAGTATCTGAGGAATGGAAAGAAAAAACAAAGTCTTCTCTCCAAACAAATTCAAATTTACCAACCTTAAAAGAGGTTAGGAAGGATGACTTGGGATTTTTTCTTGTGGGAGTTCCACTTTATGGATTGCCGATTCACTTATTTGTGGTGAGTCCCATTAATTTAGTATTACAACCAATTCTCTCTACTTTAAAAACAAACCTAACTACGTTATCTGGAATCCTTTTGTTTACATTTTTCATCTCATTCTTTATCTCTTTAAAAGAAATTGAATCAAAACAAAAATTAAAATTAATTCTAAAAGAATTCCCTCATGCTGCCATTTTGTATGATTCAACTGGGAATGTTCTTTTAGAAAATCCCCATATAGAACCGACGATCCAATTGAAAGATGTTTTTATATACCAAGACTCATTCGTTTTGTGGTTAAAAAAGGAAGTATTAGTATTTTTGAAAGAAATCAAAGACCAAAAAATGGAACAACAACAGCTTCGGAAAGAAGAACTGGAAGTGTTTACAAATAATGGAGAGAATCTTCTATTAGAAATCACATATCAAATTTGGTACTTAGAACAAGACCACCAATCTGCAAGCGGAGCCTTAATTCTAGTTCAGGATGTAACTAAAAAACGTCTCGAGTTTGAAAAAGAGATGGATTACGCAAGAGACTTACAAAAAAAATACCTCCCTTCACGGATTCAAATTTTTCCAAAATTAGATTATGAGATCCTCTATCGGCCACTCATCCAAGTGGGTGGTGATTATTATGATTATATCGATTTAGGGAACAATCGTTATATTTTTGCATTAGGTGATGTCATTGGTCATGGAGTGAAAGCTGCAATGATGATGACTGTCTTAAAAGTATTATTCCACCAAATTGCAAAAACAGAACCAGATCCTAGTCAAATTCTATTAAAAATGAACGAGGGTATCGCTACCCATTTTCCTGATCCTTATGCCTTTGTACCGTTTTTGTTTCTGTTGTTTGATATAAATCAAAATTTTGTTTATTATGGCAATGCGGGCCACCCTGGAATGGTTCATTTTTCCAAAAATGGTCCCGAGTGTTATGAAAAACTAAACCCGATGTTTGGAATGTTACCTAAGTTTTCACCCAAGGTTTTAGAATTTCCAATCACAAAAGGAGATCGATTCTATTTGTTTACGGATGGACTAAAAGATGTTGAAAATTTTAAACAAGAGAAACTCTGGGAAAATGAATTAATGGGGTTTTTCCATACCATGGAAAATAATCATATGTCTTTCATAAAACAAGAATTAGATTCCAAGATCAGATCTTTTTCAGAAGGAAAGGACCTATTAGATGACATCACTTGGATTGGTATTGATATCATTTAATCATTCTTCCAAGGGAGGATTGTCTAAAAGTTCAATTCCTTCATTGTTTTTATGAAAATAATTCATATCCCATTCTGTATCAAATAACAGAGCCATATTTCCAAACAAATCTTCTACTAAATTTGCATTGGATGGAATTTTACTTCGATCTTCTTTTTTCACCCATCTGGAAATTCCATACGGTAAAATATGAATGGAAGTGTCGGCTCCATATTCATCCTTTAATCGCCTTTGGAAGACCTCAAATTGTAATTTGCCCATGGCACCAATGATAGGGACACCACCGCCTATTGTACGTGAGGTGAAGAGATGCAAAATTCCTTCTTCTGCCAATTGGTCTAAACCTTTTTTAAACGATTTTAATTGTAAGGTGTCCTTACAAGAAATGGTCGCAAATAACTCAGGAGCAAAACTCGGAAGTGGACGTAATGGAGGAGTATTTCCAGTAGAAAGTACATCACCAATTTTATAGGTCCCAGGATTCACAAGACCGATAATGTCTCCAGGATAGGCTAAATCGACTGTGTTTCGGTCTTGTCCAAAAAAAGCAAAACTCGAAGACAGTTTCACAGGTTTATCCAAACGGTTGTGGTTTACATTCAAACCTCTTTCAAACACGCCAGAACAAATTCGTAAAAAAGCAATTCGATCACGATGGGCTTTGTTCATATTGGCTTGCACCTTAAAAACAAATGCACTGAAAGGGGAATTCACTGGATCTAAATAGTTTCCATCACGGAGTGGAATGTGGTCTGGACCTGGGGCAAGTTCCAAAAATTTATTTAAAAACAATTCGATTCCGAAGTTATTTACCGCCGAACCGAAGTATACGGGAGTTTCTTTGCCTAATAAAAAGGAATTTTTATCTACTTGTCCAATTCCATTTTCCACCAAATCAATTTGTTCACGGAATGCCTTTACAATTTCCTCATCAAACTGATCGTCAAGACTTGTATCATTGGGACCTGCCATTCGAAAGCCCGCTTTTTGTTTGCCTCCAGGAGTCCGATCAAATAGATACAATTGTTGGTCTCTTAAATCATAAACTCCCTTAAAATCAAATCCTGTTCCCAAAGGCCAAACATCAGGAACGGCTTTGATGCCCAAAACTTTTTCGATTTCATCCAAGAGCGCATACAAATCTTTTGTCGGACGATCCATTTTATTGATAAAAGTGATGATGGGAATCCCACGATCCCGACAAACTCGGAATAATTTGATGGTTTGTGGTTCCACTCCTTTTCCAGCATCTAACACCATGACGGCGGTATCTGCCGCCATCAAAGTTCTGTAGGTGTCTTCCGAAAAGTCTTCGTGGCCTGGAGTGTCGAGTAAATTGAGGATATGGTTTTTATATTCAAATTGTAAGGCAGCAGATGTGATGGAAATCCCTCTTTCCTTCTCCATCGCCATCCAATCAGAGGTAGCGGATTTCCCTTCTTTTTTGGCTTTCACGGCCCCTGCCAGTTGGATGGCACCTCCGTAGAGGAGTAATTTTTCAGTCAGGGTGGTTTTCCCGGCATCCGGGTGCGCAATGATTGCGAATGTTTTCCTGCGATTGACTTCTTTTTCTATGATTTCAGGGGACATAATGACTATTCCATATTGCCTAAATTGGCGATTCTGTCGAGAATAAAGAAAGAATCAGGTTCCTTTCCCCAAGGAAGGGTTGACTCTAGAATTATGTCCCTTTAAACTGGGGACAGAGGGAGAGTTTTTTGCGAAAGTTTGTCACTACTATCTTTCTTTTGGTCTGCACCCAAATTTTACCTCTAGACTTTCCCAATTTTTCTTTGGGTGAAGAGAATGCCAAGGAAGAATTCAAACGGGGACTCACTTATAAAAATTTAAGAGAGTATTCTGCCGCAAAAGAACGTTTTCAAAAAGCTGTTAATTTAAAAAAAGATTTCCATTTAGCTCGGCTTGAGCTATCCAATAACTACTATTTGTTAGGCGAATGGGAGGAAGCTCTCGATGAATTGGAAATTTTAGCCACTAAGGCTAAAAATGATTTACTCATTTCCAATAAAATAGAAACACTACGGCTTGCCATTGCAGGTGGTGTGACGGAAAAAGAAAAAATATATTTTAAAACCATTGAAGGAGATTCCATTCGTGGTTTCCGATTTCGTAATCCTGTTGATATAACATTTGATGAAGACGGAAATTTTTATGTGGCTGGATTTGATACATCCAACGTCATTAAATTCAATGCAGCAGGAACTCCAATTTCTAATTGGAGAGGCGGAATCACTCGTAAACTAGAAAGGCCAGTCTCACTTGTATATCAAAACCAAAAAATTTATATCGCTGACTTTCTTCGTGATGAAGTTTTGATTTTTGATTTAAATGGTAGTTTTTTATCTTCCATCGGCGGACCAGGCAAAGGACCTGGTCAATTCAGAGGCCCCTCTTCCATTTGTTTTGATCGATCTGGTAATTTATTTGTAGCGGATTCAGGAAATGGTCGAATCCAAAAGTTCAATTCGAATGGGCAATTTGTATTAGAAATTTCTGGAATGGGAAATTCAAAATTAATCAATCCATCTGGGATTACGGTCGATGCAAATAAACTGTATGTAGTTGATAAAGACAAAGTTCAAGTACATATTTTTGATGGTGATGGTAATACTTTGGAAACCATCTCCAAACCTGAATGGAAAAAACCTCGTAATATCAAAATTTTAGAAAATCAAATATTTTTAACTGATGAACTCACTGGTATATGGACCTACTCTCTGTTAAATGGTGATTGGACCCAACTTCCTAAATTTCGAGATAAAAAGGGTGTATATCGAGTATTATTTCGGCCATTTGCGGCCAATATGGATGGGACGGGAAGTTTATATTTCGTTGATTTTGGAAAACATAGAATCGATATATTTTCCCAAAAAAACAATCTCCTATCCAATTTGGATTTGAAAATTGAATCCATTGATACCTCTGATTTTCCCAATATTCACATTTACACTCGAGTCAAAAACAGAGGTGGAAAAGAATTGGTAGGAATCGATCGATTAAGTTTTCGAATATTCGAGAATGATAATATGACTCCCTTATTTTCACTCGCGAATAAAAACAAAGTAAATGAAAAATTGAATCTCGCTATCATATACGAAAATAGTGAATCTTTAAAAAAAGGAAAACTGAGCTTAGAGGATGGACTATTCCCCCTGTTTCGTTCCTTACATGATACGGATCACGTGGCGGTTTATCGTGCAGGAAAAGATAGCCAGCTCATCTTGCGAGAAACCGTGTCCCTCCGAGATATTTTGGCAAAAATTAGAGACGGCCAACCAGAAGAGAAACATAATTTTGGAAAGGCAAGTATCGCCGCTTTAAAAAAGTTATCAATGGAAATTGGTCCAAAAGCCTTGGTTTATTTAGTTTCAAAAGAGGCAAAAGAAGATAGTTTTTACCAATACCAAAAATCAAGAATTGTCACTTATGCAAAAGCCCACTCCATTCCTATCTATGTATTAACAACCAATCCAAATCCATCCTATGAAGAATCCTGGTCAGATATCACAAGTCCTACCAATGGAAAGTATATCTATTTGGATGGTGAAGGTGAGGAACGTGAATTGTACAAACAATTCAGATCGCATTTGGATTATCGTTACATCCTTTCTTACAAAACAGACACAAATCCAGAACTCATCAACCGGTACATCAAAATTGGAATTGGAGTGAATCATCGAGGGGTCAAAGGCCGAGATGAAGGAGGTTATTTTGTTCCAGAACCTCGTTAGCCGAAAACTCAAATTTTTATCTGTTTTGGTATTGGGATTCACTACCAATATTATTTTTGCTGAAAGTACAGCCTTGGAAGATATTGCAGAGGCAAAAATTTTTCAATCGGGAAACAATTGTAGGAAAGCAATACCACTCTATCAGTCTGCCTTACAAAAAAATAGGAATTCAATCGATGCTAAATTAGGAATTGCTGACTGTAGTTATAAATTAGGTTCGTTTAAAGAAGGTAAAAAGTTTTATTTAGAAATCTTACAAAGAGAATCTAAATTTATCCCTGCTGTTACAGGTTTATCAGAAATTTATTTAGTTGAAAATGACTTTAAATCAATCAATGAATTAATCCAACCACTACTTTCGGAATTTCCGAATCACAGTGGCCTAAGAATTACAGAGGCAAAGTCCCTTTTGAAACAAGGGAAAATTGATTCTGCTTTATATAAAATAAAAAGTTTATCAGAAAAATTGGATGAACCTTCAGATTTATTACGTATGTTAGCTGAGCTCTATTTCTCAAAGAATCATTATGAAGATGCATTAAATACTGTTGATTCCTATACAAAAAAAGAGCCGAATGATCCATCTGGATTTTCGTTTAAAGCTAAAGTCTTATTATATCAAAATTACTTTAAGCCTGACGCATTATTATCAATTTTACCTCTGGTAAAAGAATCACTCGATAATGCACTTAATTTAGATGATAAAAATGAAGAAGCACGTTTTTATTCTGTGTATCATGATCTGATCCTATCGAATGCAAACAATGACAAAGGATTAAAAACCAAAGCTTTTAAAAGAATATATGAATTAGCTCGTGAATTTCCTGACAATCAAATGTATCATAGTTTGGAAGCAAACATTGCATGGGAGTTGGGCGAAACAAAATTTGCAGCTTTCCATTACCGAAGGGCATTGTCTCTAGATGATTTAGATGAAGTTTTAAGATTTGAGGCTGAAGAATACTCCATTGAGTTCGAAAAAGAGGAATCTAAACTGAGACGGGAACTAGGTGAATATAGAAAGGACCGTTTTTATTCAGAAAAACATTCGTTATACCACCAAAGTAGCCTTTTTCATTTATTTCGTGCCCGAGATTTAAGTGCACAAACTCCGATCATCCGCAGAGAATTATTAGATTTTTATAATCAGTCAGGTGACGCAGTAAAATACACAAATTTATTACTTCGTTTACGGGAAGAAGATCCAAATTCATTTAAATTACAAAACAAATTAGAATTTGTAATCAAAAACATTAAAGATTCCATCGAATTTAAAGAAGGTTATATTCAAATTGATGCAAATTCAGTTGCGAATCATTCAGTTCGATTTAGTCCCGAAGTATATGTATTTGATTTAGAATCGATTTCACCTTTTCCTTATCATTTACAAGCGGGAAGATTATTTGCAGAAGCAATTAGATACCAATTAAAAAATATGTTGTCTGTCCGTGTGATCGAAGGAAGTGAATTCAAACAAATTCGAGCATTACTAAAAGAATCAAGTTACCATCCATTCTCTCAAACCATTCCCTTTACCATTGACAATCTCCACCACTTAGATACAAAAAGACGAAATGCGACAAAGATCCGTTATGTGGTTCATGGTCGTTACCAAATTCAGAATGGAGACATTAAGTTTGAAATTTCTGTTTATGATCGGGATTTACTGAAGGACATTGTGACTTGGAAAACAAACCAAAGGGGCCGGGATAGTTTACCTACCATTGTTCATAGAATTGCAGAAAGAATCAAAAATACCTTACCCATCGAAGGTAAAATATTAAAAATAAAGAAAGATGAAGTCATCATTTCACTTGGAAAAGATGACGGTCTTAAACCCAATTCAAAACTCCTTTTCCAAAGGAGAGGAAAAACGTTATTTGAAGGTGATATTTTGATATTAGGTAAATCCATTGCAAGTATCAAACCAAAACAACGAGGATGGGAAAAAGAACTTGCTACTGGAGACGATGTGGTTCTATCAAAGGACTAGAATAAAACCTTGAAACATATGTAAGTAATGCATCGGAAATTCGAATTTCTTTTTCCTTATCCAAAGTTTCCAGTTCTAATTGGCAAATGTTCCCATCCATATAAAGAGAGATCACCTCTTCTTTTAAAAAACACTCAGTCAAGATCGGGCGTAATTTTTTGAAATCCTTTTTTTCTAAAATTAATTTTCCTTTCGAAAATTCATAATTGGATTGAATGCGATGGATATTTTGGTTTGGGGTCAGTTTCCATTCGAGATCTACATTGGGATAAAAGTATACATTCCCCTTCTCATACTGAAATTCACCCTTGGATAAAGTTCTTTTGATCACTTCATTTTCAAAACGTAGGGACTCGGTATCAGATTGATTGCGGTCTAAAAAACTAACCTGAACTTCTCCGATACCATTCTGTTTCTCAACCATTCGAACAAAAAGAATCTGTTCTTTCCCTAGGACTTGAGATTCTTCCTGGATCCTTTGTAAGACTTCTTTTGAAAGACCGGGAGAAAGGTTCTTCTTTTTTTTGAAAAATAATGTCATTTTCTTACTTTCTCCCTTCTAAACATTATGGATACATTCATTTTCCAATCCCAATTTCCAGTCAAACGCGAGGATTTGTTTGCCTTTCATGAAAGACCGATTGGATTTGAAACTTTGATGCAAGCAAATAAAGGCATTCGTGTCTTACAAAAACCGAATTCCCTTGCCGTCGGTGAAACGGCAGTTTTAAAAGTTCCCATCCTACCTTTCCTTTCCACGATTTGGATCGCAAAACACACAAAATACGAAAAAAACAAACTATTCCAAGACAACCAAGAAAAAGGCCCTTTTCTCAAATTTTTACATACACACCGATTTTTGGATGTAGAAGGAAACACAAACCAATCCATTTTATCTGATGAAGTTCAAATCAATTTTTACGTATGGCCCATTTCTAAATACTTTCTTTATCCTATGTTATATTTGATGTTTCGAAAAAGGCATCAACTAACAGCTGATTTTTTATCTGTAAAACACAAATTAATTTTTAGCGGGTATACGAGATCCGTAATCAATTAACTGTCGATTGTATTCCTTATCCATTAGAGGAGAAGAAATCAAAAAATCAGCACTGGATCTATTGCATGCCATTGGAATATTATACAATACTGCGATTCGCAGGAGTGCTTTGACATCTGGGTCATGGGGTTGTGCTGATAGTGGATCCCAAAAGAATACCATAAAATCTATCGAATCTTCAACGATTTTCGAACCAATTTGTTGGTCACCACCTAAGGGACCAGAAATGAAACGAAATACGGGTAAACCAATTTGTTCATGGATCAATTTTCCTGTTGTCCCAGTCGCGGAAAGATGGTGTTTGCTTAAAGTTCCCTTATTGTATTTCACCCAATCCAATAGATCTTCTTTTCTGTTGTCATGTGCAATGAGAACGATCTTTTTAGTCGTCTCCATTTTTCTCTGAATTAATACCATAAATTGATAGTTCTTGCCAATATCCAGGATTCAAGGAAAGTTTCCCTGAAATGGTAAATCCACACCGATTTTTTTGGATCATGTTCGTCCTTTGTTTCCCTACCTTCGTCTTTGCGACTGACTCCATGAAAACGGGAGAACCGAGGGTAGAATCGATTTTACCCTCAAAACCCGAATCAGGTTCTCCTTGGGGGGATACGAGCCTGTCCGTGGATACCATACCAGTCCTTGATCTCGTGGATGAAAAAAATTCACAAAAACGCTGGCAGGATGCGAGTAAAGAATACTCTCTTGCTTTGGAAGGATTTGAGTCTGGGAAAAAAGGAATCGAAAAACGAAGAGAAGATTTCAAAAAAGATATATTTTACGAAGATCGTTATGAGTGGCAGAAAGTAAGTCGCAGGGAAAATAAAGAAAAAGAATTCCAAAAGCAACTTTATGATCTTAGATCGCAAACAACCCTACGATTGGTAAAAGCGATGAACGTTTTGGATAAAATTGAAAATCCAAAGGTAAAAGAAAGTGCATCCTATCTGGACCTAAAGTCTGGGATTTATCGTGAGTACATCAAACACCAGGAATTTTTTAAGAATTATTTACAAGTAATTGATTTTACCCATCGATACATTGAAATTTCGTCCAAAAATGAAATGGAAGCCGAACCCCATCGATTGCTTGCCCTTTCATATGAAAAAATGGAACAAACCGCCCAACGATCCAAAAACCAAGAACTCTATTATGAATTCAAAGAACTAAAGAAAAAACATCTATTACGTTTTGCGGAACTACATTATGGCCGCGAATCAAAAGAATACGCGGCAATTGAGGAAAAAGTGGCTAAGGATTTTTAAGTTTAAAGAAGGCCTAATTTCTTTTTTAATGCCCGATTTTCCTCTACCAATTCCTTAATTTCTTGTTCCGTATATTCAAAGAGTCGATCCTGCGCCCTTAGAATTTTATCCAAATTCATCTCTTCAATTCGGGAATAATTCAAAACTTCTTCCGTAGCTTTTTGTAATTCAAGAGCTTGTTTTAATTCTTTTTCCCTAAGTTCATCCAGCTGTTGGATTGCCTTGACTCTTTCATGAAGTTCAATGAGTTCTTGGTTCTTCATATCGTTTACTTTTTCCAATGCAGAATTGATACCCGCTTGGGAACGTTTTACCAATTCCTCATATTGGAGAATAGAACGTAAGGCTTCGTTTTCTTTTTTGGATTCTTCGTATTCTTGGTGGGCTAAGGAAAATACACCTTCAAAAAACCCCACATTTTCTAAACAGGAATTGCCGATATCCAATGCAGCTGCTTTATAAGACTCAGATTGGATGGTACGATCCAAAATCATTCTGAGTTCTCTCACATGGAGAGGATTTTCCAAAACAAGGTATTTCGGATGGGATTGTACTATCTCCTGGATTTGATTGGTACCATCCTCTGAGGATATGAGGATCAATGGAACAAAGGGACTGACTTCCCATTGGCTTTCAATTTTGGATTGGATTTCCTTCCATTCTTTGAATGTCACCTGGAGGAAAAGGATATGGATATCATTGGGTGTGATGGTGATCTGATCCAATTCTAACAAACCAATTTGATTGACTTGGATCTTGATTTTTGAATGTTTCCAAAGCTCCACGGGAAACGGACGGCCCTGGGAAAGATTCCAAATGTAAGAAGTTTTCAAACCCGATCTCCTAAATGACAACTACTCTCTATGGGACCGTAGACAGGGGAATTTTCTAGCAAATTTTGTATTATTTCTTCTTCGAAAAGCGATTTTTTACAATTTCCCATTTGTTCTCCCACCTGTCTCGTAATCGGAAATAAAATCCTAATTTGTTTCGGATGGATTCTGGTAATTTTGCATCCGTTCTTGAAATCATGATATAGATGGATAGAGTTGCGATGACAATATTGGCCGACCAAGGTCCCACCCAATCAGGAACATTCTCTTTATAAGAAATGCCTGAACCAAAGATAAAAAAAGTATAGTAGATGAGTAAAAATACCACTGCGAGCGTGAAACTCATCCCCTTCCCAGAACGTTTGACAACAAGCCCAAGGGGAAAGGATAAAAAGAAAAATATCTGACAGGAAAGTGGTGTTGCGAACCGTTTGTGGATTTCAACGTTAAAACCAGTTAATGTTTTTTTGGATTCATTTAGGAGTTCGGATAATTGAGTGAACAAAGCAAATTTTTGCGCCATTTCCTCTTGGTTTCCTGAATTGGCACCCATGATGATTTCATATTTAAATTGTTCCACCATTTGTTTTAAACCACCAACACCTTTGATCGACAGACCGTATTCCTTTAAGATCTCAAGGCCAGGTATCTTTTCTAATCCTTCCGATTCTATCGCATTTCGAATCTCGATTAACATAGGTAAGGAGAATGTATCAGGTTTTACATTGATGCTGAGTGTTTTACTTTCTTTTTTTGCTGGAGTGTTATAGTCCATTTCTCCATTCATAAAATTTGTGATTCCAATCGCATTGGTTTCCGGATCCCATTCAATCACGTAACCTTTTTTCAAACGGACAGATTTTTCGTATTCACCTGCGGCATTCTTTTTTTCTACAAGTAGACCTTCTTTGGCATTGATGACTTGTAACATTTTTGATCCACCCATGGGAACTGCTAAATTGTTCACCATAATGAAGTCAGTTCCAGCGGCAGATATGGCCCATTCTCTAATTTGTACGTTACTTAAATTTCCTTCTTCATCCACGCCACCCGAATACATGGTACGACCTTTTTCAGAAAAAAAATCCTGGGTTTTATCTCCAGAAAATTGACCTGGTTGGATGGCAAGGAGCGGGTTATAAGTAGCTATCCAATTATCAAAGTCTTTCATCTTACGAGTGTTTTCTGGTCCTAAATAAAAATTAAGGTATCCAACGATCAGAGTCATCAGAAAACCAAATACCAAAAAGTTGCTATAAATATAAGGAAATGATACACCGGAGGCACGCATGGCTGTGATTTCGGAATCGCCAGACAACCGTCCTGCTGCCATGATCCCAGACATAAGACAAGCCATAGGTATCGTCATCGGCAAGGTATTCCCAAAAACATATCCCATATAGTCCAATAAACGGAAGAAATCGACACCCTTTCCAACAAATAACCCAATCATTTTTTGGATCGCAACTGCCATATAAATCATGGTAAAAAACGATAACGCGACGAGAAAGGGGCTTAAAATCTCTTTTAAAATATAAATCCTAAGGATGGATGGTCTGAACCGTTTCCATTTTCCTAAACGATCAGTATCCACCATAAAACCTGGTGGCAAATCATCTTTGGAATGAACCCTAACGGTTCTTAGGTCAACTGGTTTAGACAATCAATTTCCCTTTGAGTGTAGCACTTGTGGCTTGTTCGATCAAAACATTTACTGTTTTCCCTATCCAATCGGATAAATCCTGGGACATTCCTTCTGGAATTGGAAAAACAACCATTCGACCGCAATGTGATCTACCACATAACTCTTGTTTTGATTTTTTGGAAGTATTTTCTATCAAAATGGAAAAGATCTTACCAATCTTAGAAGTATTTTTTTCTAAAGAGATTTTTGTTTGTAATTCAACAAGTTCGATAAGTCGGCGACTTTTTACTTCTTCTGGAACATCATCAATAAACTTCCGTTTTGCGATCGTTCCTTCTCTTTCTGAATATTTGAACATATAAGACATGTCAAATTTCACTTTTTTCACAACTTCCAAAGTTTCCAAAAATTCTTCTTCTGTTTCCCCTGGAAACCCAACGATGATATCAGATGTGATCCCGATGTCAGGAATCACAGATTGGATTTTCTTTACTAAATCCAAATACTCTTCCTTAGTATAACTACGTTTCATATCTCTAAGGACTTTCGAACTACCTGCTTGCAGTGGCATGTGAATTTGTGAAGAAAAACGATCCTCTTTTGCCATAAGAGAAATTAGATGGTCAGGAAAATCTTTGGGGTGTGGACTTGTGAATCTCACTCTTTCAATGGTGGTTTCTTTGAGAATTGATTCCACCAAGGCACAAAAGTCGTAGGACTCATAAGAGTAACTATTTACGTTTTGTCCAAGAAGGGTGACTTGTTTGACACCCATCTCTTGTAATTGTTTGATTTCGTGGATGATGGATTTTGGTTCTCGACTCCTCTCTCTCCCTCTCGTATAGGGAACCACACAAAACGTACAAAAATTATTACAACCGCGCATAATGGTAACGAAGGCTTGGATTCCATTGACTACCTTCGGTTCTAATTCATCATAGGTTTCTGATCTTGATAACCTTGTGAGTTGTACATCTTTTTCCCCATTTCGGATGTTTTGAATGAGCTCCGGTAGTGTTCGATAATTATCTGGGCCAACGATCAAATCCAAGGGTAACTCTTGGTGGAATAAATCTTCTCCCAAGTTTTGTGCCATACAACCAAGTACACCAATCACAAGGTTTGGATTTTTTTTCTTGAGATAACCTAAGGATTGTAATCTTCCGTAGATTTTTGCATGGGCATTTTCTCTGACAGCACAAGTATTTAAGAAAATAATATCACTTTCTTCGACTACATTTGTGGTTTCATAATGTTCCTTTCGAAAGAGTTCCTTAACAATGCCTGAGTCATATTCGTTCATTTGGCAGCCGTAGGTCTCCACATAGACCTTTCCCAATTGGATGGTGGGGGTAAGTGTTTGGCTTTCTGTCAAGGTAGGGTTCATAATGATATATTTTCCGGCGAAAATTCCTTGTAAAGCAAAGAAGGAAGGGGCGTAAAGGGTATATGCCGAGAACCAAAAGGGAAACCTATTACGAAATTCTAGGAATTTCCAGAAATGCAACCGCAGAAGCCACAACGGATTTGTACGTAAGCCAAATCTCCTTTTGGGAAAAACTCGCCGTGGCAGGAAGTTCAGAGGCCAAGGAAAAAATCCTAGAACTCACAAAGGCTTATTTGACCCTCTCCGACCCCAAAAAACGTGCTAGGTATGATGCCGAATTGGATTTTGATTTTGTATTACTCGATGGCAAAGCAAAAGACCCAGAAATGGAAGAAGCTTACGATCATTACCGTTTGGGTCACAAAAAATCCTACCAGGAGATACTAAGCGAATTCACCAAATTTCGTTTGGAAATGGGAGACACTCTTTGGGTCTTAAAAAAAACCACGGTTTATTTGGTGATCAATTTGTTAGTTTATGCAGGGATTGTTTTAATCCAATCTCTCTACCAAAATCAAAATAATGTTACAGAAAACGATTTCACATTCAATCTTTTCTCTCTATTGTTCTTAGGTATGAGTGTGCTTGGGTATTTGATGTTTCGATTTTATTTCCTACCGAAACAACTACAAAAAAGGAAAAACCAACGCACCTAACGAAGGTATTTTGGAAAAAGAATTGGTAAAAGGTTTGGAAAACAAGCACCACTCAAATGGAGAGAATCCACAAAATCTTTACATTTCCAATTAGGGTCAACATTTGGATCAATGACATAAAACTTAGAATTTGGTACTTTTGAGACCAACGAAACTTGGTTTCTAATTTCCAAATTGAAACGCTCTAATAATCCATCAGTTTGCATCTTACGACGTAAAGGCTCTGAAACAGCAGGAAAATAAATAATCACTGGAATTCCAGTCCCTTCGAGGAGATGTAACATTTTTTTGAAAAAGAAAATTTGCGTCGGTGATAAGGATGATCCGCGTAAGTATTGGTTGTACATCGCTTCGGCATCACGCTCTAAAAACAAATCCATATTCGCAAATTTTATTTCATTCGGTAGTGCCCCAAATTTGGCACGGTTGACCAATTTGATTTTGTCAATGTAACCACGTTTGTGTTCTTTACCAGTAATCCCAGAAGACAATCCTGGAAAAAAGCCAATCTCAATCTCTTTGTTGTTTGCTTTGATCGCAGAAGGATCCAATGGATATTTATAGAGAGCAAATAATTTTTTCAAAAAATAAACTTCAGCTTCATCCACTGAAAACCCAGTTGTTTTTGTAGACCAAGGATCGACAGTTTTGCTACGGAAAAAGTCAATATGATTCAGTATATATAAATTATCATAGGAACCATTTAAAGAATAATCGATGGACGATTTGGAAAACAATAATGGATCAACTTCAATGAGTACGTAACGGATTGGTAATTTAGTTTTTAGGACACGTTCCAACCAATAGGCTTGGAAACTAGGAGGTCCAAATGGAGCTGCAAAATTAAAGGAGTTCGTATTTGGGAAAAATTCTTCCACCATCTCGGAATCAAATTCACCAGAACGAGAACTACCTAATATAAGTCCGATCTGTTTGGAAGGATCTTTTTTGGATACATCCAACATAACTTCGAATAAGTCTTCCTTCAATTCATAGAATTTTCGTTCAATTTTTTTCCAACTATATGTATTTTCTACAATGATAGGTAGGAAAAATATTTTATCAAATAAAAATAAAACCAAAACAAGTAAGAATGGATACAATACGATTGGAAATTTGATTTTCATATTAAAATTGGAAGTAAATAAACTCCGTTCCTCCTGGCGCCAAATAACCTAACAGAACCGTAATGACAAATGAGAATAAAAACAAAAAAACCAAACTAAACTTGGTTGACCATGATTCTCTTGGGAAACTTGGTTTTGTTTGTAGATAATTTAAAACAAATGTGAGTAATAGTGAATATACAATTTTTTCAATTTGATTTGTCCTTTCACCAGTCGCATTGGTGAAAACTCGGTATAACATTGAAACTGCATTTTTGACACTCGGTGCATTAAAAAATGGAATCGTGATGACAAAAAACATAAAAGTATATATAATTCCTGCCATTTTTTTCCAAAGTAAAACTTTTCGCTCTTTGGGTTGATTCATTACAATTTCGATTTTTCGCTCTAAACTCAAAACGAATCCATGTAAAAAACCCCAAATGATAAAAGTAAAGTTTGCCCCATGCCAAAAACCTGCAAGGGTAAACGTTACCACTAAATTAAGATAACCTCTCCATTCCGAAACTCTTGATCCACCTAACGGAAAGTATATGTAATCTTTGATCCATGTGGCTAGAGTCATATGCCACCGAGTCCACAACTCCCGAACAGAAGCCGATAAATACGGCGCATGGAAGTTTTCTGGTAAATTGATACCGAGTAATTTACCAAGACCTCTGGCAAGATCAGTATAACCACTAAAATCACAAAAAACACGAGCAGCATATCCAAACATGGCCATTCCATTTGTGAGCCCATCATATCCATCTGGATTTTGAAACACAGGTTCGATGACAGAGGATAAATTATCAGCAATAACAACTTTTTTAAATAAACCAAGGAATACTAAATAATAACCTTCAAACAGTTGTTCCTTTTTTGCATTCCATACTTCCAGTTGGTAAAAAAATTCACCATGTCGAACTATGGGTCCTGCCACTAGTTGAGGAAAGAAAAAGATAAAAAGTCCAAATTGTAAAAAGTTTGGATTTTCATTTGCATTCCCACGTTTGACATCAATTGTATAGGCCACCATTTGGAATGTATAAAAACTAATTGCAAGAGGTAAGGTTATAGAATCAAATCCGAATTGAGAATTTAAAAAACTTTGGATGGATTCATTCGAAAACCAGACACTTCCTGTGAATTGAAAGAGGATGGACCATAAAAAGTAAAAATATTTAAAAAGAAATAAATTTCCAAAATTGATGCATAAGGAAACAGGATACCAATAACTGGATTTGTTTTTGAGAATCTGCCGATTCATCAAATGGTTGAGCAACACTAAAGCCAAAAAATGAAATGCAAAGGGAACTGACCAAGCGGCATAAAAAACAAAAGATGCTAAAAATAAAAATACCAAGCGGTATTTGCCACGGATCATCCAATGCAATCCATACACGACGAGAAAGAACAAAAGGAAACTGAGCGATGTAAATTTCATTCTAAGATTTCACCAGTATTTTCATTTATATTTGTCCATCAACCTGAATCACAAGTCCTTTTAAGTATTCTCCTTCCGGATGGAAAACAGAATAACTATGGTCAGGACTTTGTGTTAAATGGTGCAGAATTCGAACTTTTTTTTTCGCATCTTTTGCCGCACCAAAAACGATTTTTTTGAATAAATCAAAGGAAATATGTTGGGAACAGGAGAAGGTAAAGATAAGTCCACCATCTTGTATTTTGGAAATGGCTCTCATATTAATGTCTTTATACCCCCTACTTGCTTGTATGACCGTAGCAATATTTTTTGTAAAGGCAGGTGGATCAAGAATGATGCAGTCATAAATTCCAGAATCCATTTTTTTTAAATAATCAAAACAATCCATCACGAGAGATTTATGTTTTACCGCCAAAAGTTCCTGTGAGAAACCATTAAGTTCTAAATTTTTTTCACATAATTCCAATGCTTGTTTGGAAATATCTAAGCTATGAACCATCTTTGCGCCATTTAACAATGCATACACTGAAAATGCACCTGAGTAGGCAAATGTATTTAAAATGATTTTGTTTTTTGCGTATCTACCTAAGAGCGATCGATTTTCCCTTTGGTCCAAAAAAAATCCAGTTTTTTGTCCTTTCGTAGTATCAGATATAAATTGAATTCCATTTTCTTTAAAAACGGTCTCTGCTTTATCTCCTTTATAAAAGCTGATTTCATCTCCATGTTTCGAATCAGTTTTTTCTCTTTTTTCTAAAATGGTAACAAAACCAAATTTTTCCAAGAACGTAACTAAATTTTCTTTTAAGCGAATGGCGCCAGGTGTTTTTAATTGTAGAACGGCAGTATCATCGTAAACATCCACTACAATGCCTGGAACTCCATCCCCTTCCGAATGAAACAAACGGAATCCATTGGTATCGTTCGGTAATAGTGACCTTTTGGTATATAGAATCTTTTCCCATTTCGAGAACCAGAAATCGCGATTGATTCCATCTTGTTTTGGATCAAAAGAGAACAATCTGATTCGAATTTGGCTTCCGGAATCATAATGACCCCAAGCCAAAAATGTACCGTCATGACTGTGCACGGCAACGGTATCACCAGATTTGATTCCATTGTCGACGGATTCTATGGCACCGGAAAAGATCCAAGGATGAAAATTTAATACTGCTTTTTCTTTATTCTTCTTTAAACGAATGACCATTCTTCATCCAATTGCACTTACGAATTGTTTTGGGCAAACATAACCCACTGAAATATGATTAAAAACTTACTGATTTTTCTTGTCTTTTCTTTTTCCCAACTTGAATCCAGTCCTACGCTTGATTTTGCCACACAAATAGAACCCAGTTCCATCCTGACTCTTGATTCTAGTACCTCGGATCCAAAAACATATTGGTATCTTTTAAATAAAGATTTATCGGAAGTTCAGATTCAAACTCTCAATGAGGAGAATTTCCATACATTGGATTGGAGACGAATCAAAATCCCAGGGAATTTATTTCCATCTAAAGACAATGATCCCAAAACTCGGACCGTTATCCTTGCGAAATGGATTGAATTCAACGAAGATCCAAATCTTCAATACAGCTTTCGATTGGGGATCATCAATGATCGGGATAGAACATATCTGAATGGCCAACTCATCGGGAATACAGGTGAATGGGATTCCCAATTGCCACAAAACTATGATAAGGTGCGTATTTATCAAATCCCAAGTTTACTCATACGTAAAAGCGGCAAAAATCTTCTCCTGATTAAAATTCAAATGTATTTCAAAAACTCAGGTGGGATTGAGCAAGACCAAACCCTACTTGGACCAACAAAACAAATTCAATCCTCTTTTTTGAAGGATGAGTTTATCAAATTGATCTTTTTAACTGTTTATGCAACCGTTGGTGGCTATTTCCTTTTTTTATTCATTAGAAGGCGTAAAGATCGAGAGAATCTGTTTTTTTCCTTATTTTCTTATTCTTTCGTACTCTACAATTTTTTAAGAAACCAATTAAAATATGAATTAGGACTTCCATTTTTAGAGATGAAAAGAATGGAATATTTGATTATATTAACGCTTATACCTTTTATGTATCATTTTCTTCGGACTTTGTTCAAAGAACGATATGTGATTATAGGCAAAATGTTGGATCTCATCCAAACATGTATTTTTTGTTTTTTTGTTTTTTCTCCAAATATCGAACACATGAATTTTGTATTGAGTAATATTGTACAACCAACATGGCTCGTTTACGTTGTATTAATTTTTGTCATTTTGATCCAAAATTTGAAGAAAAAAGAAAAACGAGCCATTTATATCACCGTGGGAATTACTATCGTATTAATCGCGGCGATCATTGATACGGCTACCAATCGAAACTATTGGGTATTCCCTCGTATCATGGGATATGCATTTTTATTTTTTAATATCTCCCTTGCCATCATACTTGCAAATTCATTTGTCAAATTAAATGAACAAGTAGAAGACTTAAACAAAAACTTAGAACATAAAGTTGAAGAACGAACCGTTGCTCTAAATGAATCTTTAAATCAGCTACAAATCTTAAAAGAAAAACAAGATGGAGATTATTTTTTAACCTCCCTACTCATCCAACCTTTGGCAAGGATTGAAAATCGAATCCCAGAGATCAAAATTGAAACCTATGTGAACCAAAAGAAAAAATTCCAATTTCGAGGGAAAGATGGAGAAATCGGTGGGGATATTTGTATCGTAGGTTCGATCGAACTAGAATCTAAAGAATACACAGTATTTGCCAATGCAGATGCCATGGGAAAATCCATCCAAGGCGCGGGAGGGGCACTTGTACTCGGTGTTGTCTTCCAAGCAGTTTTATCACGGGCAAAAACAAGTGATACAAAGAAGAAACCTCCGGAAATCTGGCTCAAAGATTTATACGTCGAACTGCAATCTGTATTTGCGAGTTTTGATGGTTCTATGTTGTCAAGTGTGGTACTCGGAATGGTTGCAGAAAATGGATACGTATATTATATCAATGCGGAACACCCTTGGAACATTCTTTATCGAGATGGAGTGGCATCCTTTTTGGAAACAGAACTTTCCATGCGGAAACTTGGATTCCCTAAAAATAATACTCATTTTCAAATCAAAACCTTTGCACTTCTTGATGGAGATGTTTTATTAATAGGATCTGATGGACGAGATGATTTGAGTCTGACGAACGAATCCGGAGATCGTTACATCAATGAAGACGAAACATTGATTATACGTTTTGTCGAAAGAACAGATGGAAGTTTATTTCCACTAGTCAAGGAAATTGAACAAAATGGGGAAGTCACTGATGATATTTCTTTTCTCAGAATCCAATACCAGTCTGACAAACTTAAATATACGTTGCCCGAAGAGATCCGTTCCCAATTTACCAATATCCAAACCGAAGTGAAAAAAGGGAACCACGAGGCTGCTCTTAGGGATCTTTTGTCCTTAATCAAGAAGACATCACATCCAAGTTTCCATTCATTGGCAGGTAAAATCCTATTTCACCAAAAACGTTGGGAGGATGCTATCTTTCATTTAAAATTGGCATTTACCGCAAATCCTTCGAAGGAAAATTTACTCTATTTGGTAGCAAAAGCTGAGTATGAAATAAACAAGTTAGGTGAAGCGGTGATTTGGAGTGAACGATTGTTTCTTAGAAATAAATCCCATAAACAAAACAAAAAACTCTTTTTTAACATATTGAATCGATTAGAAAACTTTGATAAAAAGAGTTTTTATTTAGAATTTCTCAGTAACGAACAAAATAAAGTATAACAAGGAGACCTAAAAGGATTCGATAAACTCCAAAGGAAATAAAACTTCTCCTTCGAATAAACGCCATAAATAGTCGTATGATAAAATAACAGATGATAAATGAAATGATACTACCGAAAAGTAATAAACCAATTGTTTCTGAATTTAAAATTTGTCTATGTTTGTATAATTTATAAATGCCTGCGAGAGTTAACACTGGAATGGCAAGAAAAAAAGAGAACTCTGCACTATCTTTTTTCGAAACTCCCATAGTTCTTGCTGAAATGATGGTTGCCGCAGATCTTGAGACACCGGGGATCAGAGCAAAACATTGTAAAAAACCAACGATGATAGATTCCTTAAAACCGATTGTTTTTCCACTACTCTCATCCAAATGTCTTTTTTCAACAAAGACCATGATAATACCACCGACAAACCAAGACATACCTAAAATCAAAAGTAGATCGGATCGCATCTTGATTTGGTCTAATTGAGACTTCAGTAAAAAACCAAGAATCAGTATTGGTAAAATGCCAACAATTAAATTGAGATAAAATTGAAACCCACTGCGATCTGTTGACTTCCCCAATCCAAAACGAACTGCTTCGACCAAATGACTCCAAAGAGTTTTGTAATAGAGTACAACGACAGAAAGGATCGCGCCTGTTTGAATGAAAATATCAAATAGGTCCTCAAAAGCCTCATGAGGGACAGATAGATTTTGAAAAGGGAAAAAGTAACTGAATAAAAACAGATGGCCAGTGGATGAAACTGGCAAAAATTCCGTGGCAGCTTCGATGATGCCACGTAAAAAAGCGTTTAAAGTATTATCCATCTAAACTTAGTTATTTGGAGTAAGTGCGGGTGCTGGTTCTTCTACTTTTTTCTTTGGTGCAAGGTATGCATCTAAATCAAATTTTTCATTCCTTTTGATGCTAACTTCCTCTTTGATTCTTTCCACTACCAAAGGAAGGTATTCTCTCGTTTGCATTTGTTTTAATTGTGCTTTTGCAAACGTTTTGCATTTGTCAATTGTTAAGTTAAAATTACGATCTAACTTCCTCATTCTCTCACATTCAGCCAATGCTTGTTCTTCCGTAATTTGAATCTTTTTCTCCACTTGTTCCGAAACATACATTTGCGCAATGGTTTGCATTTCCACTTGTTTGATCACTTCGGCTACATCTGGTCTTGAAATGTATCCATTTTTCTCCGCAACAAGGCGAGTCATGATCATCTGGCGATATGTTTGGTAGAAATTTTTCTTTTGAAGTTGGTAATTGAGATCTTGGAAATTTGGTGGAACTTCGTTGATGTCTTTTTCAATGAATTCAAGAAGAGTTTTTTTCTCGATATTTTGTAAACGACTGATGGAATCTAGGGCTGTATCATAAGCAGCTTCGAAATCTTTTACAGTAATTTTATGGTTGTCTAAGGTTTCGATGACCGGTGAAGAGTCAGAACACTGTACTAGGGCAAAAGAAGCCAAAAACACAAACAAAGGAAGGATTTTTTTCATATTATTTTAGTGCCAAAATAGATTTGAGATGATGGTTTCTCCAATTCCCTCAATGTCTATCTTTTTTTGCCAACCAGGACTTGATTCCTTTGCTTAAATTTTAAGCGGCCAAAAACTCCAAAATCGCTAGCAGTTTTTTTATTTTTTTAAGATCATCTTTTTCTAGGTTCGTATAACGAAGGACAGATGGTTCTGAAGGAGATATCAATAGGCCTTTGAATTGAGCCATCGCCTGGATCACACGGTCCGGATTTCCTCGGAAGTATGTACCACACTTAAACAAAATTTCCTCTGGTTTTTCAGTCACAAATTCAAAACCTAAATTGGATGCA
This sequence comes from Leptospira biflexa serovar Patoc strain 'Patoc 1 (Paris)', assembly GCF_000017685.1. Taxonomy (NCBI): domain Bacteria; kingdom Pseudomonadati; phylum Spirochaetota; class Leptospiria; order Leptospirales; family Leptospiraceae; genus Leptospira; species Leptospira biflexa. Next base: position 1,906,558 of record NC_010602.1, read on the forward strand.
AGAGTCCGGATTTTTTCCAATTCTACAAAGGTATTGGCTATCTGTGGCAGTTCACCAAACCGATCTTCCATCTCAAGAGCCAGTTCTTCGATTTCGTCCAAATTAGCGGAACCTTCAAAACGTTTGTAAAATTCAATTTTTTGTTTGGTATCTGGGATGTAGTCATCAGGAAGATAAAAATTGGTTTTTAAATTCACGGCAGTTCGAACCTCGACTCGAACCTCCTCCCCTTTGATTCGAGAAATGGATTCTTCTAACATTTTAACATAAAGATCAAACCCCACTTCCATGATGTCTCCTGACTGCTCTTTACCCAGAAGATTTCCTGCACCCCGAATTTCCAAGTCACGCATCGCCACTTTAAATCCAGAACCTAATTCCTGATATTCGAAGATGGTATTCAAACGTTTTTCGGCAAGTTCGGTCATCAGCTTCTTAGATGGGTAAAACATATAAGCATATGCTTTTCGATCAGACCTTCCCACACGGCCCCGAATTTGGTACAATTGAGACAAACCAAACATATCTGCTTTTTTGACAATGAGGGTATTCACATTTGGCATATCAATCCCCGACTCAATGATGGTCGTAGTCACAAGGATATCGTATTTACGTTCATAAAATTCAACTAACGTTTCTTCAATTTCATCTTCTGTCAATTGCCCGTGGAGGATTCCAACAGAAACTTCCGGAACAAGAGATCGGACATAGGATGCCTCCTCTTCAATCGACTCTACACGGTTGTAAAGATAAAACACTTGGCCACCACGTTCTATTTCTTTACGGATTGCTTCTTGGATGAGTGTATCATCCTCTTCTAAAACATACGTTTCAACACTTTGTCTATTTTTAGGTGCAGTAGAAATAATTGATAACTCACGGATCCCTGTAAGTGCCATGTGTAAAGTTCTTGGGATGGGCGTTGCAGTAAGAGTTAAAACATCCACAAGATTTTTGAATTTTTTGATAGATTCTTTATGTGTAACACCAAACTTTTGTTCTTCGTCTATGATAAGGAGGCCTAAATTTTTTGGTTTTACTTTGGAAGACAAAATCGCATGCGTACCAATGAGCATGTCAATTTTACCTTCTGTAAAATTTTTTAAATCTTCGCGAATTTCTGCAGGTGATCGAAATCGAGATACAAAGGCAATTTTGATCGGATAATTTTCATATCTCTGTTTGAATGTATTAAAATGTTGGAGCGATAGGATGGTAGTTGGTGTGAGTAACATCACTTGTTTACCCGCCATGATTACCTTAAATGCTGCTCTGATGGCAACTTCTGTTTTTCCGTATCCCACATCCCCACAAACAAGACGATCCATTGGTCTGGAAGATTCTAAGTCTAGTTTGACTGCTTCAATGGCAGAGATTTGATCGGGAGTTTCTTCAAATTCAAATGCTGCTTCAAATTCTTCTTGCCAAATCGTATCTGGAGGAAAAGCAAAACCATTTAACTTCAAACGATTCGAATAGAGTAACACAAGTTCTTCGGCAAGTTTATCAACTGATTCTTGGACACGTTCTTTTGCCTTTTTCCAGGAATTTTTACCGAGTGTGTCTAATTTCGGTGAATCAGTTCCGCCGATGTATTTTTGAACAAGTGAAATTTGGTCTAAGGGAACAAATAAACTATCTCCCCCTGCATATTCTAATTTAAGAAAATCCCTTTCTTTTCCATCAGCTTTGGTTCGTTCAATTTTGACAAAACGACCCACACCATGATTGACATGTACAACATAATCTCCTTCTTTTAGATCGATGAAGGATTCGATCATCTGAGAGGATTGTTTTTTATAACGAGTTTTCCGTTTGTATTGACGTCCAAATAAATCATTATCCGTGAATACAAAAATCCCTTCATTTACTAAATGGAACCCACGTTTCAAATCAGAAAGAATCAAATGGATGCCTGGTTGAATGGATTCAAATGGAAAGCGGATTGGATCTTCTGAGTTTTCACCGATTGTATTCACTTCGGTTTCAGAAAACAATCCTTTGAGTCGCATCATCTGAGCCGAAAACGATGAAGTGATGAAGATGGAGTGACCGGGATTTAAGGCTAGTAACTCAAGAAAGTATTCCTTTGCTTCTCGGATTTTCCCGCGAAATCCTTTCACCTCCGTGATGGGATCAAAGGAAAAATTATTTAGGAGACTTGGCAGGAGGGAAAACTGAATGCCAGGTGTCTCCTCCGATGTCAAAGACTTCCATTCCATTCCGAACGATAACAATTCAGTTGGTGGTAAACAAAGTGACTCTTCTTTTTTCTTTTCAAAAAGAGTATTGTATTCCCTTTCCATTCCAAAGGAGCGTTCTTTAGTTTCTTGGAATTTGGGAAAAATAAGAACTGGAGGTTCGGGAAAAAAATCCAAAAAACCTTCTTGTTTACGAACGAGCGGAAGGTGTTCTTCGATGATTTCGATTTCAGAATCAATTGGAAGACGTTTCTCCGAATATTCATTGAGGAGATTATGGTAATGTTCTAATTCTGATTTTGTGACGATGGTTTCGTTTGCAGCGGTGATGAGGACTTCATCTATTTTTTGAATTGATTTTTGAGTGTTGGGATCAAAGGTTCTAATTTCATCAACGGTATCTCCAAAAAAATCAATACGAACAGGGTTTGTAAGATAAGGAGTATAAATATCTAAAATACCACCTTTTAAACTAAAATGACCAAATTGTTCGCAAACTTCTTCTCGGTGGTAGCCAAGTTGAATGAGTTCAACCAATAAAGCTTCTAAAGGAAAATCAACACCTAACTTTAGTGTAATGGATTTTCCTTTTAAACTTTCCTTCTCTGGCAACTTCCTTAAAAAAGCAGCGACAGAAGTCACAACTAAACTACGATTCCCAGCAAGGATTTGATTGATTGTTAGGATTCGATCTCGTTTCCACTCTACCTGCCATTTTGTATATTCATAAGGAATATTTTCTGGGCCTGGAAAAAAATAAATTTCTTCCTTGTTTAAAAAACTAAGAAGTTCACGACAAAAACTTTCTGCTTCTTGGTTCGTTGGGAGTACGACAACAAATGTTTTTTTTGTGAGTTTGTTTCCGTATAAAGTACTTGTCACAAAAGAATGTGCTGACTCTGGAATCCCACTAAGGTTTACGAGTGTTTCTTTAGCTTCTTTAAAAACGTCTTTTGCTTGGAAGGGTCTAATTTGAATGTCTTTTGTCATTGGATGGAATTAGGGAGAGACTAAAACTTCATTGTCAATGAGACGAACCTCACCAACAAATACGGCAGTAGCCAGTAAAAGTTCTCCATTTAAATTTGAGAGAGGTTGTAAAGTGATAGGATCGACAATTTCTAAATAATCAATTTTCACATTGGATCCAGTCAAAAGGAAGTCAGTTAGAATTTCTTTCCAAACAATCAGGTTCTTTTCCCCACCTAATAATGTTTTTTTGGCAAGTTGGAACATTCTTGGAATAAGAGATGCCGTTTCTCTATCTTTTGGTGAAAGCCTAAGATTTCTCGAACTCATCGCCAGTCCATCCGATTCCCTTTTTGTGGGAACTCCGAGAATTTTGATAGGAAAATTCAGTTCTTCTACCATGGCGGAAATGATTCGATACTGTTGGTAGTCTTTGAGTCCAAAAAATCCATAATTAGGTTCTGTTAGATGGAAAAGTTTTGAAACAATTTGTAATACACCTTCAAAGTGACCTGGCCTTGTTCGTCCACAGAGAGTTGTCTGTAAGCTGGGAATACTCATTTGGATGGGAGTTTGTGATTTTGGATAGATCACTTCCACACTTGGTAAAAAAACCAAATCCACTCCATGTTCTTCGCATAACTTTAAATCCGATTCTGTATTTTTGGGATACGCATCAAAGTCTTTTGGATCATTGAATTGTGTTGGATTGATAAAGATGGAGACAATTGTTTTAGTACATTGTCCTTTCGAAGTTTTAACCAAATCCATATGCCCGTCATGAAGGGTACCCATTGTCGGACAAAACCCAATGGTTTCCTGATTTTGTTTCCATTCGGAAATGATCGTTTTTAGATCTGCAATCTCTGATACAACGATCATTGGAATTGCCTCGTTCGGACTTTCACACTAGTTCCATGTTCTTCGTCAAGTCCTTCCAATTCAGACATGAGTTTGACAAATGGATACAAGTTCTCGAGGGATTCTTTTGTGACTTCTTGGAATGTGACACGTTTCAGAAATGTATCAACTCCTAAAGATGAATAAATACGACTGCCTCTTGCTGTTGGCAAAATATGATTGGTTCCTGAGATATAATCTCCCATCGCAACTGGTGAATAAGGACCGAGGAATACACTGCCAGCATGTTCGATTTTTGCAAACACCGATTCATAGTCCTTCGTTTGGATTTCTAAGTGTTCCGGGGCAAGTTCATTGGAAAACCAAATACAATCATCCAAGGTAGGAAAAACAAGGATACTTGAGTTTTCGTAAATTGCAGTCTGCTTCATCTGCAATCGTTTTGGCCTTTCTGAAAATGCAATTTCTAATTCTTCACTGACTCGTTTGGCAAGAGTTAAATCTGTTGTAAGAAGGATTGCTGAGGAATCTTCACCGTGCTCCGCTTGGGATAACATATCACAGGCGATCCATTTTGGGTTAGCATTTTCGTCGGCAATGATACAAACTTCACTGGGGCCAGCGGGGCTCTCGATCCCAATCAGACCTTGCCCACTTAAATACGATTTGGCGGCGGCTACATACGCATTCCCAGGACCTACAATGAACTCTGACTTGGGTACCGATTCGGTTCCGTAAGCAGCAGCGGCGATTCCTTGGGCACCTCCCACTGTGACAATCCGATCAATATCCATAATCTGAGCCAACCATACCAAAATTTCAGGGATGCCATCTTTTTGTGGAGGTGTGATGAGTTGTATGGAAGGAACTCCTGCAATTTTTGCTGGAATGATGCCCATAAGGACACTAGAAGGGTACAATGCTTTTCCACCAGGAGCATATACTGCCAGGGAAGGAATCGGTGTGTATTTGACACCCAATCGATTCCCATCAATGACCTTGGACCAAGACTCTCGTTTTTGTTCCATGTGGAAGGCTTCGATATTGGATTTGGCCCTGAGGAATGCTTCTTTTGTTTTCTCGTCAACATTCGTTTTAATTTTTTTAGGATCTATGGTAAGTTGTGAAAGTTTGATCCCATCAAACATTTCGGTGTAGGAAAAAAGTGCCTGATCCCCTTGGGTGCGAACTGATTCCAAAATGGGTAAAATGCGGTCTGTTGCCGTCGTTAAGTCTTCCCTTGCTCCCTGAAGAAACCGTGAGTACAATTCTTTGGAATTTCGATCACAATGTAAGATGGGAATTGGCATAAATTCAGCTTGGAAGGAAGTGCCTTCCTAAACAAGCTTTTTGTCAAAAACGAGAAGAGATTTCGATTTGGTAACGTGGGCCGAGTTCGAGTCCTGATTTTGTTTGTGAAAAACCAGATTCGGTTCCCATCGTAGCGTAGAACCTTTGGTTTTCATTCCCGATAGGAAACCCTGGTTCGTAGGAAGCAACATTTCGTTTGGCCGAAAAATAAGAATCGACCAAATTGTAAATTAAAAAGGCTCCCAAAATCCCAGCCCCAGCTTGGATCACACCTAACTCTGTTTTTGCGCGATTAAAACTAGCTTCTGCATTTGTCCGATTGAGTAACCATAATACTTGTGTATCGGCTCGCTCCGCAAGAACAACCCCAAGTAAGACCGCCGATTGGTAATCAGACCTCGCACTGATGAATCGATTGTAAGAATTGGCATAAACTGCCGCGGCGGAGAGAGCGATGGCAGGATAAACATAAAGTTTCCAATTTTTTCCATCGATGTATTTTTGCCCCCATCCAGGTATGACAGTAGAACGCCAAAGGGTGGAAAAATAAGGAGTCTCATAATAATCTTCAGGAATTTCTTTCGAAATGATTTTTTCTTGGCGTTTCGCAAAATTGGCGGCTTTTTCTTTGGTATCAGAAAATACAACGCGTTGTTTGACAGTCAACGTTTTGTTCCGCGGATTTTCTAAGACCAAATCATAGATGCCTGTGTCTGTATCTGGATCAACAACAAACGTTGCTTTGGCGACTCCATCTGACTCGATGACAACTTTTTTTGCAGGAATCCTTTTTCCACCTGTGACCATATACACTTTCATAGGATGGATGAAATCTTTCCCTTCTAATAAAAAAACTTTTTCCTTATCTTCCTTTGAAACGGAGTATACGGAATCCTTTGACAAAGTGGGAACTCTGGATACTACTACTTCGAACTTGACCCAATCGGAATAACTACCAACTTTTCCTAGTTTATTGATGACTGCCACTCTGTGTTCATATACACCGGAAGTATAATTCACTAAATCGTAACTTGTACCCTTTACTTTTTCTGAAAGCACTAAGTATCCACTGGAATTTTTAATCTCCAATACATAACCCGTTGCCCCATCCACTTCCATCCAACGTAACTGGTGTTGCGTGCCCTCTTCCCCATCAGGCTCCGAAAAAATCGGAACACTGAATAAAAAAATAAAAAGTATGATTAAAAATAATTTATTCCACATAGATGGTACCGGGTGTGAGGATTTTCGGAACTTTTAACTCAGGGACGGAAATGAAAAAATCCTGTTTGTTTGCAACGGATTCTTTTTCCGATCCATCGGTTGCCTTATATAAGGATGATACTTCCCAACGAAACCGACCCACATTTAATTTTTGGATCTCATTCATCTGATATTTATTTGTTGTGATCCTTTCCGTAAGGATCACCTTTTCACGGATTCCTGAAACATCGATGAGTCTCAGACGATAAGCTGAAACTTTTTCCACAGGTTTCCAGCTGAAACTGATAAAATTTTTTGTGAATAAATCGATCGTTTCATTTCGGTTGGGAGAGAGAAGATTTGGTGGTTCAATATCGGAAACCATTTGAAAATTTCTTGTCACACTGATATTGTTTTCACCTTCTAAGGACCGTACTCGCCAAAAAAACTTTCCATAATCTTTGGACCTAAATTCAAAATAATTTCCAACCACAGACTCTTTTACAAGGGTTGTCTGAAAATCCGATTGGCGAGAAATTTCGATTTCGTAATTGGATTTTCCCGTTAATTTTTTCCATTTGAGAACCACAAGGTTTCTATCATCCACTTCTACTTCAGCACCTTGGTTCGGATAAATCAGCTCCATTTCTTCTTTGGCAATGACAGTAATAGGAAAAGGTTTTGATTCAAAACTTGGTCCCCCATTGGTTAGCCCTTTCACTCGCCAAAAATAGGTCCCAACTTTTAATCCACTACTCAATTTGAAAAAATTATTTTTCAGTTTTTCGGACTGTAAAATAGAACCAAAATTGATATCTGTGCTGAGTTCCCATTGGTAGGAATCAAAATCCTTATCATCCTTCCATGAAAAAAATAATTGTGATTTTGTTTGTTCCTCGGCGATCACCTTCCCCTTGTTTGGTTCCAATAGTTCTGGTGGCGATGTATTTGTTTTTTTCTGAATTTGGAAGGAGATTACAGATGTGGATTTTTCCTGAATCCCTGGCAAATTGGATTTTGCCTTAATTTTTGCAAAATAAGTTCCTTCTTTTAATTGATCAAAGGCAAGAGATTGATTTTGAGTTTGTTTTAAGGTGACAATGTCTGTAAATCCATTATCGCGAGCTATTTGAACTGTGTAGGAAGAATATAAATCCAGTAAATTCCAAACAAAACGAATGACAGGTATCTCGTTCGAATAGGAAATCACATCCCCATTTTTCGGAGACAAAAGTTTCAAAGAAGGATCACTTAAGATTCGAAACTGATTCACTTCTGTGACAGCCTTTGATTTTGACAATGGGTCTGTGTAGGACACTCGCCAATAATAAGAACCAACTTCCAATTTTTTACTGACACTAGCGGATGTTAATTTTTCTCGCATGATGGATTTAGAAAAGTCAGGAAAGAGAGAAACTTCCAAAACAGGATTGAATCGTTTGGCAGAATCTGAATTCCAACCAGAGAGCGAAAAATTGATTCTTTCTTGTCCCGATTCGGAAAAGATATTTTTCCTATCTTCTGGGTTTACCAATCGAAACAATTGTTTGGCAACCTTCACACCAGAATCGGTAACGTTTGCAACCTGGTCCTTTCCGATCGTTTCTTCTTTCCCATTGGAAGTTAGTTTCGCTTCCCCTTGGTCTACTTTGATATTGAGTTCTGATTTGGTTTTATCTAATTTGATATCACCGTTTGCCACTTCGACGGTTTTATCCCCTGCCGTGATATTCATTTTCACATCACCAGAAGCAACTCCTTCCCGTGCCGCTTCAAAGGAACCGTAAGCAAAATTAATATTGATATTTTTATCTGAAATATCCAATAGGATCATTGAATTTTCTGATATATTGATTTTTGTCCCGTCATTTAAGGTTAAGATGGCATCGGACAATCCTTCTGTGCGGATCGTATCTCGATTTTTCACTTCAGTTTTGGATTCGATTAAATCCCAAACAACAGCATCATTGTACTTTCGAAGCACAGTTTTGTTCTTGAAAGTGATGACACCTATGGTTGGTTCTGTGGAATCATTGGCTCTAAAATTTAAATTACGATACAATAAAAATGAAAACAACAGGATGAGGAGGAGAAGTCCTGTTACTACAAATTTTGCATCATTTAACAAACGCATGATGAAGCTATTTATGAGTCCTCGTAAAAACTCCGTCCCAATCACTGCCAGGTGAATTGAGGTTATATTCTTCGCAACGTTCGATTAACATCCGACTGGATTTATCTTTCGAACCTTTACTTGTTTCTGATTCTTTGAAGAGTTGAATGGCTTTCATCCAATTTTGATTTAAATATTCCTTAAATCCTTCTTCATACAACCGGGCAGCATTGAGTGCATTGTCAGTGACGATTGACCGATACCCAATCAATTCATGAATTCGGACAGGTTCGTTTTTCCCTTTCACTCGTACTAAATCAACATAACGCGTGACCATCTCACCTTGGATTTTTTCTTGGATGGGATCGGTGATGAGAATATTCACTCCATAATCCTTCCCAGCTGCTTCAAGCCTTGCTGCAAGGTTTACAGTATCTCCCATCATAGTGTAGGAAGCGAGTGCATCCGTTCCCATAAATCCCACTTTTGCAGGACCTGAATTCAGACCAATACGTGCATCCATCACCTGGGCTTCCTTCGAATACAGATTGTTAGTTGTCCAATAATCCCTAAGTTCCTGCAGTTTCATCACCATATCGACGCTTGCCCTGGCAGCTTTTAGTTCATGGTCTAATACGGGCACAGGTGCGTTAAAAATTCCGACAATGGCATCCCCAATGTATTTATCCAATACTCCCTCGTGTTTTTTGAGAAGGAGGGTCATAGCCGAAAGATACTCATTCAAAAGGGCAGCAAGATCCGCACTTTTTAATTGTTCCGAAATGGTAGAAAAACTAGCTACATCAGAAAAGAAAGCGGTGATATGAGTTTCCGATCCTCGTTTTAAAGCGGCAAGGTCAACCATTGCTTCTTGTACCACAACAGGATCAATCATACTGCCGAGAATGTTTTTTACCTTTTCACGTTCTTCCAAACCCTGTCCCATATCGATGAAGTATTTAGTTAAAAGTCCGACTTCATCTTGTGTGGTCGGTTTGATCCCTATTTTAAAATTTCCTTTCGCAATTTCTAAAGTTGCAGTTAACAATTGCAATACGGGCTTAGTAATGGTTTTGGAAAAGAAAAATACAAAGATTAATGCAGAACATAAACCAATTCCAGCAATGTATAAATTCGTTCTTTGGCTTTTATAAACATCCCCGAAGGCTTTTTCTTCTGATACGATGGTGATCACACCTGCATCAGCAAATCCAATCTTTTGGAATGAGCCTAAATAAGAACTGCCCAGTTCTTCATCCAAATAACTCATTTGCCCTGTACTGGGTGCACTGGTAAGCATGGCCTTTACGATCGGCATATTGGTCAAATCTGTTGCGGCAAGTACCAAATCCTCTTTTGGATGGGCAAGCACGGTTCCTTGGCCATTCACCATAAACGTAGTTTCAATTCCTTTTTTTGAAAAGGCGCCAATGATCTTTTCTAATTTGACGATGATGACGAGTGCATTGTCCAACTCACCGTTTTCCGCTGTCGGAATGGCAATGGCAAACGAAGGTTCCACAAAACCTGGACTTGAATTGAGTAAAACAGTTTGTCCATTGAAAGCTTCCGCGAGTGCATCTCGGTTTCGATTCACAACTGCATGGAAATCATCCTCGGTCACAGCACTTTTTTTAAGTTCTTCTTCATTGAACACTTCTCGTTTCATCACAAGAGTGTTCTCCCTTCTTTCAAAAATTCCTAAGTAAATAAATTCTTTATCATTTTGAAAGAATGTTTTTAAGAGTAATTTTCTGTCTTCTTCAGGAAGACCTTGTGTTGTGAGAGTGATGGCAATTTGGCGGCCTTTTTCTACAACTCCTAAGATATCGGACCTTACTTTCGATCCGATGATTTCTGCAATACGAATGTTGTTATCACGTAACTGAAGTTCAATGGAACGTTTAAAGTAAAAGGAAGCAAAAATAATAATGGATGCAACTGACAAAACGAAGAGTAAACTGATCACTCCCATCATTTTTAATTGTAAAGAAAACTTAGTATTGACAGAAGGTTCAAGTGTTGGATCCGTTGCAACTTCGATAGGCAAAGATTCTTTTGTTTCTGAATCGTTTGGTTCTGGAACCTTCCCTATTGTATCAGCTGAAATGATTGCGGTTGTATGATTGGTTTTGCCATTTGTATCTTCCTCATCATTTGCTGCAAATGAAGATTCAATGAAATCATAGGGATGATTTGGATCTAAATCAGTTTCGATTCCTTCTCCATGGGCATCCGTAAGAACGGTTTCATTTGATGAGTTTGGATCCGGTGAGTGCGATTCGTTTGGAATATTTCTTTCTGAAATTCCAACAGCGGAAAATTCCAGTTGGCGCAGTTTGAGTTTCCCAGAAGATCCTACTAGTTCTAAGGGTGGAAAGGATAAACTTTTTGTTTCGATTTCTTTCGATTTTCCATTCGTCATTTCCGGCATCGAACTTGTTTTGCCTGTGAGTCCAAACTTATGGGTGATCCGATCTGGCGAAATTCGATCATCAAATAAATACTCTAGTCTTGCAAAAACGGAACGAACTTCCACCTCTAAAGGTTTGGGGAAGATGACATTCAGATTTTTTCCTTCACTGGCCGAAGCAAGTGCCTTCGCCAAATATTTATTAGATGAGATATTGTGTATGGATACATATGGGTATTCAAATCGATCGTTTGAAAAGGGAATCCCCCATGGAGGAGATCCAAAACGAAATTCTAATTCCTTTGCCCTTCGTGTTTGGAAGAAGATTGTGATTCCCTCTTCACCACTCCAAGTTTCTAAACTATCTGGAGTTTCATCCCAGACAAGAAACGTGAGTTTGGACGTTCGGAGGAACGGAATTTCGGCGGAAATTTCTAACATACTGTTTTTAGTATCGACTTAAATTGGCTTTGAATCGATCTCATTTCTAGATGAAAATCATCACGTTAAATTGCAACGGAATTCGTTCCAGTTTGAGTAAAGGTTTACTCGATTTTATACGTCACGAAAATCCTGACATTCTCTGTTTCCAAGAAACAAAGGCACCTGGGAAAGAAATTGACAGAGAGGAATTTCGTCACCTCGGATATGAAGTTTATTTTTCATTGGCCGAAAAACCTGGTTACAGTGGGACCGCTGTTCTCACGAAACAAAAACCAAAACAGGTCACAATTGGATTTGGGGATGGGATCTTTCGTTCGGAAGGAAGGTCTGTTTTTCTCGAATTCCAAGATTTTTACCTTTGGAACCTCTACTTTCCTTCGGGAACAAGCGGTGAAGAGCGCCAAAAGGTCAAATACCAGTTTTTAGATGAGTTTACAGAACTCACAAAACCTTTTTTGAAAAAGAAAAAACCACTCCTGATTTGCGGAGATGTGAATATCGCCCATACAGAAATGGACATCCACAATCCCAAGGGGAATCAAAATAATTCCGGATTTTTACCAGCAGAACGGAAGTGGTTCACGGACTTTTTAGAACTCGGATTTTTTGACTGCTTTCGAACCATCCATCCCGATGTTCTGGATGAATATTCCTGGTGGACCTACCGTTTCCAAGCAAGGAAAAACAATAAGGGTTGGAGGATTGATTATTTTTTTGTGACCAAATCCAAATCGGTTCGGCTCCAAACGGCAAAGATCGCAAAAGAACCAGTGATGTCAGACCATGCTCCTGTTGTTCTGGAAATCCAATTCTCTTGACAGAATGCTTTTTTTCGGATCAATTCTTTTCTCATGAAACGATTCCTTCCTTTGCTCTCTTTTGTTCTCACCATCCAATGTTCTGTCCTCGGTGTCCTCCAAGATAAAATTCCCGCTCCTGAATTTACATTTGAATCCCTCCACATCAAACAAATCACCTTTACCGACATCACTCTCGGTGTGGAAACATCTGTTTCCAATCCCTATCCAGTGTCTCTCCCGAGTTCTCTTTTGGATATGGATCTCAAAATTGAGGGAATGAAGTTATCCCATGTCAAAACGGATTTAGGTGCCATCGAAGCAAAAAAAACAAAATCTTTACCTTTGGAAGTTAAATTCACCTACAAAGATCTTTACGAACTCTATAAAAAATTCCCAAACAAACCCATGTTAGAAGTAAGTGCAGAAGGGAAAATGAAAGTACCCATTCCGAAACAATGGCAATTAATGGGAAAAGATTCCTTAGAATTTCCATTTGTACAAAAAAAAGAGATCCCTGCGGTTTTACCAGATGTGGAAATTCGAAATTTCAAAATCCTGATGCCCACTGAATCGGAAATACTAAGTGCATCCAATACAGATGCTCTTGCGAATACGGCCACCAGTTTTTTAAAGGGACTACTTGGTGGATCAAAATCTCCAACTACTTCTGCCGCCAAAGCAGGGTTATCTGGTCTAAACCTAAATTTAAAAACGGAATTTGATTTTGTATTTTCTAACAAAGCTGCATCTAGCTTCAACCTTACAGACCTTAAATACAACTTACAACTAGCAGGTGAAAATTTTTTGAATGGCACTCCAAAAGAAATTATCAGCTCTGGAAAAGAATCGACTGTAAAAGTATCCAATGAATTTCCGATCACTTCCATTGGAACTTCCCTCTACAAAACCATCCAATCCAAGGAAGCTTTGTACCAATTAAAAGGGGATTCAGGTTTCATTGTTCCGAATTTACGTGAAAACATCCCTTTTTCTTATGAAAAAAAGGGAAAGTTTCAATGGTAGGAATTGTCCATAAGGCTCTCAAGCGAGAGCCTATTCATGAGTTAGGGCTTAGGATTATTTTTTCTTCTGTAACATCTGTTTGATTTCATCCCGAGTTTTACCGGGATACAAACGGATTTGGTAGGTCACAAGAAACCTTGTGATGATGGGCGATCCATCCTTTGAGGAATGTTCGTAATTAAAACGAGACGCGTCGTTTTGGATGATTTTAGCAATGTCATTGATCCTTGGAACCCGGCGATCAAAGGCAATGGATTCCAATTTCCCTGTCACTGAGTTCAAACCAATCGAGATGATCCCATCATCCACAAAACTGAGTAGGTCAAACTTTTTCATTTCCTCTTTCGAAAGTTCGTCCCCACCAGGGTCTGGTTTCCTTCGGATTTTGTCTGAGTGGCGGATCTGTCTCACCATATAAGAATCAGAGGCAATGTAAACGCGGAAGGTTTCCTGTGGGAGGTCACTTTTCTTTTGGAAAAAAGGAATTTCGCCCGTATGGTTTTGGACCTCTTCTCCTTTTTCATTGAAGATGATTTCGCCTTCCCCACCAGGTGGAGGCAAAAGGTCTTTTATCACTCCCGTTTCTGTTTTTGTTTCTTCGGAAGTGGATGGCAAAGAATCTTTTGTGGTTTGGCAGGAAACAAAACTGAGAAGGAGGAAAAGAAGGACGGAGTGAAACGAAAATTTCATTTGGTCATCAGTATTTGGTGCTTTCCTCCACTGGCAAGAATTTTAAAGAAAATATGGGAATCCCTAAACCAAATATTTTGCAAAGACTGTGGCAAGTCCAAGGAAAAAGAAAAACCCACATACATCAGTTGTCGCTGTCACAAAGATAGAAGAGGCAATGGCAGGATCAATTTTCATTCCTTTTAGGACAATGGGGACAAGGGAACCCACAAGGGATGCCACAATCATATTCACAAACATAGCCGTGCCTACAACGAGACCTAAAGTTAAGTTTCCTTTCACAAGGTAAATCATGCTAAGAGTCACAGTCCCTAAAGCCAAACCATTCAAAACACCGATCGTAAACTCTTTTCGGACGGCTTCCCACCAATTGGAAAAAGACAAATCCCCTGTTGCAATGTTTCGGATGACAACTGTTACAGATTGTGTACCTGCATTGCCACCAAGCCCTGCCACAATTGGCATAAGCGTCGCAAGTACCACAATTTGGGAGATGGTATCTTCAAAAAAAGCGACGACGGAAGAACTCACAAAAGCAGTGAGTAAATTGACATTCAGCCAAATGATCCGCCGTTTGACCGATTGTAAAATGGGTGTGGACAAACGTTCATCTTCCGAAACCCCTGCCATGAGGAGGATATCTTCTGATGCTTCCTCTTCCACAATTTCTAAAACATCATCCACTGTGATGCGCCCAATGATCCGACCTAAATCATCTGTGACTGCCGCACTCACTAAATCATATTTTTTGAATGTATTGGCAACTTCCTCTTGGTCCACATCGTAATGAAAGGCAAAAACGGAAAAATTTGTGATCTTTGCGACCTTTGTATTGATGGGTGTGAGGAATAAGTCTTTTAAAGGGATAAATCCTTCTAAAACACCATCTTCGTCTGTTACATAAATTTGATAAATGTCTTCGATTTCTTTTGCTTTTTTCCGGACATTGATGATCCCCTTTCTCACGTTATCCGTGATGGTAACGGTGGCAAAGTCTTTCGACATGAGTCGTCCTGCCGAGTATTCGCGGAATCCAAGTTGAGATCGGATTTCAAAACTATCCGCCTTACTTAAGTTAGATAGAACTAATTCTCTTTTGGCACTAGGTAGATAGGAGAGTAAATAAGTAGTTTCATCGGTTTCAATATGACTTAGGGTTTTGGAAATTTCATCCACAGAGAGTTCTTCTAAAAAGGACTCGAGTGTTTCCTCTTCCATTTTGATGAGGGAGTATGCTTGGTCTTCGTTTGTGAGTAATCGAAAGAGGTAAAGTTCCTCTTCCCGTTCCAAGTCCTTAAAGAGTGTGACGACGTCCGCAGGGTGGGCTCCGTCGAGCATGGACTTAAGGCTTGCGTGGTCTTTTGCCTCAATGGAAAATTTGATTTGGTCGACAAACTCTTCATAAGAATCGCTGTCTCGGTCGATTTTGATTCGGAATTCTGACTCTTTCTTTCTTTCTTCTTCCATAAATCAGCGGATTTCCTGAATTTTCCAATTGACGGTTATGTCACGTGAACCATAGGCTATATCCTATGTCGGCACGAGTTCCATTTTTGAAAACGAATCTTTTTCTTCTCTTATTTTTTTCACAGTGTGTCCTGTTTGAACCCAAAATCAGTAAGGTGCCCGATGCCTATGTGCGGGAAGAGGTCATGAATTCGGAGCAAAAAAATGCAACGAAGATTCTCACAGATAAAATCATCAAATTAAATAACGAAGTCACAAACCAGCGAAAGGCAAATGCTCTCACATCCCAAGCCATCAAAATTTCTCAATCGAAAGTAACTAAACATGCCGCAGAAAGAGATTTAAAACGTGCCAAAGAATCTTACTTCACTCTCAAAGAAGATCAGGTTTCTGCCAAACGATACTTAGAAGAAAGCCAAGCAGTTGAATTAGAAAGAGCAAAAGAAGAAACCAGATACAAAACTTGGGTGCAAAAAGAAAAAGAAGACAAAGCATACTTAGAAATGAAGGAAGCGGCTCTCGGGGAACTCATCGCAGAACTCGAGTTAGTTCGGTCTGAAATTGCGGTGAAATTCCAAGAATCCCAAGGGAAAACACCCGCTGACCCAGAATACATCAAAAAAGAAATTTATGAAACCCAATATGCGGAAAAAAAATCAGATGCCCGCAGGCGGCTGTCCGATTGGGAACGAATCAAAACAGAAGCTCCCAGTCTCCCGAAAGTGAATTTAGAGGATAGTTTTGATGACTCCAAATAAAAAACTAAGTTTTGTTTTCCTTTCCATTGGTTTCCTATTCCTTGGAATTTTCAATCCTTCAGAACTGCAAGCGGATTGGGTTTACTTTCCCTATGAATACAACCAAATTTACAAAGAGAAATATGCTTTGGAATTGGAACTGGCTGATATCCGCAAACAACACCAAAATGAACTGAATCGTTTAGAAGAAGAAAAAAAAGACCTACAATCACAGATCCGCAATCTCACTGAAGACTTAGAACTGGAAAAACGAAATCGTGCCAAAGAACAGGATGAATATTCCGACAAACTAAGAGATTACGATATGCGCCTTCGTAGCATCGAAAAAAAAGGTACGGATAAAGAACGGACTCTAGCTGAAGAAAACAGAAAACGAGAAGAAAAAGACCGCGCCGAAATTGATTCCTTAAAACGTAAGTTAGAAGAAAAAGAAAGAGAGTGTTTGCAAAAAGAACAAAAACTCCGCGAATCTTATGAATCTAAAATGGATGAATTAAAAGAGAGGATTCGGAACCTTGAAGAGGAACTGGCGAGTTTACGAAAACTCACCAAAGAACAAAAACGAGAATTGGAACGACTCTCCGAACAAACAAAAGAATTTGAAGAAAAACTCGCAAAAGAAATCACATCAGGACAAATCCGACTCAAACGTTTCCATAACAAACTCATCATTAACATTGATGATAAAATTTCCTTCGACAGCGGGTCTTCTGAATTAAAACCAGCCATCCTTCCTGCGATCGAAAAAATACGTGATATTTTGGCCTCCTATCCTGAAAACTACATCGTTGTCGAAGGGCACACAGATAATGTTCCCATCAAAACAAAATTTCGTAACAATTGGCATTTGTCCAGTGAACGGGCGTTATCTGTTTTGGAATTCATTTTACAAAACAAAAACCTAAACCCTAAAAATTTCTCCAGTGCAGGATACGGAGAACACCAACCTATTGTTCCCAATAGCACCAAAGAAAATAAGGCATTGAACCGAAGGGTGGACATTGTAGTCATTCCACGTGGTGCAAGCTCACTCAACGGAAACCATGAGTAACAAACGACCCAAACGAAAAAAACTCATCTTCTACTTAAGTCTTTCAGGACTACTTTCGATTTTGATCTTTTGTATCGAATGGGTTGGATCCAAAGAAAGCGGAAGCCTTGCACTCTTTGCTGATGCAGGGCATATTTTTGCCGATATCTTTGCTCATCTCATCTCCCTTTTTGCCTTACTCATTGCTTCAAAAAAACCCAGCTCCAAATACCCGTTTGGTTTCCATCGTTTCGAAGTGATTGCCGCTTTTTTAAATGGTCTTTTACTCATTGGTATCTCCCTATTCATTTTGTATGAAAGTTACGAACGATATTATGGAAATGCAACTGTTGAAGCAGATACCATGCTTGTGTATTCCCTCATAGGTTTTGGAATCAATCTGATTTCAGCAGGTTTACTTGTTGGTGTGAGTAAAACAAGCCTCAACCTCAAGTCAGCCTACCTCCATGTTCTCAGTGATTTACTCGGAACTTTAGCTGTGATTTTTGGAGCCCTACTCATTCGATTCACAGGTGTGAAACAAGTGGATAGTATCTTAAGCATCCTACTTGGATTGTTCATCTTAAAAACTTCGTATGGCATTGTGAAAGAGTCGGTCCAAATTCTCATTGAGGCCGATACCAGTGAATTCGACAAAGTCCATTTATTAGAACACATCAATGCACTATCAGGAATCCATTCAGTTCCCAAAATCACTGTACGCAAACTGACTTCCGGTGTGTTTTCTGTGGAAATACAAGTGGCTACAAAGGATAACGCCAACCGTGACCAAATCACATTACAAATCCATCAAGTCTTGAAGGAAGAATTTGGGGTACCGTTTGTATCTGTCGAAGTCCTGACTTATCCAATGCTGCAAAAATTGGAATCCCTTACAGTTCGGGAATCAGAGCGAGAGTTTGGACACCATGGGCATGAACATGGTCATTCCCACGATCACAAACCAAACGAGAAACACAAACATTCACACTAAGCCATTCATTAAGTGGGTTTGTGTTTTTTCTTTTGGATTAAGTATTTGGTAAAGGAATCTTCCCAAACAAAAAGTTGGTAGTCAGGGTCAATGGACTTTAGTTCTTCCGGTGCTTTCAGGTTCCAATGTTCGGTGAGTGCCAAAACCAAAGTTTGGATCGGAAACGGAAATCCTTCGAGTAACGCGTCTTTTGTGGGGTTTCCCTTGAGATGACTCAAGTAAGTTTTCCACCATTCGATGAGTTTATTTCGTTCGAACGCGATTTTTGGATTTTCCAGGCTTACCTTTTTTGTTTTTCCAATGAGAAGGGAAACAAGGGAGAGTAGTTCTTTTAATCGTAGTTCCATACCCAATTGACCATAATCTTCCAATATCAAATCCTCTGGAGAAATGGGATACTCACCAAGCACCAAACGCAAATGGCTCACATGAGGGGTAAAGGGTGTGAAGAAAATTTCTTTTTGCAGGGAGACGGAAGAGTCTGCATCCAATTGGATTTTTCCATTTTGTAATGTTTCTGGTTTCAATCGCACGAGATAAACGGGATTTTTATCTTCTGACTTTGTGACCCAAAATACAAAATCAGCTTCTCCACCATTTGTGATAAATGATTTTACTCCTGTGAGTCGGCCGTTTTCTAGTTTGGAAGTTAGTTTTCTTAGTTTTCCATCAAAGCCAGGTTCACTCACACCCACTGACACAATAGGGAATGGCTCGATACCAGAAAAACTATCCCACAAAAAATGAGACTCAGGTTTGGAATAAGGAGATGCCAATAAAATTCCCCCTGCCACATTCACTTCTACCATACAAGAAAGGGCCAGTGATACACCTAACGGCTCTTCTGCGAGAATCGATAGTTTTTTCTGGAAACCCCAATAGGATTCTTTGCCGAGGATATAATCATAAAATCCGGCACGAAACAAGTATGGTTTCCAACTGCGATAAAACGACCTTTTCTCTTCCTCCCCCTGCTCCTGATCCAGTTTCGGGTAAACGAAATCTGTTCCTCCCCAGTTCGAAAACAGATGAAAAGGGGAAAAAAACTTTTCTTCAGTCACAAGTTCTATTTCCCTTTCTTTTTGGCCAATTTGGCATCCCACTCTTTTTCTTCTTGTAGGACTTTTTTTAAGTATTGGCCTGTAAAAGAAGCCTTCACCACGGCTACTTCTTCTGGGGTCCCCGTGGCGATCACTTGTCCTCCGCCATCTCCCCCTTCCGGTCCAATATCGATAAGATAATCCCCCGCTTTGATCACATCTAAATTGTGTTCGATGATGACCATGGAGTTACCCTTATCAACTAATACTTGCAATACGGAAAGTAACTTTTCAATATCTTCAAAGTGGAGACCTGTTGTCGGTTCATCTAAAATATACAAAGTTTTTCCTGTTGGTCGTTTGGAAAGTTCTGTGGAAAGTTTGATCCTTTGTGCTTCTCCACCAGAAAAAGTAGTAGCAGCCTGACCCAGTTGGATGTAACCAAGGCCCACATCCATCAGTGTGTCCAATTTTCGTTTGAGGTTCGGAATGTTTTCAAAAAACACAACCGCTTCTTCTACTGTCATTGCAAGCACATCGGAAATATTTTTTCCCTTATACTTTACTTCTAAGGTTTCACGATTGTATCTTTTTCCCTTACACACTTCACATTCCACATAAATATCGGGAAGGAAGTGCATCTCTATTTTTAAAATTCCATCGCCTTCACATTTTTCGCACCGACCACCAGCGACGTTGAAACTAAACCGTCCGGGCCCATAACCTCGCACTTTGGCTTCTTCCAGTCCGCTATAAAGTTCGCGAATGAAGGTAAAAAGCCCAGTATAAGTAGCAGGATTCGAACGAGGAGTGCGTCCGATGGCAGATTGGTCGATGTTAATGACCTTATCAATTTGTTCCTTTCCAAGGATTTTTTTATGTTTCCCGGGAACGAGTTTCATACCCATCACGGAACTTGCGAGTTCCTTATATAAGATTTCGTTGATTAAGGTAGATTTTCCAGAACCTGATACCCCAGTCACAACTGTCAAGGTTCCAAGTGGGATGGATACATCCACATTCTTTAGGTTGTTATGCGAAGCTCCAACGATTTTTAAAAACTTACCATTCCCTGGCCTTCTTGTCTCTGGTCGCGAGATTCTTTTTTCCCCAGACAAATACTTACCTGTTACGGAATGTTTGTCTTTTTTGATTTGTTCGGGGGTACCGAAGGCAACAATTTCCCCACCATGGACTCCGGCACCAGGGCCCATATCCACTATGAAATCGGCCTCTTCCATGGTTTCTTTGTCATGTTCCACAACGAGTACAGTATTACCTAAATTGCGTAGGCCTTTTAAGGTTTGGACCAGTTTCGTATTGTCCCTTTGGTGGAGGCCAATGGAAGGTTCATCCAAGATGTATAAAACACCCATGAGCCGAGATCCAATTTGGGTTGCCAGTCGGATCCTTTGCATCTCACCACCAGAAAGAGTCCCTGCCGACCGACTGAGATTGAGATACCCGACTCCCACATCATTTAAAAAATGTAACCGTTGTAAGATTTCCTTTAGGATGGGTTTGGAGATGGTGTCCTCAGCTCCCTGATAGGCAGATTGTTTTGTAAACTCCAATGCCTTTTCGATTGAAAATCCAGTGTAGGCATCAATTCCGATGCCCTGTACTTTGACTGCCAGGGCTTCTTTGCGAAGTCGTTTTCCATGACATTCATCACAATCATGATTTGTCATAAAAGATTCAAACCATTGCCTCATCGAATCTGACTTCGTTTCTTTATAACGGCGTTTTAAATTGGGAATGACACCTTCATAATTTTTGGAAAATTCGTAATGCGAATTGGCTCCGCGAAAATCATAATCGATATGGATGGAAGCATCACCATGTAAGATGGTATTCCGTATTTTTTCGGGTAAATCTTTCCAAGATGTATTCAAATTGAATTTTAATTTTTTGGATAAGGCTTGAATGGTGGCCATGTACCAATAGGAGTTGGACTTCGAACCACCCCAAGCTTCGATACAACCTTCCGCAAGAGAAGCTTCTCTATCAGTGACAAGAAGTGCTTCATCAAATTCAAGAAGGGCACCCAGTCCATCACAGTTGGAACAAGCACCAAAAGGGGAATTAAAGGAAAATAACCGTGGTGTGAGTTCAGGGATACTCACATCATCACATTTGGGACAAGATAGTTTTTGCGAAAAGAGATGGTCTTTTTCCCCATCTTCCACAACGACAATCCCATCTGCTGTTTTTAATGCTGTTTCCACAGAATCAGACAATCGAGATTGGATCCCAGGTTTCATCACAATCCGATCCACAACGATATCAATATCCGCTTTAAAATTCTTTTTGAGTGGGATTTCATCTTCCAAGGAATACACCTGCCCATTCACACGCACCCGATTGAAACCTTCCTTTTTGAACCTCTCCAATACTTCCTTATGTTCTCCTTTTTTCCCTTGGATGACGGGGGCTAGGATTTGGAGTTTTGTTCCTTCTTGGAAAATGTTGATTCGGTCCGTGATCTGGTCAACGGACAGACTGGAAATGGCAGTTCCACATTTGGGGCAATGGGGTTTACCCACTCGGGCATATAACAAACGTAAGTAGTCATAAATTTCTGTGACCGTTCCTACAGTGGAACGAGGGTTACGGTGTGTGGTTTTTTGTTCAATCGAGATGGCAGGACTAAGTCCCTCAATTTGGTCTACCTCGGGTTTTTCCATCTGGCCGAGGAACTGCCTGGCATAACTGGAAAGGGATTCCACATACCGCCTTTGCCCTTCTGCATAGATCGTATCAAAGGCAAGAGAGGATTTTCCAGATCCGGAAAGACCTGTGATCACGACAAGTTTGTCTCTTGGAATGTCGAGGTTTAAGTTCTTAAGGTTATGTTCACGAGCGCCACGAATGCGTATAAAGGAATCCACATCGGATAGCTTGTTTTCCTCTTTCATTCTGGAAAGAATTTTAAGGAATGGAAGGAAGAGGACTTATCGTGTTTCGAATTCTTTTTTTACTTCTTTTTTTGCCATTCCGAGTTTTGTACCTATTTTACCTACGTCTAAGCCTTCTTTTCCAACGGAACCGAGAGGTCTATGAATTGGAAATGCCCCCCCAGTTTGAGGACTCCTATAAATCATTTTTTGTGAAAAAATTCCAAGGAAAGGAAGAAACCATCACTCGATTGGAACTCCTTGTACTACTGCGAACCTTACAAAAAAATCCGAAAATCAAAACCCTCGATATCAGTTTACCTCCATTGGAATGGACTCTTTCGGAATTTTATGAAATCAGAAACGAACTCAAAGCCATCCGAGACAGTGGAAAAACCATCCGTATGTTTGCCAAAGAAGGTGGCATGGGGACATTACTCCTCCTAACAATCGCAAATGAAGCTTACCTGGCACCAGAATCCGAGTTTACAGTTTTATTACCAAGCGCCGAACCAATGTTCTTTGGTAAGTTTTTAAAAACCTGGGGGATCGAAGTCCAAGCTTTTGCTTCCGGTCCCTACAAGTCCTTTGCCGAAAGTTTCACTCGGGGAGAGTTCTCAAAAGAAGCACGAAAAAACTTAGAATCACTCATCTTAAACCTTCGCACTCTCCTATTAGAATCACTCACCAATGGAAAAAAATCGCTAGAACCATTCTTTTACAAACCGATGTTATCTGCGGATGACTTACTTACGGAAGGAGTGATCCATGGCATCAAAACCGAATCAGAGTTTTTTTCGGAAGATCGAAAGATTTTTTCGAGAGTGTATCCGATTGTCTACCAAACAGTAAAAGAATTTTCCTTATTTCCCAAAGCAAACAAGGAAGTGGTCATTCTTCCTTTAGAAGGAGGGATCACCGGTGGAGATTATTTACATAAAAATAGAGAAAATGGAAAAATAGAAGCATTTTCCTTAATCCCCACCTTAAAAGCATTAGGTGAAGATAAAAAAATCAAAGCTGTGATCTTAGAAATTTCCTCTCCCGGTGGGTCTGCTTTTTATTCGGAACAAATCCACCAAGAAATTTTGGAATTAAAGAAAACCAAACCGGTCACAGCCTATTTTAAAGACACAGTGGCAAGCGGTGGGTATTACATTGCAACTGCAGCCGATTACATCACAGCCTCTCCTGTTTGTATCACAGGGTCCATTGGAGCGGTGAGTATCCGTGCCAATTTACAGAAATTGTATAAAAAATTTCATTTGAATAAAGAAGCAGTTGGATTTTACCCTTTCCGGGACATCCATTCTGAGTTCCAACCTCTCTCCAAACAAAGTGTATTGTACTTAGAATCACAAATCAAAAAAATAGAAGGTTTGTTTTACAAACGTGTTTCCGAAGGAAGGGACATCCCCCTAAAAGAACTTCCGAACATTGGAATGGGAAGAGTTTATTTACCAACAACCGAAAACAAAATTGTTGATTCACTTGGTGGTTTACTCGATGCCATTGAATTCGTGAAGGAGAAGTTAGGTGGTAAAGGGATATACCTCACAGAAGAATTGCCTTCCTATAACTTAAAAAATAAAATCCCTCTCCTTGGAGGTCTACTCAGTGAATTGAAAATTCTGGAGTCACTTGGCGAAGTATCCTTACTTTCCCCGATCAAACTCCACTGGAAAAATCGTATCTGAGTGGAAACAGATTCGAATTGAGGTGATTCTAAACGTATCCAAACGGAAACTGGCAGACAAAAGTGATTGGTTTTGAAGGGATGGAAGTTAGATCGGACAGGGAAAATCAAATGGTTAGGGAGTTTGGTAATTTTATCCTATCCAATCTTTTACTCGAAACTCGTAGCAGCAGCCTTTTCCAATCGATTGAGAAGGCCTTCCCTTCCTTCTTCCTCTCGTGGCATTTCACAATAAATTCGATTGTAGCCTTCTAAATCACAGGATTCAAAAAACGCATAGAGTTTTGCCATATAGTCAATGTTATTTGCAACACACAAAACTCGATTTCCTCCTAACACTTCCGGCAAAGTTTTTGAACCAAAGGAAAACCCAATCCAAGCGAATTTAGGATCCATCCCTTGTTTTGAAAATGTTGATAAAAAAATCTCTGTCTCAAGTAAAACCACTTTTGCGTTGGGGGCATAGTGTTTGTATTTCATTCCTGGACTCAAAGGGACAAAGGATTGATTTGTTTTGGAATCCTCGGATTTGGAATCTTTGGATTTGATTTCGTTTGGAATCACTAAATTTGGCAAAAACCGTCTTAAGGCCTGTGATTCGATGGAACCTGGCCGAAGGAGAACGGGAACTTCGGTCGTGAGTCCAAGCACTGTGGATTCAATTCCTAAGTTTGGTTCTTCAGCGATCAAAATTCCATCCACAATTCCATCAAAGTAACGCACAACATCTGTCATGCGAGTAAGGGAAGGCCTTCCTGAAAGGTTGGCGGAAGGTGCGGAGATGGGTGACCCGCATGCTTCAATCCACTCGCGGATGACTGGGTTTTTCGGAATCCGAACGGCTAAGGTAGGTAACTGCTTTGGAAAGATCTTTGGATCAGTTTTTGGTAAAACCAAGGTAAATGGACCAGGGGAAAATTCGCATAATAACTGATTGGCGACCTCATTCACATAACAGACTTTTTTGATTGCATCGATGGAGGAAAAATGGGCGATAAGAGGATTATCACTTGGCCTTCCTTTGATTTGGTAAATCCGTAAACAGGCATCTTCGTTGTCACTTGCCGCACCAATTCCAAATACGGTTTCTGTGGGAAATACAACCACTCCTCCCTTTCGGATGAGGTCCGCAAGCAAACGAACATCCGAAGAGATAAGAGTTTTCATTTTAAAACTGTTTGGTTTTTGATTTGGATTTTGGTTTGGATTCGGAAACCTTTACCGTTTCTTTGGATTCGGTATTTTGGATTGTTGTTTCTTCTTTTGGTTCTTCTTCTTCCTTCGCTTTTTCGACTGGTGGCAATTGTCCTTGTACGAGTTTACTCAAATAAACATTGATCTCAGGGTCATTGTCAGTGACGAGTTGCCAAAAAGAAAATCCACCGAGGTCATACTTACGTAAAAGAGTCATCTTCTCTTCGAAGGCACGACGGTTCATATAAAACGCCACTCGATCACAACCGCCACTTGTATACCACAAGGAAGGGTCTTCATAGGCACGGTTTTTGTGGATGTCAGAAAACTTGGATAAGTTTCTCCAACTTGCTACTTTGTTTTCTTCATTTAAGATACGATTGATGTCCGTGGGTTGGCGGTTTTTATGTGTGCCTGCTTTGATCCTTTGTGCATCCGAATGGTAAATCGCCTTGGCAGAAGACTTACAATTGAGTGCCCAGTCATATCCATAAGTAGGGATTGCCATATAAAGTTTGTGAGTGGGTACCCTTTTTTTGGCATAGGTGATGATGTCTTTTAACCACACATTGGGAGCTTGTGGACCTGGACCTGGGTTATGATACTTCCTTGGGTGGAGTTCATAGGCCATGATCTTCACACGATCCGCATGTTTGGCAAGGAAGGCATAGTCATGAGTGGTAGGACCTCTCCAATTTTCGCGAAAATCCAATTGGATGGGTTTTGAAAGTCCACGGCATTGGAGTTCTTTCTTTTTGGATTTTTCTGCCGGCGTCTTTGGGTGGACGGCAACCGAAATCAATTTCCCTTTTTTATGAACTTCCTTGGCAAGAAGGGCAAAAAATTCTTCGAACTTTTCTTTTTTGTCGCAGGACATCCCTTCATAGTCGATGTCAATTCCATCATATCCATAGGTCATGATCTCGTTCACAATCACTTGGATGTGGTGGTCACGGATATCATTTCGTCCGCCCATTCCAATATTTTCTTGGATTTTTTCTTTTGGATTTTCCCAACGAAAGATGGTAGGGATGATTTTTACGTTTGGATTTAAGGCACGAAGTTCCTGGACTCGTTCTTTTCTGGAGCTGGTTGACCAAGTAGAGATAAGCTCCCCAGTATTGGAAAGCCCTCCTTTCATCGTATAAATGAAGGGATGGATTTCGTTATAAAGATGGACCGTTTTTTTCATCGCCGTCCAGTCCGTAGACCATGCAGAAGAACGAAAACTCACATTTTCATCTGGGAGAAAATTAGGAGTTTCCATCACCTCTTCTTCCACGGAGGTAGTTGGTTTGGAATCTGTCGGATTGGTTGTTTCCATTTCCGATGGTGTGCCGAGAGACGGTGTGGAAGCTTCCACAACACTTGGGTTCGTGTTTCCTGTTTTGGGTAGGTCCTTTAGGACCAAACTCGAACCAGAATTTTGCATGAGATTCATTCCCAAATAAAACGATATCGCGGATAAAAAGAACCAGGAGGCAAATAGTAAGGAATATTTCGCCACATTCGAAAGTGGGCGTTTAGGGGCATTTGGGGATTGTGATTCTGACATATACGTTTCTTCTAGATTGATTATCGAACTTGTGAGAAAAAAAGAGTAGAGAATAATCAAAACTCGCTCTATCTATCTGTAACCCATGATTTTTTAGGAAGGATTCTCTCCTAGTGAAAATTAGAATGGGGAGGAAAAGAAATCCATGCATGCCTTAAAACAAAAACCTGTGATCCTTTATACTGTCCTTCTCAGTTTTTTTCTGACCTTTTTACTGCTTGCAGAGCTCACTGGTAGTAAATTATTTTTTGCCTTCGGGTTCACCATGACCATGGGTGTGATTCCCTTTCCCGTCACCTTTATCATCACGGACTTACTCAACGAATACTTTGGAAGGAAAGTGGTGCGTGCCACAACCTTTCTCGGAATGGTGATGATTGGGTTTGCTTATCTTCTCATTGTCATCGACATCCAAATCCCCGCAAGCCCCGATTCACCAATTGATGATGCCTCCTTCGAACGCGTCTTTGCCAATTCAGGCCTTGTCATCCTTGGATCCATCATTGCGTATGTGATTGGTCAGATGATTGACTTACATACCTTCCATTTCCTTCGAAAAAAAACAAAGGGCAAACACATTTGGCTTCGGGCAACAGGTTCCACTGTCATCTCACAACTCATCGATTCTTTTGTTGTGATTTTCATAGCACTTGGGAAATACCACCCAGTCCCAAAACTTGTTTCCATTGCGAGTACCAATTTTTTGTACAAAATGGGAGTGGCCATTCTCATCACACCCATCCTCTATGCAATCCATATCTACATTGATCGTTACTTAGGGGAAAATTTAAAACAACAGATGTTCAAAGAAGCGATGGAAGAAGAAGGATACGAATCCACCATCCAACCAGGGTAAAACCATGTGGAAACCACGCACCGAAAGGTTACAAACAATTCTTGGGAAAGAACCTGCAAACATAGGCCATCGGGGTGCTCGGGGCCTTGCACCTGAAAATACCCTTGTCTCTTTCCTTGTAGGGTCAGAATTCACACATCTCTTCGAATTGGATACGATGTTATGCGGCTCGGGAGAACTTGTGGTGATCCATGATTTTACCGTAGACCGAACCACCGATGGTACAGGAAAAGTTTCGGAATTCAGCTATCGTAAGTTAGCGGAACTGGATGCCGGTGGATTCTTTGATGAAAGTTTTGAAGGAGAACAAATTCCGACTCTTTCCCAAGTGGTCCAAACCCTACCCGAAACGAGTGTATTTGATATTGAACTCAAAAGTGAAGGCAAAACAGAAGAGAGAGTGGCACTAGCCAAAGCCGTTGTCAAACTGATTCGGAAATATCAATTAATTGATCGTGTTTGGGTGAGTAGTTTTGATTGGGAACTTGTGGAGCTTGTTAGGCAAGAAGAAACTGAAGTGCTCCGAGGACTCCTAATCGAAAAAGGAGATTCGCTAAACTCTCGTTACATGGAATATGAACCTGACTTAATTTTACCCCATGTTTCTCACTGTACCAAGGAATTTGTAACCCAATGTCAATCAGAGTCCCTACTTGTCATCCCTTACACTCCGAATGAAGAAGGAGAGTGGAAAACCTTACTTGAGGTAGGAGTATCAGGGCTCATCACAGATTTTCCCGATTTACTCGCTGACTATTTAAAGAAGTAAACCCAAACCCAATTTCCCCATGGGTCTTCCCATAAATGGTAACCCTTTGTTTCTAAGGTTGTGACTGGTTTGAATCTTTGGAAGATCGGATCGTTTTCCTTTCCTTTTTCCCATTCCAAGGTGATGGTGCCTGGCCTCACAGGGCAATGTTCTGTTGGTTTGGAAAACACCAGTTTTAGGTTTCCTGAAAGGACAAGTTCCGCATGGCCAAAACTTTCTTTCACGACTTCCCCTCCTAAAATGGATTGGTAGAAGTGAAGTGGAAGAGAACAATTCTCTCCCCCCGCTAAATTGACAGAAAAAAAGGAAAGTGATTTGTCCCGAGGGGGACTTGGTTCCAACATAGGTTTCATTTCAAAATGTTTCAGAAATTTTTCCAATCAAAAATCCAAGTACAATTTCCTGGATGGGACAAATACCCCCACCTTCCCTTTGCCCTTTTTTTCACCATCTCCTTGATCATTAACTATTTGTTATGCGAAACTATCTATTTCCAATCCCTATATTCTGCCGACCAACTTTATAGTCCTTTGGTTCTTCTGGATTTGTTTTCAGGAAAAGGGATTTCTCATTGGTACCTCCCTCCTTCACCATATTTTTTTCCAGATTTAGTGCTCATGGCGGGTATGTATCTTGTTTTTCCATTTTTGTATCTGCCGACAATTTATGGAGTTTTCCAGATGGCACTCGTTTGGTTTGGTTTGTATTTCGGAATGTTAGGGGTCCGTTCCAAAAAAGAAACACTACTCTTCTTAGTGGCCTTTCAATCCTTTGTCACCATCTACTCCTTGTTTGGTTGGGTCACAAAAGACAACCCACTTCCATTTGTGTATTTTTTTTCCAATGCCCACCATAGTACGGGATTCTTTTTTAGTTTGTTACTTGTTTGTACATTCTATCAGTCAGTGCGAAAACAAGAGCATAGGAGGGAACAAACCAAACCCATTTTCAGTTTTGAGATCCTCCTCTATTGGATTGGATTTAGTTTTCTTTACCTTTCGGACCGGTATTCCTTTTCCATTGGTTGTATTGGTTTCGTCACGATTTATCTCTATGAAACCAAACATCAACAACCGATTGGATTTCTGAAAACACAGGGAATTCGTCTCATCTGGACGATTGTTTTTTTCCTTTTTTCAAATGAATTGTTTTTTTGGGGGATGAAACATCTTCTCCAAATTCCGAATAGTTTTGGAATTTTATGGGAATCACTATCTCAAAAACCAATCAAAACCATCTTCCATTTAGCCACAACCTACCTCTATGATTTCGGAAAACAAATCTACTACCAAAATCATTCCTTACTTGGATTACTCGGATTCACTGGTCTTATGTTCTTTCGGTTTCCCATGCGCATTCGGATTTTATTTCTAGTCCTATTGCCGGTGTTACTCATATTACTCATCCTTGTGGGTCGGTTTACCTACCTCCACCCGTATCCAATTCGTTACCTCTTCCCTCTTTGGTTCTTTAGTTTTTTCGGAATCTCATGGGCCATGGTTTCCATCCTAAAACGTTTGCCATATTCCTTTGTTTTGGCCACACTCATTGTCTGGGTTTGCCTCCTCTCATATTTTCCAAAACCAAGAGAAGACGTCGCCGGATTCCATCGAAACCAACCGAATCCAGAAGTTTCCTATGACTTGGAAAAACCGATTCGGTTTTGGTCGGAAGGCAAAATAGAACCCATTCCCATAGACAAATCAGGGGAACCATACCGCTGGATCACAGGTGCCTTCCATACTCCTTGACAGAGTTCGGGGAAACTATGATCTGGAAGGAGATGGAAGATTACGTACGGATATTTGATACAACTTTACGGGATGGAGAGCAGTGCCCTGGTGCTGCCATGAGTGAGGATGAAAAAGTAGAAATTGCCCAGCACCTCGCTCGGATGAAAGTAGACATCATTGAAGCTGGATTCCCCGTATCCTCTCCCGTTCAGTTCAAAGCGGTGGAAAGGATTGCCCGAGAGATTGAAGGTCCGACCATCTGTGGATTGGCTCGCGCCTTACGCCCAGATCTCGAAGCCGCTCGTGATGCCCTGAAACCCGCCAAATCCAAACGCATTCATACCTTTATCGCCTCCTCTCCCATCCATATGAAACACAAATTGGGTAAGTCCCCTACGGAAGTCCTCGAGATGGCACGGATAGCCGTGCGGATGGCAAAGGACTTTGTTTCCGATGTTGAGTTTTCACCGGAAGATGCCACACGTTCCGAATGGGAATTCTTACGCGAGTTAGTCGAGGCTGTGATCGAAGAAGGGGCAACCACCATCAATATCCCTGATACCGTTGGTTACACAACCCCACAAGAGTATATGGATCTCTTTCGTTTTTTAAAAGAAAAAGTAAAGGGTGCAGACAAAGTCATATTTTCTGCCCACTGCCATAATGACCTAGGACTTGCCGTTGCCAATTCCCTTGCCACAGTGCTTGCTGGTGGAAGACAAATTGAATGTACGATCAATGGAATCGGAGAACGTGCAGGCAATACAGCGATGGAAGAAGTGGTCATGGCACTAAAAACAAGAAAGGATACCTTTGGAGTCGAAACTAGAATTGATTCTACCCTCATCACACGTGGTTCCCATTTGGTAAAGACCATCACGGGAATGGTGGTCCAACCGAATAAGGCCATCGTCGGTGCCAATGCC